>JBBATA010000001.1:0-13820 GCA_040399005.1 Solirubrobacteraceae bacterium
TGCATTCGACCACTCTGCCACCCCTCCGCGGGGCATTGTGGCAGCCGACGGGGTCTTCCGGCCACCCAGCGCCGGCGCACACCGCCCAGTCTCAGCCGGCCGGAACCTGCTGGGTGATGCAGTGGACGTTCCCGCCGCCGAGGAGGATCTCCCGGCCCGGCACCGGCACGACCTCGCGGTCGGGAAAGAGCCCTTCCAGCGCCGCGAAGGCCTCGTCGTCGGTCCGCTCGTCGAGCCGGGGCGCGATTACGCGCCCGTTGGCCAGGTAGCAGTTGGCGTAGCTGGCGGCGAGCCGCTCGCCGGCCAGGCGCGGCAGCGTGCCCGGTGCCTGCTCGATCCCTCCGGCCTCCTCCTCGGTCATGTACAGGGGTCCGGGGTTCGGGAGCAGGACGATCTCCAGCTCGCGGCCCTTCGCGTCGCGCGCGGCACGGAGCCGCTCGAGCGCGTCCGCCGAGCGGGCGTGCTGCGGGTCCGACTCGTCCTCGCACCACTGGAGCCCCACCACGCCCGGCCGGGCAAAGAACGCGACATCGTCGACGTGGCCGTCGGTCTCGTCCTCGACCACGCCGAGCCCGAGCCAGATCACCTTCGAGATCCCCAGGTAGTCGCGCAGGTACTGCTCGATCTCCTCGCGACCGAGGTCGGGGTTGCGGTTGGGGTTGAGCAGGCACTCCTCCGTGGTCAGGCAGGTCCCCTCTCCGTCGACGTGGATCGAGCCTCCCTCGAGGACCAGCGGCGCCTCGTAGCGCCCCATCCCCTCGAAATCGAGTACCTGCCGGGCCACCTCCTCGTCCTTCTCCCAGCTGGAATAGAGGCCGCCGGTCTCTCCTCCCCAGGCGTTGAACTGCCAGTCGACCCCACGGCGGGTCCCTTCGCCGACGACGATCGAAGGGCCGACGTCACGCATCCAGGCGTCGTCGCTCTCCATCTCGACGAGCTCCACGCCCGCCGGCAGCATCGAGGCCGCCCGCTCCATCTCCGCGGCCGGCACTCCCATCCGCACCGGCTCGGCCTCGGCGATGGCAGCAGCCACCCGGGCGAAGGCCTCCTGCGCCGGGCCGGCGCCCTCGCGCCAGTTGTCGGGCCTCGACGGCCAGAGCATCCAGGTCGCCTCGTGAGGCTCGAACTCCCCCGGCATCCTCAGGCCGTCGGCAGCCGGCGTTCCGTGAAGAACCTCACTCATGCCGCGGATCGTACGCGTCGCCCGGCGGCAAATCACCCCTAGCCTCTGGAGCGTGAGCACGATCGTCCGCAACTTTCCCGCCGTCGAGGCCCGCTCGCTGGACGGCCGGCGCCTGATGCTCCCCTCTGAGCTGGGCGGCGAGCGCAATCTCCTGGCCGTCGCCTTCCGCCGCAACCACCAGGGCGACGTCGACAGCTGGCTCGAGGACTTCGCCGCCGCCGAGGCGGCCGACCCGGCGCTGCGCAGCTACGAGATCCCGGTCATCTCGCGGCGCTGGTCCCCGGCCCGCGGCTTCATCGACGGAGGCATGGCCGCCGCGATCCGCGATCCCGAGGTGCTGGCCCGCACGCTCACCGTTTACGGGGATGTCTCCCGCGTCTCCGACGCGCTCGGGCTTCCGGACCGCTCGCAGATCGCCGTCGTGCTCTGCGACCGCGACGGCGTGGTCAAGTGGCTGCGCCAGGGCCGGCGTACCGACGCGGCAGCCGCCGAGCTGCGCGACGCACTCGCCTCCTGATCAGGAGCTGCCGAGCAGCTCGGCGAGGGTGACCGGCTCGAGCCGGCGCTTCTCCAGCATCCGGAAGATCTTCGGCAGCGCCTTGCCGGTCGCCGGGTAGTTGGCGTGCATCAGGATGATTGCCCCCGGCTTGGCCCAGTAGTCGATCGCGTTGAGGATGTAGGCCTCGCTGCGCGGATCGGAGTCGGCGACCGTTCCCGACCACATGATCACCTTGCGGTATCCGCGCTGCCCGGCGGCGGCGTCGATCGAGGCGTCGCGGTCGCCGTACGGGGGCCGGAACCAGGGGCGCCCGGTGAGCTTGAAGGTCTCCTGGATCCAGTCCTCGTTGCGCTGCAGGTCGGCGCCGAAGGCCTCCGGCCCGATCTGCGTGGAGACCTGGTGGCTGTAGGTGTGGTTACCGAGGGTCAGCTGCCGGCTCGCGACGAGCTTACGAATCCGTTCGGCCTGGGGCTCCCAGCTGGAGGCGTAGACGCCGTTGGGGAAGACCGTCGCCTTGCCCCCGGTCTGCTCGAGCACGTCGAGGATGCGGTCGACGCACTTCGCGCAGGTGCCGTCGTCGATGGTCAGCGCGACCTTGCGCCCCGCGCTGGACGGCCCCTCGGTGATGACCTTGCCCTTGCCGGGGACCGCCGGCTTGATCTGCTGGGGCGGCGGCCCCTGGGGATCGGGCTCGGCCGGGGCGGTTGCGGGCTTCGAGGCCGCCTTCTCCGGAACCGTCCGGTAGGCGTCGGGGCCCGCCTGGGCCCTGGTGTCCGAACCGGAGCTTGAGAGCACCACCACCGCGGCCACGGCGACGGCGACCGCCGCCAGCGAGAAGAGGGCGACCAGCCGGTTTCGCCTGGTGCGGGCGCGGCTCTCGGCGCGGCGCCTTTCCAGCTCGGAGCGGTCCACCCCCCGATTGTGGCAGGGCCTCCCGGACGGCGGGCAGGGTCGGTTGCGGGCTTCGCTGTGGTGATCCGCGCGCGGCAGCTACCTGGCGGCGATTGCCGCCTGGGCGGCGGCGACCTTCGCCACCGGCACGCGGTAGGGCGAGCAGGAGACGTAGTCGAGCCCAACGCCCTCGAAGAAGGCGATCGAGTCCGGCTCGCCGGCGTGCTCGCCGCAGGCCCCGAGGTGCAGGTCCGGATTAGCGGCCCGGCCGCGCTCGGCGGCGATCGCGATCAGCTCTCCGACGCCGGGCACGTCGATCGTCTCGAAGGGCGAGCGGTCGAGCACGCCGGAGGAGATGTAGCCGGAGAGGATCCGCGCCTCGATATCGTCGCGGCTGAAGCCGAGGGCCGTCTGGGTGAGGTCGTTGGTGCCGAAGCTGAAGAAGTCGGCGTGCTCGGCGATGTGACCGGCCAGCAGGCAGGCCCGGGGGAGCTCGATCATGGTTCCGACGTGGTAGTCAGCTCCGTCGCGGAGGCCGAACTCCGCGCCGGCCTCTTCGATGATCCCTCGGGCGATCTCGAGCTCCTTCTCGTAGTCGATCAGCGGGACCATCACCTCCACCCGCGGAAGCGCCCCGCTCTTCTCCCGCACCCTGACGGCGGCGGTGAAGATCGCGCGGGCCTGCATGCGGTAGATCTCCGGGTAGAGGATCCCGAGGCGCACACCGCGCATGCCGAGCATCGGGTTTACCTCCTGCAGCGCGGTCACCCTGTCGCGCAGCTCGCCCTCGTCGAGCGTCTCGGGGCGCGGCAGGAACTCGTGGAGAGGCGGGTCGAGCAGCCGGATCGTCACCGGCAGCCCCTCCATCGCCTCGAAGATCTCGGCGAAGTCAGACTCCTGCAGCTCCCGCAGCGCCTCCAGGCGCTCCTCGCGCTCCTCGATGCCGTGGGCGAGGATGACGTCGGCCATCAGCGGCTGGCGCTCACCGAGGAACATGTGCTCGGTGCGGCAGAGGCCGATACCAACGGCCCCCAGTTCACGCGCGACCCTCGCCTCCTCGCCGCTGTCGGCGTTGGCGCGGACCTCCATCCTCTGGATCTCCGAGCACCAGCCCAGCACCGTCTCGAAGTCGCTTCCCACCTCCGGCTCGACCAGCGGAACCTCGTCGGTGGTGACCTCGCCGGTGGTGCCGTTGATGGCGATCCGGTCGCCCGGGCGCAGCACGAGGCCGTCGATCCGCACCTCGCCGGCCTCCTCGTCGACCTCCACCGCTGCGGCGCCGGTGACCGCCGGGCGGCCCATGCCCCGTGCCACTAGGGCAGCGTGGGATGCCTTGCCTCCCTCGCTGGTGAGGATGCCCTTCGCCGCGTGGAATCCGGCTACGTCGTCGGCCTCAGTGAACCGGCGCACCAGGATCGCGTCGCGGCCCTCCTCACCGGCGGCGATCGCGTCGGCGGCGGTCAGCACCACCTCTCCCGACGCGGCACCCGGAGAGGCGGCCACCCCCGTGGTAACCACGGCGTAGTCGAAGGCCGGGTCGAAGGTCGGGTGCAGGAGCGCCTCGAGGCTCGACGCGTCGATCGTGGCCAGCGCCTGTCGACGGTCGAGAAGCCCCTCCTCCACGGCATCGACGGCGAAGCGCACCGCCGCCTGCGCCGGACGCTTGGCGCTTCGGGTCTGGAGCATGTAGAGCCGGCCGTCCTCAACGGTGAACTCGGTGTCCTGCATGTCCCCGTAGTGGCGCTCGAGGGTCTGCAGCGCCGAGAGCAGCTGCGCGTAGACCTCGGGCATCTGCCCCTCGAGCTCTTCGAGGTGGAGCGGGGTGCGGGCCCCGCTGACCACGTCCTCGCCCTGGGCGTTGACGAGGAAATCCCCCGAGGGGTGGGGCTCCCCCGTCACCTCGTCACGGCTGAAGGCCACGCCGGAGGCCGAGTCGCTTCCGCGGTTGCCGAAGACCATCTGCTGGACGTTGACTGCGGTGCCCCAGTCGTCCGGGATCCCGTTGATCCGGCGGTAGGCGATCGCGCGGTCGCCCTGCCAGGAGTCGAAGACGGCGCGCACCGCCCCCGCCAGCTGCTCGTCCGGCGCCTGCGGGAACTCGTAGAGCCCGCGGAACCGTTCGACCAGTTCGCGGAGCTGCGCCGCGTCGAGCTCGGAGTCGCTGCCGGCCCCGGCGGCGGCGCGCGCCTCGTCGAGCAGCCGCTCGAACTCCTCACCCGGCACGCCCATCACGACGTTGCCATACATCTGCACCAGTCGCCGGTAACAGTCCCACGCGAAGCGCTCGTCCCCGGTTGCCTGGGCGAGGCCGGCGACGCTCTCGTCGTTGAGGCCGAGGTTGAGGACGGTGTCCATCATCCCCGGCATCGACTCGCGTGCGCCGGAGCGCACGCTCACCAGGAGCGGGTCTGCTGGGTCGCCGAAGCGCTTGCCGGCGGCCGCCTCGAGCCGCCCCATCGCCGCGGCAATCTCCTCCTCCAGCCCCTCCGGCATCTGGCCCCCGGAGGCCATGTACTCATTGCAGGCCTCGGTGGTGATCGTGAAGCCCGGCGGCACGAGGGCGGCGCCCAGGACTCGGGTCATCTCGGCCAGGCCCGCCCCCTTGCCGCCGAGCCGCTCGCGCTGGTCGGCCGATCCGTCCGCGAAGTCGCTGACCCGGCTCAGAACCAGGCCTGCTCCATATCAAGCGTCGTGCGGTCCAGCGACGCGAGCAGGTCGAGCTGCGGGGCGGTCTTCGGAAGCTCCCAGCGGAAGAAGTAGCGGGCGGCCTGGCGCTTGCCCTCGCAGAAGTCGTCGTCGCCGGCGGCGACCAGGTACTGCTGGAGCCAGATCCACGCCATCACGACGTGGCCGGCGGCCTCGAGGTAGACGCTCGCGTTGGCCAGCGCCAGCTCGATGTCGCCCTGGCCCCAGATCGTCCCGGTCACCTCGACGAGCCGGGCGAGGCTCGCCTCGAGCGCGTCACCAAACTGCGAAGCCTCCCCACCTGCCTCGCGGGCCTGGGCGATCGTCTCGTTCATCCGCTCGGCCAGCAGGGCCAGCGCCGCTCCCCCGTCCATCGTCACCTTGCGGCCAAGGAGGTCCATCCCCTGGATTCCGTGGGTTCCCTCGTGGATCGCGTTGAGGCGGTTGTCGCGGTAGTGCTGCTCGACGTCGTACTCGCGGGCGTAGCCGTAGCCGCCGTGGACCTGGATGGCCAGCGAGTTGCCCTCCACGCACCACTGGGAGGGCCAGCTCTTTGCGATCGGGGTGAGGATCTCCAGCAGCGTCCCGGCCTGCTCGCGGGCCTTCTCGTCTGGCGCTGACTCCTGCTCGTCAACCAGGCGCGAGCAGTAGAGGCCCAGAGCGAGCCCCCCTTCGGCATAGGCCTTCTGGGCCAGCAGCATCCGGCGCACGTCGGCGTGCTCGATGATCGGGACCTGCGGGCCGCTGCGGTCCCCGGTTATCGCGCGGCCCTGCGGCCGCTCGGAGGCGTACTGGACCGACTTCAGGTAGGCGGTGTAGCCGAGCGTCGAGGCCGCGAGCCCGACCCCGATCCGGGCCTCGTTCATCATGTGGAACATGTAGAGGAGGCCGCGGTGCTCCTCGCCGACGAGGTAGCCGACGGCTCCCGCCTGGCCGCCCGGCGTGAACTCGCCCTCGCCGAAGCCCAGGACGGTGTTGACCGTTCCGCGCGAGCCCATCTTGTGGTTGACGCCGGCCAGGACGACGTCGTTTCGCTCGCCCGGCTTGCCGTCGTCGTCGAGCAGGAAGCGCGGGACGATGAAGAGGCTGATCCCCTTGACTCCGGGAGGGCCGCCCGGGACCTTGGCCAGAACGAGGTGGACGATGTTCTCGCCCATCTCGTGGTCGCCGCCGCTGATCCACATCTTGGTGCCGAAGATCCGGTAGGTGCCGTCCTCCTGCGGCTCGGCGCGGGTGGTGATGTCGGCCAGCGAGCTACCCGCCTGGGTCTCGGAGAGGCACATCGTCCCGAAGAACCGGCCCTCGACAATCGGCTTGACCCAGGTCTCCTTCTGCTCGTCGGAGCCCCAGGCGAGAAGGAGGTTGGCGGCCGCCGCAGCCAGCAGCGAATAGCCGGCCGTCGGGACGTTGGCGGCGTAGAGCCAGGAGAAGGCGGCGGTGGTGATGACCGCCGGCAGCTGCATGCCGCCGACCTCTTCGCTCATCCCGGCCCCGATCAGGCCGGTCTCCCCCAGGGTCTTGAGCGCCGGTTCGACCTCGGGCGGCAGCACGACCTTGCCGTCCTCGCCGATGTAGGGCTCCTGGGCGTCGGCCGTGCGGTAGTGGGGTGCGAACTGCTCGGTGGCGACCTGCTCGGCCAGGCCGAGGACGTCGTCGTAGAGCTCGCGGGACTGGCCCTCGAAGCGCTCGCGTCCGGCGAGCTCGTCGGCGCCTAGCCAGTCGTAGAGGAGGAACTGGACGTCCCTGCGGGAGAGGAGGGTGCCGGTGGACTGCGCGGTGGTCATGCGCACAGCATGCCACGACGCGCCCGAGAGGATTCGAACCTCTGACCTTCGGTTCCGTAGACCGACGCTCTATCCAGCTGAGCTACGGGCGCAGCGCTGGCAAGTGTAACTGCGGGCCGTCAGCGACGGGCGGCACGGCGTGAGGACGAGGCCGGCTTGACCAGGTTCACGCGATAGACCGCGCGACCGGCCGCCTGGGAGACGACGATCCGGGCCGCAACGCTTCCGCGCTGGTTGACCCGCCGGGCCATCGCCGCGCTGAGGCGGAACCTGACCTGGCCGCTCTCGTTGACCTCCAGGCGGATACCGCGGACCGAGTCGCCCAGGGTGGTGTCGAGGCGCAGGAAGGCCGCACAGGGCGCGTCGTTGCCGTCGTCGGTGACCGGCTGGCAGGTGACGTTGGTGGTGGCCGTGCGGCCGGAGACTTCCACGGTAGAGCTGGTCGGGGCAACGATCCCGGGGACCGGCTGGGGAGCGGGCTCGGGAGTCGGGTCGGGCTCGGGCGTGGGGCTCGGCTCCGGGGTGGGAGTAGGCGTAGGAGTCGGCGTAGGAGTCGGCGTGGGCGTAGGAGTGGGCGTCGGCGTCGGGTCGGGCGCCGGGGCCGGCGGCGGGTCGGCGGTGAAGGCTCCCGAAAGATTGGTGGTTCCCGAGGCGCCGTTCCAGCCGTCGACCGCGATCCGGTAGGTGGTGCCGGCCGAGGCACTGAAGCTCACCTGGCTCCAGAGGCCTCCGCCCGAATCGTCGTTGGCGGCCTTGGACGAAAGGCTCGAGAGGCTGTCACCGACGTAGACGGCGAGGAGCGTGTCGTAGGCGCTGCCCTGGGTCGAGATGGTGACGGTGCCGGACTCGGTCGCGGTCCACCGGTACCAGATCGACTTCGAGCTGCCCAGGCTGGCTCCGACGTGGGCCGGCTCGCCGGCCTCGCGGGTGGCATTGACGGTCGAACCGGTAACCGACGAGAGCGAGGAGAGCGTCGGGGCCGAAGCGAAGTTGTCGTTGGCCGGCGGGGTCGGAGCCGGCGCGGGAGGCGGAGCCGGGGCCGGGTTCGGGATGGTCGCAGCACCGGTGAAGAGGAGTCGGTTGGGCGAGCCGGTGCCGGGGCTGGTCACCACGTTGGTGGTCGCCGCGTTATTGAGGGCGCCGGCAACCTGGCCGGGGTCGGCCGTGGCGTCGCGAGAGAGGACCAGCGCCGCGGCGCCGGCAACGTGCGGCGAGGCCATCGAAGTACCGGAGATCGTGTTGGTCGCAGAGCTGGAGGTGTGCCAGGCGGAGGTGATGCCCGAGCCCGGGGCAAAGATGTCGACGCAGGTCCCGTAGTTGGAGAAAGAGGAGCGCCCGTCGTTGGACATCGTCGACCCGACGGTGATCGCGCTCGGGGCCGAGGCCGGGGAGTAAGCGCAGGCGTCGGCGCTCGAGTTGCCGGCGGCGACAACCATCGTCACGCCGTCGCTGCTCGCGTTGGCGACCGCGGTGTTGATGGATGCCGAGTAGCCGCCTCCGAGGCTCATGTTGGCCACGGCGGGCTCGCCGGCCGAGTGGTTGGCGGTGACCCAGTCGATACCGGCGATGACGCCGGAGTAGCTGCCCGAGCCCGAGCAGCTCAGGACCCGCACCGGTACGAGCGTCGTCTGCGGGGCGACGCCGTAGGTCGAGCCACCGACGGTGCCGGCCACGTGGGTCCCGTGGCCGTTGCAGTCGTTGGTGCCCTGACCGTCACCGATGGCGTCGAAGCCCGACACCATGCGGCCCGTGAACTCGGAGTGGTCGGCCCGGATGCCGGTGTCGATGATGTAGGCCTTGACGCCGAAGCCGTTCTGGTCGGTGGTGATGCGGTTGTTCAAGGGCAGCGCGCGCTGGTCGATCCGGTCGAGACCCCACGTTGCGGGGCTCTGGTCACGCGGGCCTGCGGCGAAGGCGCGGACCGGGCCGTCGCGCTCGACCAGGAGCACGTCCGAGTCGTTGCGCAGGCGCGCCACATCGGCGCTGTCCAGCGGCGCGACGATTCCCTTGACGGCACTGCGGAAGACGTCCTGGACATCGTTCCCGCGGGCCTCCTCGCTGCGTACCTCGGCGCCCACGTTGGTGCCGGCCTTGTAAAGAACGATGTAATCGGCCTCGGCGGCGTGGGAGGCCGGAGCGACCACGAGCGCGGCGCCCGCAGCCACGGCGAACAGGCCGAAAGACGCCACCAGGCGCCGGAAAAACTGGTTCTGGCTTCGGTTTTCCACGGGATCCACGTAGGTAGTCAGCATAGGTATCTACACAGTGGACCGCCCGGGGTTTCGTTTGTGACGCACCGAATTCCGGGACTTCGCGGCCCGGTTACACTCCGCTCTCCCGGAGAGGTGGCCGAGTGGCTGAAGGCACTCGCCTGCTAAGCGAGTAACGGGGGAAACCTCGTTCGCGGGTTCGAATCCCGCCCTCTCCGCTCAGGGAACCTGACGCCGGCCCGTCCCGATCCGCTTTTCGGGTAGCCCGCGTCCCCCTGCCCCCGTACCATCACCTTCATGGAGGCCGCGATCCAGGGAACTGCGGCGGGGGTGCGCCGGGAGGACCGGTCGCTCCTGAGGCTGAACGTCTTTGTCGGCCTCGTCCACCTCGCCCAGGCGATCGTGATTGTCGCGATCGCCGGCCCGGCCCGCCTGCCGGTGAACCTGAACTACATGACCGGCCCCCCGGGCGGCCCCGAGCCCCCCGGCATGACCGAGCTCTTCACGATGAGGATCGACCTGGCTGTGGGCCTCTTCCTGCTGCTGGCCGCGATCGACCACCTCGGCGTCTCCCTTCCCGGGGTGCGCGACTGGTACCTGCGCAACGTGCGCCGCGGCATCAACCCCGCCCGCTGGTGGGAGTACTCGATCAGCGCCTCGGTGATGGTGGTGCTGATCGCGATGCTCTCCGGCATCAGCGAGCTGACCGCTCTGGTCGCGATCTTCGGCGCCAACGCCGCGATGATCCTCTTCGGCCTCGTGATGGAGTACACGAACGTCGACCGCACGAGGGTCCAGTGGCGCCCGTTCGTCTACGGCTGCGTGATCGGGGCGGTGCCCTGGATCGCGATCGCCCTGCAGCTGATCCTCTCTTCCACTGCGGCCGACAACACCGACGGGGTCCCGGTCTTCGTCTACGTGATCTTCGGGACCCTCTTCGTCCTCTTCAACCTCTTCGCCCTGAACATGTGGCTCCAGTACCGGGGGGTCGGACGGTGGGCCGACCCGATCTTCGCCGAGAAGGCCTACCTCTGGCTGAGCCTGCTGGCCAAGAGCGCGCTGGCCTGGCAGGTCTACTTCGGCGCCCTGGCCGGCAGCTGAGAGGCGCCGCCGGAGGGCTCGCCGGTGCCGCCTGAATGGGGGCGGTAGCCTCCCGCCCCGTGGAAGCAGGTGCGGAGATAGTGGTGGTCGAGGCCAAAGCGGCCGGCCCGTCGGCTGGCCTGTTCGGCGCGATCACCGGTGCCGTAGCCGGCGCCGTCGGCGCCGCAGCCCGCACCGGCGCGCAGGCAACCATCCGCGCCACCGAGGGCGCCGTTGAGACGGTGATGGGTTCGAAGGCCGTCCAGGACTCGATCGAGCGGGTGGTGGCCAGCCCGGCGATGACCAGCGCGGTCGATGCCGTCGTCGGCTCGCCGGCCGTCCAGGAGACGCTCGAGAGAGTGGTCAGCGGGCCGGCCTTCGCCAGCGCCCTGCGAACCATCCTCAGCCCCGAGACCGTCGACATGATCGCCGACGAGGTGGCTCGCAGCCAGATGGTCCAGAAGATCACCGTCGCAGCGATGGAGGCCGGGGAGATGGCACCGATCGTCGACGCATTCCTCGAGCGCGAGGAGCTCTGGATCCTCGTGCAGACGATCGCCGAAAGCCCGGCGGTCATCGACGCCGTTCGCCAGCAGGGATTCGGCTTCGCCGACCAGGTCGGGGACGAGGTCCGCGGGCGCTCCCGCACCGCCGACCAGGTGGTCGCCCGCACGGCACGTACCTTCATCGGCCGCAGCGAGAAGCTCGACGCCCAGCTGCCCTCCGACCAGGAGAACCACGGTGCAGGCGGGGAACGCGGCAAACCCGGCGGGAAGGGAGCCGGATCGTGACCGATACGGGAGCGCCGCAGGCTCCCCCGTCACAGTCCGAGGACTGGTCGGCCCGCGGCCCGGCCGAGTCCGCGATTGCCAGGGCGCAGGTCGCTGCGGCTGTGCGGCTGCGCGGATCGACGGCGGTCAAGGGCGCGCCCCAGAGGTACGTGGGCCTGGTCTCGCGGCTGCTGGGCTTCGTGATCGACGCGGCGATCGTCAACCTTGTCGCGGCGATCACCTGGGCGATCACCGCCCTGACCATGAACACGCTGGGCGTTCCCGACAGCGCGGAGACGGTAATCCTCGCGATCCTCGGCGTCGTCTACGTGATCTGGGCCGCGGCCTACTTCGTTTCTTTCTGGTCGAGCACCGGCCAGACCCCGGGCGCCCGGGCGATGGAGTTTCGGGTCGTCGACGAGGACGACGGCCGCCCGCTGACCATCCGGCACTCACTGCTCCGCTTTGTCGGAATGGTGCTCGGGGCGATCCCGTTCGGTGCCGGTTATGCCATCGGCCTGTTCAACGAGCGCTGCCGCTGCTTCCTGGACATCATCAGCGACAGCGTCGTTATAGACGCCCCTGTTTATACTGTTGCCGATCGCAGGCGCCTGGCCCGCGACGCCGCCATCAACAAATACAAGCCCCGCTACAGCTCGGCCGAGCAGCACCTCGACCCATCGAAGAGCAAGTCCGACTGAGCAGCAGGCCAACCCGAAAGGAACCGCCATGCCGGTCGATCCAACGCCAGAGCAGGTCTCGCGCCTTGTAGAAGAAGACAACGGCGGCCCGGTCGTCATGCTCAACCTCCTGAGCTACAAGCCCGACGGCGGCCGCGAAAGCTACGAGGCCTACGGCGCCAAGGCCCTCCCCTTCCTGCAGGAGGCGGGCGCCGAGATCGTCTTCGCCGGCGAGGCGGCCTCACCACTGATCGGCGAGGAGAACTCCGACTGGGACACCGTGATCCTCGTGCGCTACCCGAGCGTCCAGGCCTTCCTCGACATGGTCACCAGCGAGGGCTACCAGGCGATCACCCACCTGCGCACCGAAGGGCTGGAGCGCGCCGAGCTCCACCCGCTCGCCGCGGCCTGAACGGCCCCTCAGGCCGGCAGCGGGGCGAGCCCGGCGGCGCCGAGCACCTCGTCCGCCGCGGCCGGCCGGTCCGCGATTGCCGTCCCGGCCTCCCGCGGCCGTCGAAGGGCCTCGATCAGGGTGTCGGCGAGCTCCTGGCGCCCGCGTTCGGCGCCCGCGAGATGGCCGATCACGGCGGCTCCGCGAAGCCTCGCCTCCAGGGCGGTGAGGCCGTCGGCGGTATCGATCAGCACGTCGGCGGCAGCCAGCAGGTCGGGCAGCCGGTCGGTCGGTCCGACCACCCGCAGCCGGCGGGCGCGCGAGAACCAGTCCCCCAGCTCCTGCAGCCGCTCCCCGTTGTCGCCGCAGAGGATCACCACGCGTGAGGCGGGGTCGGCAGCCAGCGCCACCTCGCCGGCGCCGGCCAGGTCGCCGCGTGCCTCCTGACCCCCGAAGATCACGACCAGCGGGCTTCCTTCCGGGACGCCGATCGCCCGGCGGGCCCGGGTCACCTCGAGCTCACCCTCGTAGCGGGGGTCCACCAGCCCGCGCACGCAGGCGATGCGCGTGGCGGGCGCGGCCTCGCGGACCGCGGCACGGAAGCCCGGGTCGGCGATCAGGTGGACGTCTACCCCCGCTGCCGCCTGCGAGGCCGGGTCGGCCTGGCGCGTCACCAGCGCCACCGCCGGGACGCTCATCGCGCCCGAAAGCCGCAGCCTCCCCATCGCCGCGATCACGGCCGGATCGTCGGAGACGACCACCTTCGCCCCGTTGAGCGTGACGAGGCCGGGCAGCTCCCTTGCCGCCGAACGCGACGCGAGGCGCCCCGCCAGGGGCGCTGCAAGGTTGCCCGCCGCAAGCCGGGGGCCGGGCGGGTCGGCCAGCCGGACCTCGACGCCGGTGTCGGCGGCGCGGAGCCCCTCGGAAAGGGGCGCGGTGGGGGCGAGCTGCGGGTCGCCTGCAGGGACGATCAGTACTGCCTGGGCCATCGGGACGATCCTAGGCGCGCCGGGCCTCAGGCGCCGGCCAGCCAGCCACGGTCGGCGAAGATCGCCTCCTTGAGCCCCTGGGCGTATTCGGAGTCCAGGACGATCTTCTTCAGCTCGACGTTGTCGGAGAGGATCGCCTGCATCCGCAGGTGGTCGTGGCCGCCACGCCCGTCCAGCACCAGCCCCGAGTAGAAGAAGTCGAAGCCCCGCAGCAGCTCGACCGCCTCGTCGAGCTCCTCCGGAGTGAGGGCCTCGAGATCGAGGTCGCAGTACGCGACGTCGTCGTGGTGACGAACCGCATCGCGCAGGCCGTCCAGCAGCCCATCCCTCGACTCCCCGCCCCAGCGGCCGACCGTGATCACCGCGCTCTCCCGCTGCTCGTCGCGCTCGAAGGCAACCCCCGGGGCATCGCCGAGGTCAGCCAGCGCGGAGGCCGGATCGGAGCCGCCGACCGGCAGCTCGAGGTTGGCGTAGGCGGCGCCGAGCAGCTCTTCGTAGCGCTCCGGGAAGGAGACCGGGCGCTCGGTCAGGTCGAGCGGCAGGTAGGTGAGCAGCGAGGCGCCACGGCGCGCCAGGCCGTCGCCGTCCGGCTTGCCCGGGGGCACCGACCCAAGCATCAGGGCCGTCTCCCGGTAGCCGCGCGCGTGCTCTGCCCTCT
>JBBATA010000001.1:13830-22059 GCA_040399005.1 Solirubrobacteraceae bacterium
CCTCTGGCTGAATGGGTGGCTGGTCACCGCCCGCCCGAAGATCGCCGGCACGTCGGCGCCGCGGGCCCGCTCGACCGTCCGCGCGAAGAGCCGCCCGAAGATTCCCAGGCCGCGGTAGGCGGGATGGACCACCGCGACGCCGGTCTCCCCCGCCTCGATTCCCTCCTCGCGCAGCATCGCGTGATGGCCGACGACCTCCCCGCCCAGCCGGGCGACCGTCGAGACCACGCGCCCGGCCTCGATCTCCTCGGCCACCCAGAGGGGCCGGTAGAAGTCGGGGTGCCCGTAGCCGAGCCCGTAGTTGACGTAGAGCAGCTTCGAGATCGCCTCGGCATCCCCGGCGGTCGCATCGACGATCTCGACCTGCTCGGCGGTCACCTCGCCTGCGGTCGCCTGGCGCGCGAAGTCGGCCAGCGCCACCAGCTCCTCCGGAGCCACTCCCTCGGCGGGAACCGTCGCGCTCAGGCGCTTGCCCTCCCGTCCCAGGTTCACCAGGCGCAGGTCATCGGTGAGCGAGTCGACGCCGGACAGGGCGTCGGGCACCGGGCCGAGGCCACCCCCGAAGGCGGCAAGCGGCTCGCCCCAGTCCTCGACCAGGACCCGGACCGACCCCTCCCCCAGCTCGAGCTGCACGGCGATCTCGCCGGTCTGGTCGTTGGGGTAGGCGCTTTCGTTCACCCAGGCTGCGAGGCGCCGCACCACCTCGACCAGGCGCTCGCGGTCTTCGGCCTTGAGCCCACGGGCCTCGGCAAACCCGCCGGTGACGGAGTCGAGCAGGAAGAGATCCCTCCTGTCGCTGCCGACGGCTATCCGGACGCGGTTGGCCACCGGCGCAGCGTAGGGGAGCGCAGGCCCCGAGCGCTTCCGGGAGCCGGCCTGCCAGCCCGAGCGGGCCCGACCGGCCACCCGGAGCGGAAACTACGTGGGCGGTGTAAGCTGCGCGAAGCCCGTGGACGGACCCGCGGGCCGAACCAAGGGAGAGAGAGTGTTCCGTCACCGTTACGTCCTCGGCCTCAGCGCCGCGATCCTTGCCGTTGCCGCGCCTTCCGCGATGGCCGGCACCCAGCTCAACGTCATCCCGCAGGGCCAGAGCCAGCCCGGGGTCTCCTGGCTGAGCGCTCCCGGGATGCTGCCCGCAGAGACGCAGGCCAAGATGTACAACCGCCTTACCCCCCTCTTCCGCGACGTCGGCCCGGCACTCACCGCGAGCACCGACGGAGCCGGCTACTTCAAGTCCGCCGCCCTCGTCCCGGCCAACGATCCCTCCCTGATCACCGACGAGACCATCAGCGGCACGGTCAACGGCCGCGCCATCTCGGCCCGGATCCGCCGCGACAACTACGGCGTTCCGCACATCTACTCCGAGACCGACGCCGGCGTCGTCTTCGGTGCCGGCTACGTGACCGCCCAGGACCGCAGCCTCCTGCTCGCCCAGGCGCGCACCAACGGCGTCGCGTCGCTGATCGACATGCCCGGCGTCTCGGGCATCAACCTCGTCCTCGGCCTCTACGACTACCAGCCGACCTCGAAGGTCAAGAAGGATGCCGCCAAGCTCCAGGAGAAGGCCCTCAGGGACGCCGGTGAGCAGGGCAGGCAGGTCCTCGACGACATCGACATCTACCTCGCCGGGATCAACAAGTGGTACGGCGAGAACCAGCCGTCGGTGAAGAAGTTCGAGCGGATCGACATCTTCGCCTTCAACGGCATCAAGGCCCAGTTCCTCGGTCAGGGCGGGGGCGAGGAGATCTCCAACGCCGTCTTCCTCGACGCGGCCCGCGGCGAGCTCGGAAAGAGCACCGGCAACAACGTCTACCAGGACATGCGCGGCCGCTACGACCCGGAGACCGCGACCACGACCGACGCCAAGTTCGACTACCAGACCAGCGTCAGCGTCTCGGACCCGAAGGGCATGGTCCGGATCAAGAACGGCTCCTTCAAGAACAGCTACATCAAGCTGCCGGGCGCCAGCACGTCCTCCTCCGCGCTCCGCGCTCCGGGCACCGCCCGGCAGGAGGCGAGCAACATCGTGATCGCCGGCGGCTCGAAGACCAACACCGGCAAGCCGCTGATGGTCGGCGGCCCGCAGATTGGCTACAACTACCCCGGCCTGACGATGGAGATGGACCTTCAGGGCCCCAACATCAAGGTCCGTGGCGCCACCTCGGCCCCGTACCCGGGCTACATGCTGATCGGCCGCGCACCGAGCTACGCGTGGTCGCTCACCTCGGCCGGCAACGACATCATCGACACCTACGCCGAGACCCTCTGCGGTGGCAGCAAGTACAAGTACACCTACAAGGGCAAGTGCAAGTCGATGACCAAGGTCGACGCCGGCACGATCAGCAAGGGCGGCCAGACGGTAAAGGTCCGCTTCTACAAGACGGTCCACGGACCGGTCGTCGGCTACGCCAAGAGCGGCAGCAAGACCGTCGCCCTCTCGCAGCGGCGCTCGAGCTACGGCCGGGAGACCACCGACCTGCTCTTCAACCAGCAGATGACCTACGGCCGGGTAAAGAGCGCCAGCGACTTCGTCAAGGCGGCCCAGAAGACGCCGCAGACGTTCAACTCGTTCTACGCCAGCGACTCGGAGATCGCCTTCTACACCTCCGGTCGCTTCCCGATCCGGCCCAAGGGCGTCAACCCCGACCTCCCGGTCGACGGCCGCGGCAAGTACGAGTGGACCGGCTACCAGGCCAAGTCCAAGCAGCCGCACGTGATCAACCCGTCGAGCGGCTACATCGTCAACTGGAACAACAAGCCGGCCAAGGACTTCCCGGCCGGTGACGAGCGCTGGTCCGAGCAGTCGCTCCAGCGCACCCAGCTGCTGGAGAACGAGCTGGCCCGCCAGTCGACGCAGACCCTCACCAGCCTGCTGTCGGCTTCCAACGCCGGCGCCACCCAGGACGTGCGGGTCGCGCTGCTCTGGCCGACGCTCAAGAAGGTGCTCGACAAGGTCCAGGCCCCGAGCGCCCTCTCGACGCAGGCCGCCCAGCAGCTTGACGAGTGGTACGCACAGGGCTCGAGCCGGGTGGACTCAAACCAGGACGGCGTGATCGACTCGCCGGGGGCCGCGATCATCGACGCGACCTTCGCGCGCATGGCCAACGCGGCGATGTGCGGACGCCTGGGCAGCAAGCTCTGCAACGACCTGGCCAAGCGAACCGGCGGCGAGGACCGCTTCGACGCCCCGCCCGGCGGACAGTACGGCGGCTGGCACCAGTACATGTGGAAGGACCTGCGCAAGGCCCTCGGGGAGAACGTCTCCGGCGCCTACAAGGTCAAGTACTGCGGCGAGGGCGACGTGAACAAGTGCGCCGGCGACCTGTGGAAGGCCTTCGAGGAGGGCCTCAACGCCGAGGCGGCCTCCAAGGGAAGCAACCCGTCCCTGTGGCGGGTCCCCGAATCCGGTGAGGACATCACCTTCACGCCGGTCGGCCTCATCACGATGGATTACACGAACCGCCCGAGCGGTATCCATCAGGTGATGGACTTCAGCGACTGATCGCCGGGCGACATAGGCTGGGCGGGTGAACGAGACCGTCTGGAAAGAGCCGCGCGGCCAGAAGGTCGCGCGGCGGCTGAAGACCGTGCCGCTCATGCTGGCGGCACTGGTCGTCGTCACGCTGCTTCTTCCAGTCCTGGTCGTGGTCGGGTTCTTCGTCGACCTCTTCCGCTGGATCGTTCACCGGAGGACCTGGATGGCGATGCGGCTGGCGATCTTCCTCTGGGTCTACCTGCTCGTCGAGGCCGCGGGGATTTTCGGCCTCTTCGGGATCTGGCTGTTCAGCGGCTTTGGCCGTAACACGGAACGGATGGTCGAATGGACCTGGCGTTTCCAGCAGCTGTGGATCGGCTGGCTGTTCGCCGCCATCCAGGCACTTCTCGGGCTGAAGGTCGAAGTGGAGGGCGTCGAGTGCCTGCGGCCCGGCCCGGTGGTCATCTTCATTCGCCACGCCTCGATAGTCGACAATCTGCTGCCGTCCGTCTTCGTAGCGGCCCGGGAGCGCCTCCACCTCCGCTACGTGCTCAAGCGTGAACTCCTTTCCGAAGCGTGCCTCGATATCGCGGGCCAGCGGCTGCCCAACTACTTCGTCCGTCGTGAAACCGGCGAGGAGATCGAGCGCGAGCGCATTCGCACGCTGGCCGAGGGGATGGGCCCCGAGGATGGCTTTCTGCTTTACCCGGAGGGAACCCGGTTTACGCCGGAGCGGCGGGACAGGGCGCTCGAAAAGATCGCCGAACGCGATCCGGCAAGGGCCCAGCGCCTCGCCGGGATCGAATACCTCCTCCCGCCGAAGGCCGGGGGCGTTCTCGCCGTCCTCGACGGCGCTCCCGACACCGACGTGGTGTTGATGGCCCACCAGGGCTTTGACGGGATGCGGCTCATCTCCGACATCTGGGACGGCGGCCTTGCCGGGCGCGTGATCCGTGTGAGGTTCACGCGGATCCCCGCCTCCGGGATCCCCGCCGGTCGCGACGAGCGCGTCGAGTGGCTGGATAACGTCTGGCTGGAGATGGACGACTGGATCGGATCAAAGATGGATGGCGAGGCGGTGAGCGCCTGAGCATGGCCGGCGTCCTGGCGATAAACGCGGTGGCGATCTTCGTGCTGGTCACGGGCCTCTGGGCGGTGAGCGTCGCGGTGAAGGACACCTCGATCATCGACATCTTCTGGGGCTTCGGCTTCGTGGTGGTCGCGTGGGTCACCTTCCTGGTGGCCGACGGCTCGGACGGCTACCGCTGGATGCTCGCCGTCCTCACCACGCTGTGGGGGCTGCGGCTGACCGCCCACCTGGCCAACCGCAACCTCGGCCACGGAGAGGACTTTCGCTACGCGAAGATGCGGGAGCGCCACGGAGCGCGCTGGCCGCTGCGCAGCCTCTGGTCGGTCTTCTGGGTGCAGGGCATCCTCATGTGGGTGGTCTCGCTGCCGGTTCAGGGCGGCCAGCAGCTCGGCGACGGCTCACCGGGCTGGCTGGCGTGGATCGGCGTCGCCGTGTGGGCGGTGGGGCTCTTCTTCGAGACGGTCGGCGACCTGCAGCTCAGCCGGTTCATCGCCGACCCGTCCAACCGCGGCAAGGTGATGGACCAGGGGCTCTGGCGCTACACGCGCCACCCCAACTACTTCGGCGACTTCAGCGTCTGGTGGGGGATCTGGCTGGTGGCCCTGGCCGCCGGCGCGTGGTGGACCGTCGTCGGCCCGCTCGTGATGTCGCTGCTGCTGATCAAGGTGAGCGGCGCCGGCCTGCTCGAGAAGTCGCTGAGCAAGAAGCGCGAGGGCTACGACGAATACGTGGCCCGCACCAGCGGCTTCTTCCCGCTGCCGCCGCGGCGAAGCTGAACGAAGCCGCCCAGTAAAGAGGGAGCCCGCCTCCAGCGTCGAAGCCGCGCAGACGGTGACGACCATTCCTGCCCAGGGCCCCGGGGCCGGAGAGCCCCCCGGGCGGCGCCCCCGCGCCGACGAGATCCTCTCCACGCGCGCGATCCTGCGGATCGTGGCGATCGTGCTCGTCGTGATCGGCACCGTCCTGCTCGTCCGGCTGCTCTGGCAGCCGATCGGCTGGGTGATCATCGCCGCCTTCATAGCCATCGCCCTCTCGGGTCCGGTGAGCCTGCTCGAGAAGAAGATGCCCCGCGCCCTGGCCATCGCGATCGTCTACCTCCTGCTCCTGCTGATCCCGGCCGGAATCGCAGCCGCGGTGATTCCGCCGGTGGTCGACCAGGGCGTCAACTTCGCCAACAACCTCCCCGGCTACACGACCGACCTGCAGGAGGCGGTCGAGGGAAACGACCGTCTCTCCCAGATCAACCGCGACTTCGGCGTCACCAACGAGCTCCAGCGCCTGGCCGAGGACGCGCCAAACCACATCGGGGAGGCGGCCGGGGTTGTACGTGATGTGGGCAGCGGCCTGTTCAGCGGCCTCTTCTCCGCCCTGACGATCCTCGTCCTCAGCATCTTCATGACCGCCCGCGGGCGCGTGTGGGTCGATGGCGCGCTGAGGCTCCACGGCGGCAAAGAGGCCCAGGCGGTCGGCGTGGCGCTCGACCGGATCGCCAACGCCGTCGGCCACTACGTCGCCGGAGCGGCGATCCAGTCCACGATCGCCGGCCTGGCCGCCTTCATCGTCCTTTCGATCCTCGGGATTCCTTTCGCCGGCGCGCTCGCCGTGCTCGTCGCCCTCTTCGACCTGATCCCGCTGGTCGGCGCGACGATCGCCGGGCTGATCGTCCTCATCGTCACCCTCTTCACCGATTTCCCCACCGCGACGATCGTCTGGGTGGTGTTCGCGATCGCCTACCAGCAGTTCGAGAACTACGTGATCCAGCCCCAGATCCACAAGCGGGCGGTTCAGCTCGAACCGTTCGTCGTTCTGATCTCGGTTATCTGTGGCGGCGTCCTGTTCGGGATAGTCGGCGCGCTGCTGGCCATCCCGATCGCCGCATCGATCCAGATCGGCGCGCAGGAGTGGTGGCGCTTCCGCCTCGACCGGCAGATCACCGCTCCTGCCGGTGACGGCGAGGGCGAAGCCGGCGCGGCTCCCGAGCCGACCGGCTCCTGAGGCCCGGCAAGCTACCGGGGCCAATACGATGGGCCGATGGCGCGGATCGGCATCCTCACCGGCGGCGGCGACTGCCCCGGCCTGAACGCGGTCATCCGCGGCATCGTCCGCAAGGGGATCGAGGACGGCGACCACTCCTTCCTCGGCCTGCGCCACGGCTGGGCCGGCGTGCTGGCCGGAGAGGGGAATGAGCTGGGAATGGAGCAGGTTTCGGGCCTGCTGCCGCGGGGCGGGACGATCCTCGGCACCTCCCGCACCAACCCCTACAAGGACGGCGGCGACGGCACCGCGCTCGTCACCGCGGGCATGGAGAAGCTCGGGCTCGACGGGCTGATCGCCATCGGCGGAGAGGACACCCTCGGGGTCGCCGGCCGGCTTTCAGCCGACGAGGTGCCGGTGATCGGCGTTCCCAAGACGATCGACAACGACCTCGCCGGGACCGACTACACCTTCGGTTTCGACACCGCCGTGCAGATCGCCAGCGACGCGATCGACCGCCTCCACACCACCGCCGAGTCGCACGACCGGGTCATCATCGTCGAAGTGATGGGGCGCCACGCCGGCTGGATCGCCTGCTCGGCGGGGATGGCCGGCGGCGCCCACGCGATCCTCGTCCCCGAGCGGCCGTTCGAGCTCTCGGCGCTCTGCGGGCTGATCTCGGCCCGCCACGCGCGCGGGCGCAACTACTCGATCATCGTCGCCAGCGAGGGCGCACTGCCCGCCGGCGGCGCGCTCACCGCCCGGGAGGACGACCTCGACGAGTTCGGCCACCCGCGTCTTGGCGGAATCGGTGCCTGGCTCGAACGGGAGATCGAGCAGGAGACCGGGTTCGAGACGCGCACCGTAGTTCTCGGCCACGTCCAGCGCGGCGGCACCCCCACCGCCTACGACCGGATCCTCGCCACCCGCTACGGCGTGGGGGCTATCACCGCGTGGGACCGGGGCGAGCGCGGGATGATGGTGGCGCTCAGGGGTACGGAGATAGTCACCGTGCCGCTGGCGGAGGCTCTCGCGGCACCCAAGCTTCTCGACCCCCAGCTTTACGAGACGGCCGAGGTGTTCTTCGGCTGATGGGCATGTCCCGCTTCTGGATAGTGGTGCAGGTCCTGATCGTGATCTTCGTGGTCATCGGCATGGTCATCGCCGTGATCAAGCTCTATTGACCGGCCCTCCTGCCCGACCGTTAGCATCGGAAGCGTTGCCGACCGAGGGAGCGTTTTGTTCAAGTCGATCGTCGTAGGAACCGACGGATCAGAGACCGCCAGCGAGGCGGTCCGGCAGGCACTTGACCTGGCCGAGGAGACCGGGGCGAAGCTCGAGATCGTCAGCGCCTACGAGCCGGTACCCCGGTCGAGGCTGCGCAAGGAGGCCCAGCAGGCACCGGAGGACGTCCAGTGGACGATCCACGCCCGCGAGGACGTGGAGGCCACCCTCGAGGACGTGGTGGCGGGCGCGAAGGCCAAGGGCCTCGAGTGCTCGACCCACGCGCGCCAGGGCGACCCGGCCGACGCGATCCTCGACGTCGCCGAGGAGACATCCGCCGACCTGATCGTGGTCGGCAACAAGGGGATGACCGGGGCCAAGCGGTTCCTGCTCGGCTCGGTTCCCAACAAGGTCAGCCACCACGCTCCCTGCTCGGTGCTGATCATCCGCACCACCTAGGCGCCGG
>JBBATA010000001.1:22159-86226 GCA_040399005.1 Solirubrobacteraceae bacterium
GTCAGCCACCACGCTCCCTGCTCGGTGCTGATCATCCGCACCACCTAGGCGCCGGCGCGGCGCGTTACTTCGTAGTCGCCTGGGCGGCGTCCAGCAGGCCCCAGCCGTAGAGGCTGTCGGCACCAGCGGGACCGAAGTCGCGAGCCGTTCGCTGCAGGTGCCTCTGGAGGGTCGCCGGAGTGGGGTTGTCGCCCACCACTCCGGTGGCGATAACCAGCGCGGCGGCGCCGGTCACGTGCGGAGCGGCCATCGAGGTCCCTTCGTAGGTACCAGGGAGGCCGAAGCGCGAGAGCGACTTGCCCAGGAGGGTCACCTGGTAGATGCCACGGCCGTTGAAGCTCTGCCGGCAGCGCGGGTCGCCGGGGACCCGCGCGTCGAGTCCGCCGCCGGGGGCGACGATGTCGATCCCGGAGCCGCCGTTCGAGAACTCGGAGATGCAGCCGTCCTCGGTGGTCGAGCCGACGGCCATCACGGCGGAGGAGCGGGCCGGATAGGAGACGGTGTTGGCCCCCTCGTTCCCCGTGGCACCCACCACGAGGACCCCGCGACTGCGCGCGTAGTCGAGGGCGTCGAGGATCTGGGGAATGTCGCTGGCGCGAACGCGGGAGTCGAACTCGAGGCTGAGGTTGATCAGCTTGGCCTTGTTCCTGACGGCGAAGCGCACGCCGCGCGCGATGTCATTTGCGTTGCCCTCCCCGTTGGCGTCGAGCACGCGTACCGGCATGATCTTCGCCCCGTAGGCCAGGCCGGCCACGGCGATGCCGTTGTTGGTCGCCTCGGCGATCGTCCCGGCGACGTGGGTCCCGTGGCCGTTGTCGTCGTTGGGGTAACGGTCGCGGTCGACGTAGTCGTAGCCCTTGGTGAACTGGCCGGAGGTGAAGTCGGGAGAACGCCTGAAGGGGGTGCGGTTGGAGTAGGCCACCCCGGTGTCCAGAACCGCGACCACGACGCCCTTGCCTCCGGGGCGGCCGGCGGCGATCGCGTTGGCCCACGCTTCGGGAGCCCGAACCCCGTAGGAACCGAGGAAGTTCCACTGCAGGCTCTTCATCTCCGGGTCGTTGGGCAGGAACTGGGCCGACCGTGCCCGGGCGGCCCTGGCGATCACGTTCGGGACCGCGTATTCGACCCCGGGCTGGTCCTTGAGGTCGGCGAGCGCCTCGCGAACGTTGTCGACCGGCACGACCACGGGCTGGCCCGGCGCCACGCCGGCCGGCGCCTGGCCGGGCTCGTAGCTGACGACGACCTCGCCGGGCACGTAATCGAGCGCCGAGGCGGCCGCGGGAACGGCAAGAGCACCTACGGCCGCCGCGACAGCGGCGGCGAGCCTGATGGTTTTGGTCGGAATCGAGGTCATTGGGCATCGCGGGCAACGACGCCCGTCACCATTAAAGACACGCTCAGGACCCCAAAGTTACGGGCTTTCCCGCCGATGCGCGAAGATTGGCGCGATGGACGGATCCGAGGACGACGAACGCTGGATGGCCGAGGCGATAGCCGAGGCGAAGCTCGCGGCCGGCCACGACGACGTCCCGGTCGGCGCCGTGGTGGTCCACGAGGGCCGCATCATCGGGCGGGGCCACAACGAGCGGGAGGCGGCCGGCGACCCGACCGCCCACGCCGAGGTCACCGCGCTGCGGCAGGCCGCGGAGGAGCTCGGAAGCTGGCGGGTGCTGGACAGCACCCTCTACGTGACGCTGGAGCCCTGCGCGATGTGCGCCGGCGCGATCGTGCTGGCGCGCGTCCCGCGGGTGGTCTGGGGCGCCGACGACCCCAAGGCCGGAGCGTGCGGCAGCGTCCTCAACGTCCTTGCCGACGAACGTCTCAACCATCGCCCTTCCACCACTTCCGGGGTCTGCGGCCCGGAGTGTTCCGGGCTTCTCACCACCTTCTTCGCCGAGCGCCGGGGCTGATCAGGCGGGAGCGCCGGCCAGGACCTCGATGATCTCGCCGATCGAGTGCTGGCGCTCCAGCGGGTGGCGGAGCGGAAGGTCGGGATTCAGCCGGTAGCTGTTTCGCCGCCCCTCGCGGCTTCGCTCGAGATAGCCGGCCTCGACGAGGTCGGCGACGATCCGCTGCGCTGCGCGCTCGGTGATCCCGACCCGCTCGGCTACGTCCCGGAGGCGTATGTTCGGGTCCTGGGCCACGCAGATCATCACGTGGGCGTGGTTGGTCAGGAAGGTCCAGTCCGCCACGAACCAAGAATAGGCTAAATACGGCCGAAAATACAGGCTTAGTAATACACGTCTTGACAATCGTGTATTCTGCAGCGCATGAGTTTCGGACGAAAGCGTTGCCGGTGAGCGCGGCGCTCGGCAACCTCGCCTCGCCCGGCGTCCTCTTCTTCGCCCTGGGCGCATTCGCAGCGACGATCCGGTCCAACGTCGGGCTCCCCCAGCAGGTCGCCCAGGCGCTGGCGATCTACCTGATGGCCGCTATCGGCTTCAAGGGCGGAGCGCAGCTGCGCGAGTCGGGCTTCGGCGCGGACGCCTTCCTCGCCCTGGGGGCCGGAGCGGTACTGGGACTCACCATCCCACTGGTCGCCTTCGCCCTGCTGCGCCGCTTCGCCCCCGTCAAGCAGGTGGACGCCGCCTCGATCGCCGCCCACTACGGCTCGGTGAGCCTGGTGACCTTCGGCGCCGCCGTCGCCCTCTACGAGGGGCTCGGCCAGCCGGTCTCGGGCTACATGCCCGCCGTCCTGGCCCTGATGGAGGCCCCGGCGATCGCCGTCGGGGTGATGCTCGCCCGCCAGTCCGGGGAGAAGACCGGCCAGAGCACCGGCCAGGTCCTGCGCGAAGCGCTGACCACCGGCAGCGTCGTCGTCCTGCTCGGGGCGACGGTGATCGGCATGCTGCTCGGCGCAAGGGGCATGGAAAGCATGGACGGCTTCTTCGTCGCGCCCTTCACCGGGGTCCTTGCCCTCTTCCTGCTCGACATGGGGCTGCTGGCCTTCAGCCGCATCGGCGCACTGCGCGAGGCCGGCTGGCGGCTGGTCGCCTTCGCCATCTACATGCCGCTCATCGGCGCGGCGATGGGAACCCTCCTCGGCTGGTCGATCGGGATGGGCGCCACCGACATCGCCCTGCTGGCCACCCTCGCCGCCAGCGCCTCCTACATCGCGGCGCCGGCCGCGATGAGGCTCGCGCTCCCCGAGGCCAATCCCGGGCTGTCGCTGCCGCTGGCGATCGGCGTGACCTTCCCCTTCAACCTGATCATCGGGATACCGCTCTATCTCGAGGTCGCCAAGCTGGTGACGGGGGGCTGAGATGGCAGTCCTGGAGAAGAGCTCCGGCGAACCCCGAGCCCGGTCCTCGGCCGCCCCCCGCGTGGCCATGGTCGGAGCCGGCCAGCTGGCGCGGATGACCCACCGCGCCGCGATCGACCTGGGCATCGAGCTGAGCGTCCTCGCCTCGTCCCCCGAGGACGCGGCGGTGCGCGCCGGCGCCCGCGCCGTCCTGGGCGAGTGCGACGACCCGGCCATCCTGCGCGAGCTGGCCGCAGGAGCCGACGTGCTGACGTTCGACCACGAGCAGGTACCGCCCGAGCTCCTGGAGGAGCTGGACGCCGAAGGGCTGCCCCTCCAGCCGGCGGCTGCGGCCAAGCTGCTGGCCCAGGACAAGCTCCACGCCCGCCGCGAGCTCCAGGCCCGCGGATTTCCCGTCCCCCCCTACGCCCTGGCCGTGAACCCGGAGGAGATCGCGGCGTTCTCCGGTGAGCACGGATGGCCGCTGGTGGCCAAGGCGCCGCGCGGCGGCTACGACGGCCGGGGCGTGACCATCGTCGGCTCGCAGGCCGAAGCCGTGGAGCTGCTCGGCGAGAGCCCGGACGGCCTGCTCCTCGAGCCGCTCCTGCCGATCGAACGCGAGCTCGCCGTACTCGTGGCCCGCTCCGCGACCGGCGATGCGCGGGCCTACCCCGTTGCCGAGACCGTCCAGCGCGATGCCATGTGCCGGGAGATCCTGGTGCCGGCGCCGATCGACGCCGGCCTGGCCGACGAGGCACGGGAGCTGGCCCTGGCGATCACCGACACCCCTGGGGCCAGCGGCGTGATCGCCCTGGAGCTGTTCGTCGTCGACGGCGCCCTCGTGGTCAACGAGCTTGCGCTGCGGCCCCACAACTCGGGCCACTTCACGATCGAGGGCGCCGAGACCTCGCAGTTCGAGCAGCATCTGCGGGGAGTCCTCGGCTGGCCGCTCGGTGAGACGGGGCTGACCGCCCCGGCGGTGGCGATGGTCAACGTCGTCGGGCCGTCAGACGGTTCCGACCCGCGCGAGCGCCTTCCCCTGGCCCTGGCCGAGCCGGGAGTGCATGTACACCTCTACGACAAGAGCCCTGCGCCGGGGCGCAAGCTCGGGCACGTAACCGTCCGCTCGGCCGACCTGGCCGGCGCCCGCGAAGCGGCGCAGAGAGCGGCATCGATCCTGGAAGGAGAAGGCTGATGAGCGGGCCGGCAGTGGGAATAGTGATGGGAAGCGACTCGGACCTGCCGGTGATGCAGCCGGCCGCGGAGGCACTCGAAGAGCTTGGTATCGCCAGCGAGGTGCGGGTCGTCTCCGCCCACCGGACCCCCCACGAGATGATCGAGTACGGCAGCACCGCCGCCCGGCGCGGGCTGCAGGTGCTGATCGCCGGCGCCGGCGGGGCTGCCCACCTTCCCGGGATGCTCGCCGCATGTACGCCCCTCCCGGTGATCGGCGTGCCGGTGCCCCTGAAGAACCTCGACGGGCTCGACTCGCTCCTGTCGATCGTCCAGATGCCCTCCGGCGTGCCGGTGGCCACCGTTGCGATCGGGGGTGGGCGCAACGCCGGCCTGCTGGCCGCCCGGATAATCGGCGCCGGCGATCCCGACGTGCGCTCGCGGGTCGCAGATGCCCAGGCCGCCCTGGCCGACACGGCTCACGAAGGCGACGCCCGGGTTCAGGCCGCAATGAATGGGGTGGCGCGATGATCCTCAACGGCAAGCGCCTGCTCATCACGGGTGTCGTCAACGACGACAGCATCGCCTTCGCCACCGCGGCACGCGCCCAGGAGCTGGGCGCAGAGATCGCGCTCAGCGCGTTCCCCCGCGACCTGGGCAAGACGCTCGAAGCCGCCCGGAAACTGCCTTCCGAGCCGCCGATCGTTGCCGCTGACCTGACCAGCGCGGATGACGTCTCCGCGCTCGCCTCTTCGATCGACGAGCTCTGGGGCCGGCTCGACGGCGCCCTGCACGCGATCGCCTTCGCCCCGCAGGCGGCGCTCGCCGGGGAGTTCATGGAGGCTCCCCCCTCCGACCTGGACATCGCCTTCCAGACCAGCGCCGTCTCCTATGCGTCCCTCGGGCGGATCCTGCGCGACCTCTCTCCCGGACCGGGCTCGTCGCTGGTCGGGCTCGACTTCGACGCCGGCGGGGCGTGGCCGGTCTACAACTGGATGGGGGTCTGCAAGGCGGCGCTGGAATCGGCCAACCGCTACCTAGCGCGGGACCTGGGCGCCCGGGGAATCCGCGCCAACCTGATCGCCGCCGGGCCGATCCACACCCGGGCGGCCGGCGGCATCCCCGACTTCGACGTCCTCCTCGAGGCGTGGGAGGGCCGTTCGCCGCTGCCCTGGGACCCGAACGACAGCGGCCCGGTGGCCGACGCCGCCTGCTTCCTCTTCTCCGACCTGTCGCGGGCGGTAACCGGCGAGATCCTGCACGTCGATGGCGGCTACCACGCCATGGCCACCTCCCTGCGCTCGGCCCAGCCCGCTGCTGCCGGAGGCGCCGCATGAGGCTCGCCTCTCCAACCACCCCGCGGCAGACCGACGGCGAGCGCCTCGCCGCCGCCATCGACTGGCTCTGGACGGCCAGCGTCGTTGCGCTGGGACCGATCGATGCCACGCCGGAAAGGGCGCGCGAGATCGTGAGCCGCCACGTCGAGAAGCACTTCCCCGGCGGCCTGGGCTCATTCCTGTTCTGGACCGCCGACGATGCCCGCGCCTTCAATTCCCGGGGGCGGCTCGTGCGGCCGATGACCCTGCACTGCAGCAGCGAAGAGGTCGTCGTCACCGCCCTGGCCGCGGCCCGTGAGGCCGGCCTGGAAGCGGCGATCGCCCCGGAGCCCGACTCGGTCCGGATACTCCCCGCGGTCATCGAGGCCCGGAGGCGCTGACCGTGGAGGCCACCCAGGCTGGAGCGGCCGAATGGGCCGTTCTCATCGGCGTGATCGGGGTCCTGCTCGTGCTGGACCTCGTCGTGATGCGCTCGCGCGGCGGTGTGATGACCAACCGCGGTGCGGCCCTGGCGAGCGTTTTCTGGGTCGGCGTCGCGCTGGCGTTCTTCGTGGCGGTCACCCTCGCGCTCGGCGCAGGACCGGGCAAGGCCTACCTCGCCGGCTACCTGGTCGAAAAGTCGCTCTCGCTCGACAACGTCTTCGTCTTCCTGCTGATCCTCAACGCCTTCGCGATCGAAGCCAACGACCGCCACCGGCTGCTCACCTACGGGATCATCGTCGCGCTCGTCCTGAGGGCGGTCTTCATCGTCGTCGGGGCGGCTGCGCTGAACGCCTTCGGCTGGCTGAGCATTCCCTTCGCGCTGATCCTGCTCTGGACCGGCGTGCGGCTCTGGCAGCACCGCCACGACCACGAGGCCGAGGAGAAGATGATCCAGGGGATCTCCGGGCGGCTGCGGGTCTCCGACGAGCCGGCCGGCAAGAAGCTCCTCACGCGCGAGAACGGGCGGCGCATGCTGACCGCCTCCGGCGCCGCGCTGGTGGCCATCTTCCTGACCGACCTCCTCTTCGCCGTCGACTCGGTCCCGGCGATCCTGGCGATCACCACCGATACCTACATCGTCTGGGCGGCCAACGCCTTTGCCCTGCTGGGCCTGCGCCCGCTCTTCTTCCTCGTCGCCGACCTCGTCGACCGGCTCTACTACCTGAAGGCCGCGCTGGCAGCACTGCTGGTCTTCGTCGGCCTCAAGCTCGGCCTCAGCGAGTTCATCGGCAAGGTCAGCCCGACGATCTCGCTGGCGGTCATCGGAGCGATCCTGCTCATCGGGGTCGTGGCCTCGCTGCTGCACAACCGACGGCAACGGGACGCAGCGCCGGCCGGCTGACCCTCGGGCGCGTCAGGAGGACCAGTCGCGGTCGAGCCCGAGCGTGCTCCATGCGGTATCGGCGAGTCGCTCGGCAAGTTCTGCGTCCTCGCCAGCCGGCCTGCTGAGAACGTGCTGGGTAACCAGCCGCTCCACCCCCCAGGCCAGCAGCTCGGCAGTCGTCTCCGGGTCGAGCGCCGGGTTCACCGTGCCTGCCACCTGGCCGTCTTCAATGAAGCGGCGCAGGCGCTGGGCGCTGCTTTCGATCCTCTCGCGCCAGTAAGCGGCCACCTCCTCGTCGTAGCCGGCGACTTCGTTGAGCGCCCGCACGACCGACGCATGCTCCCGGTGGCTCGCCACGAGCACCGCGAAGGCTTTGGCCATCTCATCGCGGGTGGCGCCCTCGTTGTCCATCCAGGCGACCCCGGTCGAGAGCTGCTCGCTGGTCGCCACGTCGGCGACCTGAATGAGGAGGCTGCTCTTATCGGGGAAGTAGCGGTAGAAGGTCGAACGGGCGATCCCCGACTCCTCGGCGATCCGCTGGACGGGGAGCGTGGTGAAGCGCTCGCCCCCGTCTAGGAGCCGCTCGACAGCGGCGGCGACATCGGCCACCACCGAGTCGGGGGAACTCTTCTTCTGCGAAACGGTTACGGAGGGCACTTGACTTCTTCCACGTCATCGGACAGTGTGTCCGACGTTGTGTCCCACCCTACCGCAGCGGGTGGACCGAGACAACCAGGACACCGAGGAGAGAAGAGATGGCAACGGCACCCGTAAACGAGATTCCCGTAGGCGAGATCGACCTCGGAGACATGACCCTGTGGGAGGAAGGACCTCCCCACGAGATCTTCGACCGCCTGCGAGCCGAGGCACCTGTCCACTGGAGCCCGATGGACACCTGGCCGGACGAGCCGGGCTTCTGGTCGATCACCCGCCCGGAGGACATCCACGAGATCAGCCGCGACTGGGAGACCTTCTCCTCCGAGCGCGGCGGAATCCTGATCGCCGACAACTCGGCACCGATCGAAGTCCAGAACTCGATGTTCATCGGGATGGACCCTCCGCGCCATGACCGAATCAAGGCGATCTTCCAGCGCGGCTTTACGCCGAAACGGATCGGCGAGCACGAGGTGGCGATCAGGACGATCGCCACCGAGAAGTTCGACCTCATCGACGGCCACGAGGAGGCCGAACTCGTCGCCGATATCGCCCAGCCGGTCGTCGCGCGCGTGATCGGCTCCTTCCTCGGTACCCCGCCGGAGGACGACGAACACTGGGCCGACCTCGCCCTTCGCGGCCTGGCGGTGGGCAACGAGGAGCTCCAGCCCGGGGGCGACAACCTCGCCACGGTGGAGCGGGTGCTGACCGACGCGATGGCGCTCGCCGCCGAGCGACGCGAGAACCCCACCGACGACCTGACGAGCCTCCTCGTCCACACCGAGGTCGACGGCGAGCAGCTGAGCGACCTCGAGATCGCCGCCGGTTTCGCCCTGCTCGTCGCCGCCGGGATGGACAGCACCAAGGCCACCTACTCCAATGGCATGGTCGCCCTGCTCCAGAACCCGGAGCAGCGCCAGAAGCTGATCGACGACCCGTCGCTGATCGCCGGGGCAGTCGAGGAGTTCCTCCGAATGCACCCCGCCTTCCTGAACTTCCGGCGCACCGCCACGCGCGATGTCGAGATGCACGGCCAGACGATCCGCGAGGGCGACAAGGTGATCATGTGGTACCCGGCCTCCAATCGCGACGAGCGCGAGTACGAGTGCCCGCACCAGCTCGACGTGGAGCGAAACCCCGACCACCAGGCCTTCGGCGCCGGCGGCCGGCACTTCTGCCTGGGCACCGCGCTGGCCCGGCTCGAGCTGAAGATCCTTTTTGAGGAGACACTCCGCCGCTACCCGCAGATGGAGCTGACCTCCACACCCGAGCCCCTCCCCTCGCTCTTCACCAATCAGGTCAAGGCGATCCCGGTGAAGCTCGGGCCTCGGGCGGACCGCTAGGCCCGGGCCGCCTGGCGTGCGGGCCAAACGGAAGACGCACCCAGATGAGCTCAGGCCTCAATCCGGGGGACGGCCAAAACGCTGCTTCCCTGGAGCTTCTCACCACAAAGCTCCGGCCTCCGGGAACCCTTCCTGACGCCCACGGCAACAGGCACCTCGCGAGGCTTGTAAAGGCCGGAGCCAACCGGCGGCTGACGGTAGTCACTGCGCCTGCGGGATACGGAAAGACCACCCTTGCCGCCGCGTGGTTCCGGGATGCAGACACCAGCGGCGACGAGATCGCCGGGTGGCTGTCGCTGGAGGGCTCGGAAAACGACCCGGCCCTGCTCCTGCGCTACTTGGTGGCGGCTTTGCGGACAGGCGGATCCGGGGCCGGCGCACGGACCGAGGCCGTTCTCGGTGTGCCCGGAGTAGACCTGCAGCAAGCGCTCACCTGGCTGATCAACGACCTCGCCGCCGCCTCCGACCCGACCGTTCTGATCCTTGACGATTACCACGCAGTCCGGGAACCACGATGCCACGAGCTCGTCTCCACCTTCATCGAGCGAGCGCCATCGAACATAAGGGTCGTGATCGCCTCCCGATCTGAGCCACCCCTCCCGCTTGGTTCGCTCCGGGCCACGGGCCAGCTCGCCGAGGTTGGCGAGCGCGACCTGCGACTCACGGCGGAGGAAGCAGGCGAGTTCCTCGAAGCGGAGGGCCTCGATCTTGGCGACGAGGAGCTCGCCGTGCTCGTCGCCAAGACCGAGGGCTGGGTCGCGTCGCTGCAGCTCGCCACTCTCTGGCTCCGCGGCCAGGACGACATGAGCACGGCGATCCGGGGCTTCGACGGCAGCCACAGACACCTCGTTGACTACCTGGGAGAGCAGGTTCTTGCCAACCTCGAACCTGAGACGGAGGAGTTCCTCTTGAGGACTTCGGTCCTGGGACGCTTCTGCGCCCCTCTCTGCGAGGCCGTCACCGGGGCGGAGGACGCCCGCGAGAGGATCGCCGAGGTCGAAGCCGCAAACCTGTTTATCGTCAGCCTCGATGACAGGCGCGAGTGGTACCGGTTCCACCACCTGTTCGGGAGCCTCCTGCGCGAAGAGCTCCAGCGCCGCGAGCCGAAAGCAATCGGCGAGCTGCACCGACGCGCACACATCTGGCATGCCGTGCACGGGACGTCTGGCGAGGCCGTGCGTCACGCGATGCTCGCCGGCGACACGGCGGCAGCGTCGGACATCATCAGCCGCTCCTGGATTCCGGCACTCCGCTCCGGCCAGGCGGGGACCCTCCTGCGCTGGGCAGCGATGTTCTCCCCGGAGGAGGCCGCCAGCTTCCCGCAAGTTGCTGCGATAGCCGGCCTGTCCGCGGGCGTCGAAGGGGCACCCGAGACCACGGTTGAGGCGTGGCTCCACGTCGCGCAGACGGCTCTTGCCGAGGGGACGGCCCCGTCCGGACCGATGCTCGATGGCTCGGCGTCGTTCAGCTCGAACGTCGACGTCCTCAGCGCTGCGTTTGCCTACCGGGATGTTGGCGACGCCATCGGGTCGGCACGCCGCGTTCTGCGCAGCGAACCCGCCGAAAGTCCGTGGATCGTCCCGGCACAGGCCGCCCTCGGCTTCCTCCTCTACCTCTCGGGTGAGCGCGAAGAGGCAAGTCAGGTCGTGGAAATCGCTATCGGCCACCGAAACGCCCCTCGCCAGCCGCACGGACTCATCCACGCGCTGAGTACGAGAGCGCTCCTGCAGGTCGATAGCGAAGAGCCGGCCGCCGCTCAGCGGTCCGCCCTTCGCGCCCTGGAGGTAGCCGACTCCTTCGGGCTCGGAACGAGTGTGACTACCGCACTCGCACACGTGGCTCTCGGCCGCACCCTCAGCGCCGGCGGGCGCGGCGCCGAAGCACTGCGGGAGCTGGAGTCGGCAACCCGGACACTCGGGGGAAGCGCCCCACGCGCACACGACATCTACGCGCGGCTCATCCTCGCCGAGGCGCAACGCGCCGGAGGGGACCTCGTTTCCGCGTTTCGCTCCGCCGACGAGGCAGAAACGCTCCTCGAGCCCTTCACGGACGCCGGCATCCTCGCGGAGATGCTTGGAGACTTCCGCCGCCGGGCGGTGGCCACGCGCCGGCGGCGAACCGCGTCCCCGGAAACCGACCTGACCGAGACCGAGCTCTCGCTGCTGAGGCTCCTGGCCGGCCCGGGCACCCAACGCCAGATCGCCAGCGAGCTGAACATCTCACACAACACCGTCAAGACCCACGCGAAGGCCATCTATCGCAAGCTCTCTGTGGGTTCGCGGGCTGAGGCCATAAGCCGGGCGCGAGAGAACAAGCTCCTCTGAAAACCTGTCTCTTCAGGAGCTGTCACCCGGGTGATTTACAGGCCCGGAAGACACCCGGTCGCATTCAGCGTGGCACCTTCTGGTTTCCGATTCGAAGGGGCAGCAAGGCCCCGTCACCAGGAGGAGAGACCAAATGAATTACAGGGCACACGGGCCGCGCCTTCACGGCGGCGGTTCACTCCGAAACCGTACGCTCGCAATGGGGCTGGCGCTGGCCGCAACCGCCGGCTTCGCAGGGTTCCTCTCGGCCTCGGCGCCGGCGGACGCAGCGATACCGCAAACCGACTGCTTCTGGACCGAGCGCATGGACTCGAAGTTCTCCACGGACCCCGCGCGCAACTACGCCTTCCCGGACACCGGCGCCGTCTACTGGAGCGCCCAGGTCAACATGCCTGCCGGGTCGAAGATCGTGCTCAAGGGCCAGTATGCCCACGCGCGTTACCAGTCGATCAACGTCTACGACGAGGCCACGCGCTCGCCTACCGACGCGCTGAACGACATCAGCACCAAGCCGGACCCCGGCTCGGCTAACCCGTACATGAGCGGCGCCCGTCGAGACGGCAAGAAGCGGTCCTACACCATCACCATTCTCAACCAGCCGGTGCCGGCCAACCGAGCGCCGAACACGATCTACGCCGGCGTTGCCGGCCAGGTCGGCCAGGCGCTGATGTACCGGATCTACGAGCCGGAGCCGTTCAAAGAGAGCGAGCTGACCGGTGGCGTCGGCCTTCCTGCGGCGGAGCTTGAGCTCGCGGACGGCACGGTCCTGACCGGTCAGGCCGCCTGCAGCGCACTGCAGGCCAAGGACGAGATTCTCCCACTGACCAAGCTGCCCGAAAGCCTCTACAAGGCGATTCGCGAACCGGCGGGGGCTTCGCCGACCTTCCCGGCCGCCGCCAAGCCCGTCTTCCGGGCGTTCTACAGCATCCCCTGGGTGACGAGCTGCTGGTACGGCGGCGAGTGCAACGGATCTCCGGCCCGCACCGGAGGCCAGTACAGCAACATCGACAACCAGTACGTGGCCGCGTTTGTGAGCCGGGCATTCCCGGCCGGCCCGGTGCTCGTCCTCAAGGGCAAGCTTCCTACCACGCCGAAGACCGGCTCGAAGGTCACGAAGATGGGCAGCGGACAGATGCGTTACTGGTCGATGTGCCAGAACGAGTCGCTGTACACGACAAAGGGCGCCGGGTGCCTGTACGACTCGCAGATCCCGGTGGACAAGAAGCGCAACTACACGATCGTCACAAGTCTGTCGGGTGACCGCCCGAAGAACGCGACGACCAAGTGCGGCATCGGGTACATCCCGTGGCCCAAGAACGGTGATGGTGCCGGCAACGTCAAGGACGGGCTGCTGCTCATCCGCAACATGCTGCCGGCCGCCTCATTCCGCGAGGCGATCCAGAACACCAAGACCCCCGGCGACGAAGCCAAGGTCATGGGTTCCTACCTGCCCAAGGGCAGCTACACCACGAAGAAGAAGTTCGAATCGAAGGGCTGCTGATTCGTTAAACGGCAGTCTCCGGCCGCCCGCACTGAAGAGAGTGCGTGGCGGCGGCCGGTAGCAAGCTTCCGGATCATCATCCGGGAGGCATGGGCCGGCAGGCCGCGTTTCCCCTGACGCGCGGTCTGCCGGCTCGGCTTTTCCGCGGGCGCTGGCGATCCATCACCAGCGGTGAGGCTCGGCCCTCGCACCGCCTGAGTCCGGCGCCAGCCGGGCGCCGGCAGGCCGCAGGTAGCATCCGGGCGCGATGAGCACCCAGCGCAGCGGCCCCCTCACCAGCATCAAGGTCCTCGAGGTCGGGGGAATCGGCCCCAACCCCTTCGCCGGGATGCTGCTGGCCGACATGGGCGCCGACGTACTTCGCGTCGACCGGCCGGGTGCGGCGATGCTGCCCCCGCAGTTCGACCTCACCCGCCGCGGTCACGCCGTCGCCGAGGTGGACATGAAGTCCGACGAGGGCCGAGAGACGATCCTGAAGCTGGCCGGGAGCGCCGACGCCCTCATCGAGGGTTACCGCCCTGGAGTGATGGAGCGCCTGGGTCTCGGGCCCGAAGAGGTCCACTCCCGCAATCCGAAGCTCGTCTACGGGCGGATGACCGGTTACGGCCAGGACGGCCCGATGGCCCAGGTCGCCGGCCACGACATCAACTACATCTCGCTCGCCGGGGCGCTCGGCGCCACCCAGCGCACCGGCGAGAAGCCGCTCTTCGCCCTCAACTTCGTCGGCGACTACGGCGGCGGGGCGATGTTCCTCGCCTTCGGCGTACTGGCCGGAATCATCGAGGCCCGCCAGACCGGCCAGGGCCAGGTGGTGGACGCGGCGATGGTCGACGGGGCCGCTCTCCTAACGACGATGTTCCACGGGATGATGGCCGGCGGCATGTGGCCCGGGGAGCCCGGGACCAACCTCCTGGACTCCGGCGCCCACTTCTACGAGACCTACGAGACATCGGACGGCGGCTTCGTCGCCGTCGGTGCGCTCGAGCCGCAGTTCTACGCCCGCCTGCTGGAGCTGCTGGAGATCCCGGCCGACGAGATGCCCCAGTTCGAGACCGGGCGCTGGCCCGAGTTCAAGGAGCGCCTGACGGAGATCTTCCGCTCGAGGAGCCGGGAGGAGTGGGCGGCGATCCTCGAACCGGAGGAGGCCTGCGCCACGGCGATCTACGGGCTGGGCGAGGCCGCAGGCCACCCGCACATGAAGGCGCGTGGCACCTTCACCGAGATCGGCGGAATCACCCAGCCGGCCGCCGCCCCGCGCTTCGACCGCACGCCGCCCCAGGCGCGGCCGCCGGTGCCGGAGGACGAACTCGACTCGGTTCTCGAAGAGTGGGGCCTGGACGCCTCCGAGCGCGCCGCGTTAACCGGCGACTGATCAACCCTCGGAAGCGGCGATCCTGACAAGCAGCTGGTCTCCCCCGACCTGGCTGCCCTCGGAGACGACCTCTTCGATCACGCCGTCGATGTCGGCGAGGATCTCGTGCTCCATCTTCATCGCCTCCAGCACCACGAGCCGCTGACCGGTGGTGACGGCGTCGCCCACTCCGGCCTCCACGGCGATCACCCTGCCGTGCATCGGCGCAACCAGCACTCCCTCGCCGCCGGCGCTGCCGCCTCCGGGCGGCAGTGCGGTCAGGTCGATCATCTCGAGGTCGAAGGCCGGGAAGGCGGCCAGCACCCGGCCGCGGGAGGGCTCGATGCAGCGCACGGGGATCTCGACATCGTCGACCACCGGCGCCGGGGCGTCGAGGAGCACCTGGTGCTCGGCGTCGCCGACGCTCACCGAGAGCACGCCGCCCCGGTCGACGACCCGTACCCCGTACTCCTCGCCGGCCACCGCCACCCGCATCGCCGAGGTGAGCGCTCCTCCCGATGACCAGCCCTCGAGCCCGGGAGCCACCGATGCGGCTTCGCAGAGGCGCTCGCGATAGAGCCAGGCGACGACCGCGGCGATGTCGGCGCTCGTCGGCACCGGCGACTCGGGTAGCTCGTCCAGGAAAGCGGTGGTTGCGCCACCCTCGGCGAAGAGCGGCGCGCGCAGGATCGCGGTGAGTAGGGGCCGGTTGGTGATCGTTCCCAGCGCCGAGGTCTCCTCCAGGCCACGGATCAGCCGTGTGCGGGCCTGGTCGCGGTCGGCTCCCCAGGCGATCACCTTGGCGACCATCGGGTCATAGAAGGGGGTGATCTCGCTTCCGCTTCGGATCCCGGTATCGACGCGAAGCGCCCCGAGCTCCGGCGTCTCCCAGAGCTCGACGGTGCCGGTCGCCGGCAGGTAGTCGTTGTCCGGGTCCTCGGCGTAGAGGCGGGCCTCGATCGCGTGGCCGCTGATCTCGACCTCGTCCTGGCTGACCGTCAGCGGCTCGCCGGCGGCGATCCGCAGCTGCCACTCGACCAGGTCCATCCCCGTCACCAGCTCGGTGACCGGGTGCTCGACCTGCAGCCGGGTGTTCATCTCCAGGAAGTAGAAGTTCCCCTCGGCGTCGAGCAGGAACTCGATCGTGCCGGCGCCCTCGTAAGCGACCGCCTGCGCGGCGGCCACGCCGGCGGCGCCCATCTTCTCCCGCAGCTCCTCGTCGACCGCGGGGCTCGGCGCCTCCTCGATCACCTTCTGGTGGCGGCGCTGGACCGAGCAGTCGCGCTCGCCGAGGTGGATCGTGTGGCCGTCCCGGTCGGCGAGCACCTGGATCTCCACGTGGCGCGGCGCGACAACCGCGCGCTCCAGCAGGAGCGTGTCGTCGCCGAAGGCGCCGGCCGCCTCGCGACGCGCCGACTCGATCGCCGCCGGCAGCGAGGCCTCGTCCTCGACGAGGCGCATCCCCTTGCCGCCGCCGCCGGCCGCGGCCTTGACCATCAGCGGGAAGCCGATCTCGCTCGCCTTTTCGATCAGCAGCGCGTCGTCCTGATCCTCGCCGCTGTAGCCGGGAACGGTCGGCACGCCAGAGCTCTCCATCAGCCGCTTGGCCGCGGCCTTGTCCCCCATCGCGGCGATCGCCTCGGGGGAGGGGCCGACGAAGACGATGCCGGCGTCGGCGCAGGCCTGGGCGAAGGCTGCGTTTTCGGAGAGGAAGCCGTAACCGGGGTGGATAGCCCCGGCACCGGTCTTCTTCGCGGCCTCGATGATCTTTTCGCCTACGAGGTAGGACTCGGCCGCCGGCGCCGGACCTATCTCCACCGCCACGTCGGCTGCCGCCACGTGCGGGGCGTCGGCGTCGGCCTCGGAGTAGACCGCGACGGTGCGCAGCCCCATCTCGCGGGCGCTGCGGATCACCCGGCAGGCGATCTCGCCGCGGTTGGCCACCAGGACCGTGTCGAAGGTCTGGGCCATCAGATCCGGCCGACGCCGAACGAGACCGGATTGACCTTGCGGTTGTCGCCCTCCTCGGCCATCGCGAGCCCGAAGCCCAGGACGCGGCGGCTGTCGCGCGGGTCAATCATCCCGTCGTCCATCTGGCGGCCGGAGGTGACGAAGGCCGACTCCTGCGCGGAGTAGAGGTCAACGATCTGCTGGGAGAAAGCCTCCATCGCCGCCTCGTCGACCGGCTCGCCCTTGCGCGCCGCGCGCTCCTCGGCGACGACGCGCATCGTGCCGGCCGCCTGCTCGCCGCCCATCACTCCGGCACGGGCGTTGGGCCAGGTGAGGACCAGACGCGGGTCGTAGCCGACCCCGCACATCCCGTAGTTGCCGGCGCCGAAGCTGGCGCCGATCATCAGTGTGAAGCGAGGCACATCGGCGTTGGAGACCGCCTGGATCATCTTCGATCCGTTCTTGATCATCCCGCCGCGCTCGGCATCGACGCCGACCATGTAGCCGTTGATGTTCTGCAGGAAGACCAACGGCGTTCCCAGCTGGGTGCAGCGCTGGATGAAGTGGGTCGCCTTCCCCGAGCCGGCGTTGTCGAGGACGCCGTTGTTGGCGATGAAGCCAACCGGGTGGCCCATCACCGAAGCCTCAACGCAGACGGTCATCGGGCCGTAGTCGGGCTTGAAGTCGAGGAAGTCCGAGCCGTCGGCCAGCCGGGCGATCACCTCGCGGGCGTCGTAGGGCTGGCGTGGGTCGACCGGCACCACTCCCGCCAGCTCGTCGGGATCGTAGAGCGGGTCGTCGAAGCCGGCCCGCGGCTGAGCGCCCGGGTCCCAGTGCATCCGGGCCACCGCCTCGCGGCAGATCCGCAGGGCGTCGGCGTCATCCTCGGCGACGTAATCGACGAGGCCCGAGACGGTGGAGTGCATCTCCACCCCGCCGAGCTCCTGGGCGTCGGCGACCTCTCCCGTGGCCGCCTTGAGGAGCGGCGGCCCGGCCAGGAAGGCACGGCCGTTTTCCTTTACGCCGATGATGATGTCCGACATTCCCGGGTAATAAGCGCCGCCCGCGGTACCCGAGCCGTGCAGCACGGTAATCACCGGCACGCCGGCGGCGCTGATCTTGGCCTGGTTGTAGAAGGTGCGCCCGGCGAGGCCCCACATCTCGACCCGGTAGGTGAGGAGGTTTGCCCCGGCCGACTCGACGAGGAAGATGATCGGCATCTTGTTCTCGAGGGCGAGGTCCTCGCAGCGGATCGTCTTCCAGCCGCCGGGGGTAGTCATGGCGCCGGCGTCGATGCCGCTGTCGTTGGCGACGATGATGCAGCGCGTTCCCGAGACGTAACCGATGACCGAGATCACGCCGCCGCCGGGCAGGCTCCCCTCCTCGTTCGGGTCGTAGCCGGCGATGTTCTGGATCTCCAGCACCGGCGCACCCGGGTCGAGCAGGTGGGCGATCCGCTCGCGGGGCAGCAGCTGGCCGCGCTCGTGGAAGCGGTCGGCGCGAGAGTTGGAGCGCTCGACGGCACGGCTCTCCACCTCGCGCATCTCGGCGACCAGCTCCAGCATCTCCTCCCGGTTCTTCCTGAAGGAATCCGAAGCGGGATCCACCTTCGACTTGAAAACGGTCATGATGCGGCGCAGATCCTATTGGCGCGCAGGCAAATGGAGGCAATCCGGTGACCGCACCCGTCCGCTACGAGACCGCCGATCACATAGCCACGATCACCCTCGACGACCCGGAGAGGCGCAACGCCCTTTCCGCGGAGATGCTCGAGGGTCTCGCCGACGCGATCGCTCAGGCCGCAAACGACGACGACGTCCGCTGCGTGGTGCTCGCCTCCAGCCACGAGAGCGTCTGGTGCGCCGGCGCCGACCTCAGCGGCTTCAAAGCCGAAACGACGCTGGTGGAGAAGCACCACAACTCCGAGGGCTTCATGAACATCTTCCTGGCCCTCAACGACTTCCCCAAGCCGACGCTCGGAAAGATCAATGGCCATGCGCTGGCCGGCGGCATGGGGCTCGCTCTCTGCTGCGACCTCCTCGTCGCCTCCGAGGATGCGACCTTCGGCACGCCCGAGATCAACGTCGGGGCCTTCCCGTTCATGATCATGGCCGTCATCTACCGCAACCTCCCGCGCAAGAAGGCCAACGAGCTGCTCCTGCTCGGTGACCGGATCTCCGCGCAGGAGGCGCTGGAGATGGACCTCGTAAACCGGGTCGTCCCCGCCGGCGAGCTCGACGCCTTCGTCGCCGACTGGGCGACGAAGCTGGCCGCCAAGTCGCCCCTGATCATGGGGCTGGGCAAGGAGGCGATGGCCCGCCAGCGAGACCTGGACCTCGCCGACGCGCTCGACTACCTGCGCGCCCAGCTCAGCCTCGCCCAGAGCACGGAGGACATCGTCGAGGGCGTGACCGCCTTCTTCGAGAAGCGCGACCCGGTCTGGAAGAACCGGTGAAGGACAAGGTCACCCTCGGCGCCTGGGCGGGGATGTGGGGCGACTCGCCCCGGATCATCCGCCAGCTTCTCGACGGCTCCCAGCCCGACTACCTGGTCAGCGATTACCTGGCCGAGATCACGATGGCCCTGTTGGCGCGCGGCCGCGCCAAGGACCCGGAGGCCGGCGGCTTCATTCCGGATGCCGTCGAGGTGATGACGCCGGTGCTGGGCGAAATCGCCGAGCGCGGGATCCGGGTCGTTACCAACGCCGGCGGCCTCAACTCCCCCGCCCTGGCCCGCGCCCTGGAGGCGGCGATCTCCGAGGCGGGGCTCGAGCTGAAGGTCGCCTACGTCCAGGGCGACGACCTGGCGATGCGGGTCGAGGAGCTCCGGGCGTCGGGCGCGACCGACATGTTCACCGGCGAGGCGCTGCCCGAGCAGGTCATGACGATGAACGCCTACATCGGCGCGCTGCCGGTGGCCGCCGCGCTCGACGAGGGCGCGGACATCGTCGTTACCGGGCGCTGCGCCGACTCGGCGGCGATGCTCGGGCCGCTGATCCACGAGTTCGACTGGAAGGACGACGACTACGACCGCCTTTCGGCCGGTTCGCTGATCGGCCACCTGCTCGAATGCGGCGCCCAGGGCGTCGGCGGCCTCTTCACCGACTGGGCCGACGTTCCCGGCTGGGACAACATCGGCTACCCGGTCGCCGAGTGCCACCCCGACGGCAGCGCCGTCATCACCAAGCCGGAGGGAACCGGCGGGCTGGTCGTGCCCGGCTCGGTCGGCGAGCAGATGCTCTACGAGATCGGCGACCCGGGCCGCTACCTGCTTCCCGACGTGACCTGTGACTGGCGGGACGTGACCCTCACCCAGGAAGGCCCCGACCGCGTGCTCGTCCAGGGAGCGAAGGGCTCAGAGCCCACGAACAGTTACAAGGCAACCGTCACCGCCCCGGACGGCTGGCGGGTCGTCACCACCGCGCTGCTTACCGGCCACCAGGCCGGCGGCCGCGCCCGCCGCGCCGCCGAGGCGGCTGTTGCGCGCAGCGAGCGGCTGATGGCCGAGGAGGGAATCGAGCCCTTCCCCGAGAGGTCGATCGAGATCGTCGGCACCGGCGACGCAGTGGCCCGCCCGGCCGAGAACGACGAAACGCGCGAGGCTGTGCTGAAGATCGGGCTGCGCCACCCCGACCGCCGCGCGATGGAGATCTTCGGCAAGGAGTTCGTCTCGATCGCCTTCGTCGCGCAGGGGGTGACCGGAGTCTTCGGCGGCCGGCCCAAGGCGGCGCCGGTGATCCGCCTCTACCACGTGCTCATCCCCAAGATCGAGGTCGCGGTCACGGTGACGATGGACGGCGAGACGCGCGAGGTGGCGATCCCGCCCGGCACCGACTCACCGGCGGCGGGGGCCGAACCGCTGGCCGAGCAGCTCGTCGAGCCCGAGGGCGAAACGGTGACCGTTCCGCTGGTGCGGCTGGCCTGGGCGCGCAGCGGTGACAAGGGCAACCACGCCAACATCGGCATCATCGCCCGGCGCCCCGAGTTTCTCGAGACGATCGAGGGCCAGGTGACCGCCGAGCGGGTGAAGGACTGGTTCGGGCCCTGGGCCGAGGGGCCGGTGACCCGCTGGGAGCTGCCCGGAACGCGCTCGATCAACATCCTGCTCGAGGACGCCTTGGGCGGCCAGGGCGGGACGACCTCGCTGCGCTACGACCCGCAGGCCAAGTCGATGGCCGCCAACCTCCTGGACTTCCCGGTGAAGGTGCCGGCGAGCTGGGAGAGCGACGGCCTGCTCGCCCGCTAGGGCGCCGGCCGGCCGAAGGTCCCCGGCGGCTCGCTAGGCTTTCCCGGTCCCGGAGGGGTGCCGGAGTGGTTGAACGGGGCGGTCTCGAAAACCGTTGTGCGGGTAACCCCTGTACCGAGGGTTCGAATCCCTCCCCCTCCGCTTCAGGGCAGGCGGTTCGTCCCCGTCAGCCGGAGCCCAGCTCGCCGTCGAGCCGGGCAAAGGACTTCTCGATGCCGCGGGTCAGTACGCCCTTGAGGATCACGGCGAGCCCGGGAATATGCGAGGAGAGGCGGATCCGGTAATCGAGGTGCGTGTTGCCATCGGGCAGCTCGCTGAACTTCATGATCCCGACGTGGTCCTTCAGTGCCCCCTTGCTTGTAACCCGATACTCGATCAGCTCGTCGGTCTCGAATTCGGTGACCGTCTCCTCGACGGGAGGAGCGGGGCCGACCTTCACTATCCGCATCGAGCCGACCCCGTTGCGCTCGGTGTCGCCGTCGCGCACGCGGGTGACCGTTGCCCCGAAGACGTCGGCGAGGTTCTCGTGCTCGGCAAGGTGGGCGAATACCACCCCCGGAGGGGCCGGGAAGTCGTGTTCAACGTGGACCCAGTGAGCGCGCATCGACGGAGTATCCCAGCAAGGTCAGGGCGACGGCATGTGCCTCTCCCCTTGGCGGCGACCGGCCCATCCCCGGTACGCTGAAACCATGGTCAAGGAAGACAGCGCCCACAAGGCCGCGAGGGAGCGGCTCCAGGCCCAGCAGCAGTTCAAGAAGACGATGGGCGGATTTATCGTCCTCTGGCTCTTCATGATCGCCATCTGGGCGCTCTCGGGTGCCGGCTACTTCTGGCCGGTCTGGGTGATCGTCGGGACGCTCTTCGCCGGCTTCGCGCTCGGATGGCGCGCCTACGGTCCGCGTGGCGGCGCAGCGGGGCCGACCGAAGCGCAGATCGACGCCGAAGCCAAGAAGTTCGAGAAGAACGACCAGGGCTGAGCCGCGGGAGCCGTGGCCCGGTTCCCTCTCTTACGGTCTTAAATACCACTCCACCACTAAAGAGTGGTATAGTCTCGCGCCATGGAGATGCCCAGGCCCCTGCCCGACCCACTGATCGACCTGATCGCCGAGCGCTTCCGGGTGATCGGCGAGCCGATGCGAATCCGGCTCCTCGACGCCCTCAGGGATGGCGAAGCCAGCGTCGGTGAGCTGACCGAACGGCTGGGGGCCTCCCAGCAGAACGTCTCCAAGCACCTTGGAGTCCTCCACCAGGCCGGGATCGTCCGGCGGGAGAAGGAGGGCACCTTTGTCAACTACTCGATCGCCGACGCGTCGGTCTTCGACCTCTGCGAGCAGGTCTGCGGGGGTCTTCGCCAGCAGGTGACCGAACTGGACCAGCTACTGACCGGAGGAACCACCCGATGAGCACCCAATGCGCAACCGAAAACCGTGGATGGCCGCTTGAGCGCGTCCTCTTCGCGATGGCCGGAACGATGACCCTGGTCAGCGTCGCCCTCGTGGCCCTCGTCTCCCCCTGGTTCCTGATCCTCACCGCCTTCGTGGGGGTCAACCAGCTCGCCTACGTGGCCTTCGGCGCCTGCCCCGCGTCGCTGGTGCTCGGGAAGCTCTTCGGCCTCAAGTCTGTGGTCTACCCGAAGGGCGCGACCTCGTGAGCGCTGCCGGCGAATCGGCCAGCAGCAAGTACGGGCCCCTCGGCCGCATGGGCGGCTGGATGGCCGGCCACTTCAAGGTCGTCGCCATCGCGTGGGCCGTGATCGCCCTCGGGCTCGGCTTCCTGGCCCCACGCGTCGAGCATGCCCTCTCGGGCGCCGGCTGGGAGGCCACCGGCTCGGAGTCGGTGACCGCCCGCGAGAAGATCGACCAGAACTTCGCCGGGATGTCTTCCAGCGCCCTGATGGTCGTGGTGCACTCGGATTCCGAGACGGTCAAGAGCCCCGCCTTCGCCAACACGGTCAGTGAGGCAACCGCCGAACTGAAGGCTGACTCCCGCGTGACCGACGTGATGCCCCCGCAGCCCGGCGTCTCGATCTCGCAGGACGGAAAGACGGCGGTCATCCAGGCCGGCGCGGCCGGTGACTCAAACGAGATGGTCTTCGCCGCCGACGACCTGAAGACCAGGCTCCAGGAGCTTCAGGGCGACGGCGTGCAGGTCTCGCTCACCGGCGCGAGCGGAATGTGGTCGGACTTCAACGAGGCCAACCGGGCCGCGATGCTCAAGAGCGAGCTGATCTCGTGGCCGGTGACGCTGGCCATCCTCCTGCTGGCCTTCGGCTCGCTGGTCGCCGCCGGGCTGCCGCTGATGCTCACCATCATCGGCCTCGTTGCCTCGGCCGGCTCGCTCTACCTCGCCACCAAGATCCTGCCGGTCTCTATCTGGGCGATGAACTTCGCGCTGATGTTCGCCCTCGCCCTCGGGATCGACTACGCGCTCTTCATCGTCTACCGCTTCAGGGGGGCACTCTTCGGCTCCAAGGAGCCGGTCGAGAAGGCCGTCGCCGAGACGATGGACACCGCCGGCAAGGCGGTGCTGTTCAGCGGCATCACGGTGCTGATCTCGCTCACCGCGGTGATGCTCGTCCCCTCCCCCGCCTTCCGCTCGATGGCGCTGGGAATCATGATCTCGGTGATCTTCATCCTCGCCGCGACGCTCACCCTGCTGCCCGCGGTACTCGGCAAGCTCGGCCCGCGGGTCGACAAGCTGGCGCTGCCCTGGGTGCACACCGGAGAGCACCGCTCGGCGAAGTTCGCCGCGTGGGCCGAACGGATCTGGAAGCGCCCCGCGCTCTTCGGGATTCCGGCCCTGGCGATCCTCCTGCTGCTCGCCATCCCCGTCTTCTCGCTGAAGACCGGGATGCCCTCGATCAAGGTCGTCCCCGAGGAGGACGGCTCGCGGATCGGCTACTACCAGGTGCAGGACGCCTTCGGTGACGGGGCCCCCGGCGCCGTGCAGGTCGTCGCGCCGCAGGCCGACGCCCCCCGGGTGGTGGCCGTGGCCGAGGCCGACCCGAACGTGGCCCGCGTCATGCCCCCGATGCCTGGCGGCGACGGACTGGCGATGGTTCAGGTTGTGCCCAAGAGCGACCCGTCCAACCGCGCGACCGGAGCCACGGTCGACCGGTTGAGGGCGGAGATGCCACCGGCGGCGCTGGTGGGCGGCGCGGTGGCCGAAAACCACGACCTGGAGAACCTCCTCTCCGACAAGACCCCTCTCGTGGTGGGAGTGGTCCTCGTGCTCGGGTTCATCCTCCTGCTCGTGGCGCTCCAGGCCCCGATCATCGCGGCGGTCGGGGTGCTGACCAGCCTCCTGGGAACGGCGGCCGCCTTCGGGGTGGCCAAGCTCATATTCCAGGACGGAAACCTGAGCGGGCTGCTGGGCTTCGAGTCCCAGGGGTTCCTCGACGCCTGGGGACCGGTCTTCTTCTTCGCGATGATCTTCGCGATCTCGATGGACTACACGGTCTTCCTGCTCTCCTCGGCCAAGGAGCACTGGGACAAGTCCCACGACGCCCGCGAGGCGATGGTCGGCGGGATCGCCCACAGCGGCCGGGTGATCTTCGCGGCAGCCGGGGTGATGGTCGCCGTCTTCTTCACCTTCGCCCTGAGCGGCCCGCTGCCACCGAAGGAGATGGGCGTGATCCTCGGCATCGCCGTCCTGCTCGACGCCTTCCTGGTGCGGCTGCTGCTTATGCCGGTCCTGCTGCGGGTGCTGGGCAAGTGGGCGTGGTGGCTTCCCAAGCCGCTCGACCGCATACTTCCGAACGTGAAGTTCGGTCACTAGAAAGGGGCACCAGATGCACAACGTCAACACCGAGGCTCTGCAGGCCACGATCGACGCCGCGCAGGCCGACCCGGCGGCGGCCACCCAGCCGGTCCGCTTCGACGGCGAGTGGAACACCGGTGAGGGGCCGCAGTTCAGCACCTCGTTCCCGCTGCCCAACGGCGAGATCGTCTCCTTCACCGCCGACTTCCCGCCGCCGATGGGCGGCACCGGCTCGGCTCCCGGCCCCCTTCACTACTGCTTCTGGGGCGGCCTGGCCTGTTACGCGATGAGCTTCGCCCAGGAGGCGGCGCTCAAGGGCGTAGAGATCCGCTCGCTGAAGGCGCGCGTCGAGACAACGATGGACATGACCCGCGCCCTGGGCGTCAGCGAGATCCCGCCGGTCGAGCAGATCGACTGGTACCTCGACGTCGACGCCGACGCCACCCCCGAGCAGCTCGCCGAGCTCAAGTCCGGGGCCGACGACCACTGCCCCGGCGCCTACTGCATCCGCAACCCGATCAACCTGCAGACGCATCTCGAGGAGTAAACGCCCGCGTTAGTTCCCGCCGACCGCGGCGGTAGCTTCGGCGGCGTGGAGGCATCGGGAACGCCAGCTGGCACCAAGGTGCCAGCCTGGCTCGACAGGGCCGCCGGCTGGTCGTGGCGGATCCTCGTCATCGCCGGGGTGGCCGCGGTGGCGATCTTCGTCCTGTGGCACCTGCGGGTTGTCTGGGCGCCCTTCTTCATCGCGCTGCTCTTCGCCACCGTCCTTCTCCCCCTCACCGACTGGCTCGACCGGCACGGACTGCCGCGGGGCCTGGCGGTTGGGATCTCGATCCTCATCTTCCTGCTCGGCCTGAGCGCGATCATCACCCTCGTCATCGGCTCGATCGTCGGCGAGGCAAGCCAGATCGGCAAGCTCGTGAGCAGCGGCGCCGGCGAGGTGGCCAACGTCACCCAGCCCCAGGACGGCCCGCTCGCTCTCGACCGCGACTCGGTTCGCGGGCTGGTCGCCGACCTGGGCTCCGGGCTCAAGAGCGCCGGCGACGCCGTCCTCAAGAAGGCGGCCTCGGAGGCCTCCACCGCCGTCTCGGCGGTTATCGGCTCGGTAATGGCGATCGCCTTCCTGATCTACCTGCTGAGCGACTCGCAGGGAATCCGCAACTGGATGATCGCCCAGGCCGGGACCGAGAAGGGCAAGAAGCTCGACCACGCGATGAACGAGTGCTGGGAGACCCTCGGCAGCTACATGCGCGGCACCTTCCTGGTCGCGATCTTCGTCTCCACCCTGATCGGAATAGCCGCGATCGCCCTCGGGCTGCCGATCGCCGGGACGCTGATCGCCCTCACCTTCTTTGCCTCCTTCATCCCGATCGTCGGGGCATGGCTTGCCGGCGCGATTGTCGTGCTGACCGCCTTCGCCGGCGGAGGCGTGGACGCCGGCCTGATCATGGTCGGCGTGCAGGTGGCGGTCCACAGCGCAGAGAGCGTCTACATCGCCCCGCGCGCCTACCAGAAGACGCTCAACCTCAACCCGATCGTCATCCTCGCCTCCGTGACCGCCGGCACGGCGCTGATGGGAGTCATCGGCGCGCTGATCGTCGTGCCGCTGGTGGCGATCGTCTGGGTGGCCATCAAGGAGATCCGCGGCGGGCCGAACGCCGCCGCGCCGCCGTCACCCGCCCCCGCTACTGCCGCCAGCGCCGGCGGTAGCTAGCCGCCCGCTACCGCCAGGCGCAGCGCCTCGCGCAGTCGCGCTTCGGCGGCGGCGAACTCAGGTGTCTCCTCCACGCGCAGCTCGCGCGGGCGGGCCAGCGGGACCTCCTCCTCGGCCACGATGCGGCCCGGCCGCGGCGACATGACGACCACCCGGTCGGCAAGGAAGACCGCCTCGGAGACGTCGTGGGTGACCAGCAGCACCGTCGTCCCCAGCTCGCGCCAGACCTCGAGCAGCCACTGCTGGAGTTCTGCCCGGGTGATGCCGTCGAGCGCTCCGAAGGGCTCGTCGAGGAGCATCACCGGCCTGCCGGTGATTGCGGTTCGCAGGAAGGCGACGCGGTGGCGCATGCCCCCCGAGAGCTGCCACGGCCATGACTGCGCGAAGTCCCCGAGGCCGAAGCGCTCCAGCAGCGGCAGCGCCTGCTCCCGGGCCTGCGCCCGCCCCACGCCTTCCAGTTCGAGGCCGACGGTGACGTTGTCGATCACCCGGCGCCACGGGAGCAGTCCGTCCCGCTGGGGCATGAAGGCGCAGCGCCCGAGCCTCTCCGTGGCAACCGTTCCGTCAAGAAGGACTTCCCCGGATTCCGGCTGCTCCAGCCCGGCGGCGATCCGCAGCAGCGTGCTCTTGCCGCAGCCGCTCGGGCCGATCAGCGCCACGAACTCGCCCGGCTCCACCGCCAGGTCGACCCCGTCGAGCGCCTGCACCTTTCGCCCGTCGCGCTCGAGGTAGGACTGCGAGACATCGCGCAGCGCCAGCTGCCCGCCCTGCGCGCTCACCAGTCGGCCTCCACCTGCGCCGGGCGCCGCCACGGCATGGCGAGCCGCTCGGCCAGGGCCACGAGGCCGAAAAGCAGGAGCGTCAGCAGTGCGGTGACGGCCACGGCCCCGAAGACCAGGTCGGTTCGCAGGGCGTTCTTGGCACCGGTCATGTAGACGCCAAGGCCCTGTTCGGCCCCGACGAACTCGGCGACGATCGCCGCCACCAGCGAGTAGGCGACCGCCACCTTCAGCCCGGTGAAGAACTGGGGCATCGCGCTGGGGAGCCTCACCCGCCAGAGCAGCTGGCGCCGGCTGGCGCCCATCGTCCTGAGGAGGTCCATCGAATCCGGGTCCGAGGAGGCAAGGCCCTGGAGCGTGCCGACGGTGATCGCGAAAAAAGTGAAGAGGGCGACCAGGACCACCTTCGGCGTCTGGCCGAAGCCGAACCAGATCACCACCAACGGGGCGAGGGCGATGATGGGGATCGTCTGGGAGGCGACCAGTAGCGGGTAGAGGCTGCGGCGGGCGGTGCGCGACCAGTCGATCGCAATGGCCAGGAGCACCGCCAGCACAATCGCCACCGCGATTCCGAGCACCGCCTCCTGGAGCGTGGTCCACGCTGCCGGGGCCAGGGCGGAGCGGTCGGCCCAGGTCGACTCGACCACCAGGCCGGGGCCCGGCAGGACCTCCGGCTCGACCGCAAATACGGAAACGACGAGCGCCCACGCCACGACCAGCCCGGCGAGGACCAGCGCCGGCGGCAGAAGGCGCCTCAGGAGCCGGCGCGAGGGCCGGTCGGCCGGGGTGCTCACGCGGGGAGCGTACCCGCGCCGTGCTCCCGTTCCGCCCAAACCGCCGCCCCTATCGTCACGATTGTCGTCCCCCCGACCCGAAAGGAAGCCATGACCACCCGCCGATTCCACCGACCTGCCGCCGCCGCCGTGATTGCGTGCACGGTGGTCGTAGCGGTAGCCGGCTGCGGGGGTTCCGGCGAGGGAGAGAGTGGCTCCGGCAGCGAGCAGGTGACGATCGCGCTCGACTACGCGCCGAACGCCAACTACCTGGGTATCTACACGGCGCTGGCCAAGGGCTACTTCGCCGACGAGGGCGTCAGGCCGAAGATCCTCCCCTACGCCAACACGCCGGCCGAAACCCTGATCAAGAGCGGCAAGGCCGACCTGGGGATCAGCTACCCGCCCGACGTGGTGATCAACCGCTCGCAGGGCCTCAAGTACAAGGCAGTCGCCGCACTGGTCGCCGGGAACACCACCGAGCTCGTGGTTCTGGCCGACTCGAAGTACAAGCGCCCAGCCCAGCTCAGCGGCAAGCTCTACGGCGGCTTCGGGATCCAGAGTGACAAGGCGCTGATCACCGAGATCATGAAGCGCGACGGCGCCACCGACCCGAAGTTCCGCCAGGTCGTGATCAACACGGCGGCCCTCGACGCGCTCAAGAGCGGGCGCGTCGACTACACGGCGATCTTCGCCGGGATCGACGACATCCAGGCGGAGAAGATGGGCATCGAGCTTCGCGGCTTCCCCTACCGCGAGTATCTGGGCGAGGCCGGCAACTACCCCAACGCCGTCTACGTCGCCGCCGACAAGACGATCGACACGCGGGGCGACCTGCTCAAGCGAACCCTGGCCGCCCTCGCAAAGGGCTACGAGTACGCGGCCGAGAACCCGGACGAGGCGGCGCGGATCCTGATCGACGCCAACGAGGCCACACTCGGCCGCGACCGGGCGATCACCATCGCCACCAGCCGGGTGGCCTCGAAGCAGTTCCTCGACCCGCAGACCGGGACCTGGGGGCCGATGGCCGACTCCGACTTCAGCGGCCTGGGCGCGATCCTCAAGCAGGGCGGAGTGATCAAGGGTGCTCCCCCGGCGCCCTCCGAGGTCTACACCGACTCGCTCCTGCCCGGGCAGTGAGCGCCGCCGCCGAGCTGGCCGCCCGGGCGGCGCAGCTCGAGCCGAAGGCCGGGGCCACCGTCGTCATCGCCGTAGACGGGCGGGCCGGTGCCGGCAAGACCACCTTCGGGGAGGCGCTCGCCGGTGAGCTCGGCGCCGTTCACGTCGACATCGAGAACGCCTACCCGGGCTGGGACGGGCTCGAGGATGGCGCGCGCCTGGCCCGCGAGGAGCTGCTCGCGCCGATCGCTGCCGGCGAGCCGGGCGTGCTGCCCCAGTGGGACTGGCTCGCCTCCCGGCCCGGCGAGCCGCTGGTGGTCGACCCGCCGGAGTTCCTGGTCCTGAGCGGCACCGGTAGCGGGGCCACGGCCAACGGGCCGTACCTGAGCCTGCTCGTCTGGATGGAGCTCGGCGACGACGAACGCCGCCGCCGGGCGCTCGAGCGTGACGGGGAGGTCTTCGAGCTGCACTGGGAGCGCTGGAGCCGGCAGGTGGAAGAGCACCTCGCCCGCGAGCAGACCCGGGAACGGGCCCACGTGGTTGTCGACACCAGTGGCGCGGCGCCGGTTCTCGTCCCCTGACCGCAGGCGGGTACGATCGCCCGCGGTGCTCTCCCTGACCGAACTCCAGCGGCTCGCCGCCGACCACCCCGAGGCTCTCGAGGCGACGGTCGCCGGCTTCGACATCGGCGGGCGCCCGTTCGACTTCGACCGCGAGCCGGCAGTGATGGGCGTAGTGAACATGTCGCGGGACTCCTGGTACCGGGAGAGCGTCGCCACGTCGCCCGAAGACGCGATCCGCAAAGGACGGGTGCTTGCCGCCCAGGGAGCCGACCTGGTCGACGTCGGGGCGGAGTCGACGATCCTCGACGCCGAGCGCGTCGGCGCGGCCAGCCAGATCGAGCAGCTGGTCCCGGTGGTGGAGGCGCTGAGCGCCGACGGGATCCTCGTCTCGGTCGAGACCTACGAGCCGGAGGTGGTCGAGGCCTGCCTGAAGGCCGGGGCCTCGCTGCTCAACCTGACCGGCACCGCCCACCACGAAGAGATCTACGCGCTGGCCGCCGAGCACGGGGCGGCGGTCGTCCTCTGCTTCGTGCAGGGCGAGAACGTACGTGAGGTTGGCGACGTCGACCTCGACGCCGACCCGATACCCGGCCTGATCGCCCACTTCGAGCCGCGGGTCCAGCAGGCACGTGCGGCAGGGGTCGAGCGGCTCTTCGTCGACCCGGGGATGGGCTTCTACTACGGCAACCTCCAGGACGGCGAGACCCGCGTGCGCCACCAGGCGGGGATCTTCCTAAACACCTTCCGGCTGCGGACGATGGGGCTGCCCGTCTGCCACGCCCTCCCCCACGCCTTCGACTTCTTCGGCGAGGAGGTGCGCTCCGCGGAGGGCTTCTTCGCGGTGCTGGCCACCCTCGGGCGGACCGGCCTCTACCGCACCCACGAGGTGCCGCGGGTGCGCGCGGTTCTCGACACGCTCGCGGCGATCCGCCCCGAGGACGTCAACCCGCGCTAGGCGCGACGGCGAGGGCTACGCCCTCTTCCCCGGTCGGCGAGACCTCGACGGCGAGCAGCTCAAGGCCTGCCGCCTCGACCAGCGCCCCGAGGCCCTCGGGCGTGTGGCGGGCCGAGCGCAGCAGCCGGACGGGGCTGCCGGGCTCGAGGCTCACCTCGCCGGCGTCGAGCTCCAGCTCCACTTCCTGCGCCGGCTCGAGCCACGCGCCGACCGCCGCGACCGCTCCGGTCCCCGGATCGGCGAGCTCGCCGACGCGGATCTCCGCCTGGCCTGGCTCGAGCCCGTTCTCCTCGAGCAGCGCCCACAGCCAGCGCCGGGTCGGCTCGTTGTCGTACTGGGCGGCGATCTCGCCCAGCGCGCCGTCGCGGTCGGGCAGGAGGTTGGCGCTGACGGCGAGGAGGTCCCCCGGCCGGAGCAGGGAGAGCGCCGCCGACATGGCCTGGAAGGCCTCCATCCCGGGCAGGATTCCGTAGAGCGTTACCACTCTCGTCCCCGGCGCCTCCCCGACCATCGCGGGCAGGTCGGCGGCCGCCAGCCCGAGGTCGCAGACCACCGGGCGACCGAGCGCGGTCCCAGCCGCGGCGGAGAAGCGGTCGACCGAGAGCTGCACCAGCGGGAGGCTCACGTCGACCGCGGTGGCGGTCAGCGGACCGCTGCCGGCGAGCGAGTCGAGCAGGCGCCGCTCCTTGGCGCCGTCGCCGCAGCCCAGGCCGATCACGTGCGCCCCGGAACCGGCCACGCGGTCACCGACCAGCCCGTTGACGAGGTCGTAGGCACGGGCGCCGTCGCTCTCGTCGCGGGACGGCGAGAAGGCGAGGGCGATCTCGCGCCAGAGCCGCGCCTGGCGCACCCCGACGTAGTGCTGGCGGGTGGCGACCTCTCCGGCAACGAGCCCCTCGCGCAGTTCGGCGGCGAGCGCGTCGGGGTGGACGCTCTCGTGGACGACGACGTCGATGAACGGCGGGCGGCCCACCGCGCTCACTCCCCTTCGGGCCTGAAGCCGCCGAAGGCGCCGCGGAAGAAGACCAGCGGCTCGGCGTCCTCTCGGCCCTCGAGCGCGCGGACCCGGCCGATGACGATCAGGTGGTCGCCGGCCGCCCGCTCCTCCTCGACCTCGCACTCGACCCAGGCGACGGCGTCGTCGAGGCCGGGGCCGTGCTCGCGCTCGTGCCAGCCAACCCCATCGAAGCGGTCGATACCCCGCGTGGAGAACGTTCGGCTCAGCTCCCCGTGGTGCCCGGCGACAACATTCACGCAGAGCCGCCCGGCCTCACGCAGCCGCGGCCACGTGGTGGAGTCGCGCCCGACGCAGAAGAGGACGAGCGGCGGGTCGAGCGAGACCGAGCCGAACGAGTTGCAGGTCATGCCGACCGGGCCGTCGCTGCCGCGGGCGGTGATGACGGTCACGCCGGTGGGAAGGTGGCCGAGAACCTTGCGGAATTGGCCGGGGTCGATGTCGGGGCCCGCCCCGCTCTCGGCGCTCACAGGCGCAGGATAGGCCCAGTGGCCGGGCAGATGGCACCGAAAGCGCCGGCGTGAAAAGCTCCACGGGCCAACTGACCACGAGTTCAGGAGACAGAAATGGGAATTCTTGATGACAAGGTGGCGATCGTCACCGGTAGCGCGCGCGGAATCGGCCGGGCAACGGCCGAGATCCTCAGCGAGCACGGAGCGAAGGTCGTCATCAACGACCTCGACAAGGACGTAGCCGAGGAGACCTCGAACGAGATCAAGGGCGAGACCGTCGTCTACGCCGGCGACCTCACCGACCCGAACGCGCCCAAGGAGCTGGTCGACACCGCGATCAACGCCTGGGGCAGGCTCGACATCATCGTCAACAACGCCGGCTACACGCTCGACGCGCCGGTCCACAAGCTCTCCGACGACTGGTTCCAGCGGATGCTCGACATCCACGTCGTGGCCCCGTTCCGGATCATCCGCGAGGCCGCCCCATACCTGCGCGAGCCCGCCAAGAAGGAGAAGGAGGAGGGCGTCGAGGTCTTCCGCAAGATCGTCAACGTCTCCTCGGTCTCCGGAACGATGGGCAACGCCGGCCAGGCCAACTACTCGGCCGGCAAGTCGGCCGTGGTCGGGCTGACCAAGACCGTCGCCAAGGAGTGGGGACAGTTCAAGATCAACGTCAACGCCGTGGCCTTCGGCTACATCGAGACGCGCCTGACCGCCTCCAAGGAAGAGAGCAACACCATGGAGATCGACGGCGAGAAGGTCCAGCTCGGAATCCCGGACCAGATGCGCGGCATGGCCGCGATGGTCATTCCGATGGGCCGGCCCGGCACCCCCGAGGAGGCCGCCGGCGGCGTCTTCTTCCTCTGCAGCCCGTGGAGCAACTACGTGCACGGGCAGGTGCTGAACATCACCGGTGGCCAGTTCACCGGGATGACCACCTGAGCTGAGCTACCGGCGCCCGGCCGCACAGGCGGCCGGGCGCTCGGCTCAGTACTGGCTCAGTTACTGACCTTCCTGACGCTGAAGCCCACCGCGTTGGTTCCGCGGTAGAAGGTTCGCGTCGAGTTGTTCGCGTACCAAGGCGACGGGAGCTTGCCGCTCCAGTCGTTGTTCAGGAAGTACGCGAAGTCGTTCGAGGCGGTCTGGCAGTTCAGGCCGGTGAGCGCAACATCGGTGTTGAGCAGCCTGATCTGGTAGTTGCCCCTCGGGAGCGACATGCCGCCGATCCTGTCGTTGTTCAGGACTCGGAAGGTGCCCGGGCAGGTGTGTCCGTTCGGGCTGGGGGTCGGGGTCGGCTCGGTGGCCGGGGTCGCCTGGAAGTCGACCTTGGTGCCGACCTTGGTGAAGCGGCGACGCTCGCCGGAAAGGAGCTTCACCGTCCAGCCCTTGGCCACGCGGCCCGAGGCCAGCCACTGCTGGAAGTACTTGGTCGACTGCGAGCAGCTGAGCTGGCTGGTGACCATGTTGTACGGGCCGGCCGGGAACTTGACCCCGGAGATCGTGTCGTTGTGCATCACCCTGAACTGCGGGCAGGTGCCGGCGGCGCCGGCGTCAGGGGCCTGGGCCATCGCCGACGGGGCGATGAGCAGTCCGGAAACGGCAAAAGCGGTGAGGAACTTCGTTCTATTACGCATGGCCTGAGGATGGCACAGCCCCCGGCGTTCGCGCGCCGGTTCACCCGCAAGGAAAAGCGATTGCGCAGGTCAGGCGGCCTGGCCGCTACCGACCGGGCAGCTGACCCCGGTGCCGCCCAGGCCGCAGTAGCCGTTCGGCACCTTGTGGAGGTACTGCTGGTGGTAGTCCTCGGCGTAAAAGAAGGGGCCGGCCGGGGCGATCTCCGTAGTCACCGGCTCGTAGCCGGCGGCGCGCAGCTGCTCCCCGTACATGCTCGCCGACGCCTCCGCCGCCTCACGCTGGTCTTCGCCGTCCCAGTAGATCGCCGACCGGTACTGCGTTCCGACGTCGTTGCCCTGCCTCATCCCCTGGGTCGGGTCGTGGCCCTCCCAGAAGACCTTCAGGAGCTCCTCGTAGCTGACCTTCGCCGGGTCGTAGGCAACGAGGACCGCCTCGGTGTGGCCGGTCTGCCCGGAGCAGACCTCCTCGTACGTGGGATTGGGAGTGGTGCCGCCCGCGTAACCGACCGCCGTCGAAACCACCCCGGGCAGCTGCCAGAAGATGCGCTCCGCCCCCCAGAAACAGCCGAGGCCGAAGACCGCGGTGCGGATGCCCTCGCCGAACGGCGGCTTCAGCGGTGCGTCGAGCACGGCGTGGCGCTCGGGAACGCCGGGGATCTCCTGGTCGCGGCCGGGAAGTGTCTGCTCTGCCGTGGGAACCTTCAGGCGCGCGGCCATCCGGCTGCGCAGCATCAGCGCCCGCCGCCGCCGAAGATCTGCAGGAAGAAGAGGAAGATGTTCAGGATCGAGATGAAGATCCCCGCGGCGAGCGGGATGACCATCTCCTGGCCGGCTCGGCGCAGCACGTTGAAGTAGACGACGACGTAGGCGCCGAACAGGACCAGGCCGAGGATCGAGTAGATCAGCATCCCGCCGGGCAGGTTCACGAAGATCAGGACGATCCCGAAAACGATCAGCGCCAGCAGGGCGAAGAACAGGAACCGGAAGAGGAACGAGAGGTCCTTGCGGATCGCGTAGCCGCCGGCCCCCAGCGCGGCGACGAAGAGCGCAGTGGCCCCGACCGCCTGGTAGACAGCCGAGGCGTCGGTGACCGCGTAGTACTTGACCGTGTAGCCGATCGAGATCCCGAGCAGCAGGCCGGTCGCGAAGAGCAGGACGAGCGCCAGCTGGGTCTTTCCCTTGGCGTTGGCGACGTTAAGGCCAATGATGCAGCCCAGCGCGAGGATCCAGGGCAGCAGGAACCAGAGGCCGCCGAGATCGCGTCCGATCCAGGCGCCAAGAGCGGCGAAGAGGCAGGTGATGGCCACCAGCCCCATCGTCTGGCTGAAGATCGCGATCGACTGCTCGCGGCTTACCGGAACCGATACGGGGACAGCGGGGGCCTGGGGATTCTGCGGAGTGGACATGGCGTGGATGATAGGCGCCCGTCGGTCGCGCGCAAGCCGGGCGCCGATAATCTGGCGCCGTGACGCAGCCCAGCGGATTCGACGAGCAGACCCTCGAGCGCTATGCCGACCTGCTGGTCGGGTTCGGCGCCAACGTCCAGCCCGGGCAGGTGGTCGCGATCGGCGCCGAGGTGGGCAAGGAGGAGGTCGCCCGGGCCCTGGCCGAAGCGGCCTACAGGCGCGGCGCGAAATTCGTGGACGTCTCCTACTTCGACCTCCACGTCAAGCACGCCCGCCTCGAGCACGCCGCCGAGGAGACCCTCGACTTCGTCCCGTCCTGGTTCGGCGAGCGGATACTTGCCCTCGGTGACCAGCGCTGCGCCCGGATCGGCCTCAGCGGCCCGATCGCGCCCGGCCTCATGGACGACATCGACCCGGCCCGCGCCGGCAAGGACCAGCTGCCGGCGCTCAAGGAGGGCGGCAAGGTCGTCAACGACCGCACCACCAACTGGACGATCGGCCCGTGCCCGAGCCTGCCGTGGGCCCGGCTGGTCCACCCGTACCTGGACGAGGACGAAGCCCTGGCGAAGCTGGTCGAGGAGCTCGTCCACGTCTGCCGGCTCGACGAGGAGGACCCCGTCGCCGCCTGGTCGCAGCGGGCCGACTTCCTTGCCGACGTCGCTTCGCGCCTGAACGGGCGATCTTTCGACTCGCTCCACTTCGAGGGACCGGGCACCGACCTGACCGTCGGGCTGCTGCCCTCCAGCCGCTTCCTGTCGGCGAAGTTCGAGACCGTCGACGGGATAGTCCACATGCCCAACATTCCCTCGGAGGAGATCTTCTCGGCGCCCGACCCGGAGCGGACCGAGGGGGTCGTGCGCTCGACCAAGCCGCTGGTAGTTGGCGGCTCGATCATCCACGGGCTCGAAGTCGAGTTCAGGAACGGCCGTGCCGTGCGGATCGATGCCGAGGAGAACGCCGCGGTGCTGCGCGGCTACGCCGAGAGCGACGAGGGAGCCTGCCGCCTGGGGGAGGTCGCCCTGGTCGACGCGGCCGGGCGGATCGGGAACACCGGGACGACCTTCTTCGACACGCTCCTGGACGAGAACGCCGCCGGCCACATCGCCCTCGGCTCGGCCTACGGGATCTGCGTCGAATCCGAAGAGGACCGCAAACGGATAAACCAGAGCCGGATCCACGTCGACTTCATGATCGGCTCCGACGAGATGACGGTCACCGGCATCGCCACCGACGGCAGCCGCACGCCGGTCCTCGTCGCCGGCGACTGGAAGATCTGACTCAGTCGGCGCGCCGGCTGGGGTGGCGGCGCCACCACCAGACGACCGAGGCGGCTCCGAGCAGCAGGGCCAGGGCGATGAGGAGAGGCTTGCCGATCGGCCCGATCACGTCGGAGACACGGTCCCACTCCTCCCCAAGGATCCAGCCCGCGCCGATCAGGGCAGCGTTCCAGGCCAGGCTCCCGATGGTGGTTAGGAGGATGTACTGGACGCGGGACATCTTCAGCGTCCCCGCCGGTAGCGAGACGAGGCTGCGCACGCCAGGGATGCAGCGTCCGACGAGGACGATGATCGGCCCGCGCCGCTGGAACCACGCGTCGGCACGGTCGAGGTCCTCGGGCTCGACCCGCAGGATCGAGCCGTAGCGCAGGACGAACGGCCGCCCGCCGTACCTCGCCAGCTCGTAGAGGAAGACCGAGCCAAGCACCGACCCGAGCGTCGCCGCCGCCAGGACCCCGACGAACGAGAGCTCGCCGCGAGCCACGAAGAACCCGGCGAGCGGAAGGACGACCTCGGACGGGATCGGCGGGAAGACGTTCTCCACGAACATCAGGACGACGAGGCCCAGAAGGCCCAGGTCCCGAATCACCTCGTTGACGGTGTCGGTTACGGCGAGGGTCACGAGGGCGGCGGCCATGGGCCGACAATGCTACGGGGCGGGGGCTACGCTTCTGCGGCCAGAGCGATCCAGGAGAGGTGCCGGAGTGGTTGAACGGGCACGACTGGAAATCGTGTAACGGGGGCAACCTCGTTCGAGGGTTCGAATCCCTCCCTCTCCGCTCTGGATAGTCTCGGCGAGGTGGAGGGGGAGCGCCTTTACCGCAGGGTCCTGCGGTCGTCGATGGTGACCGACTGGGCAGCGACCCGCTGGCTGGGCCCGCTGAGGGTGGCCCTGATCACGGGCGGCCTGGCTTTCGCCGCCGTAGAGCTCGTCGGCGCCGAGGCGGCATTCCCCCTCGCGATCGGCGCGGTGCTCGCGGGTGTCTGCGACCCAAAGGGCGACATCGACGAGAGGCTGAGGGGAATGGGGCTGACGGCGATCTCGGTTGCCGCTGCCGCCGCCCTGGGGATCGTCATATCCGACAGCTTCCCCATCCAGCTCGCGGTGACCGCGCTGGCCGCGGCCCTCTGCGGTTACGTGGGCCTCGCCGGCCCGAAGGCCGCCGTCGCCGGGATGCTCACGCTCGTAATCCTGGTCGTCTTCAGCGGGACCCCGGACCCGATCGGCGCGGCACTCCCATCGGCCGGGTGGATGCTGCTCGGGTCCACCGTGATGATCCTGTCGGTGATCCTTCCGCTCTTCGCAGGCCGGATCGGCGGGGTGCGAACCGACATAGCCGTCGCATACCGCGCCCAGGCGCTCGCCCTGCGCGACAGGAAGACCGGGATTGCCTCCCCGGGCGGTGCGCTCAAGATCTCGGCGGCCCGAGGCCGCATCATCGCGGGCGACCTGCCCGGACCGACGCGGGAATGGTGCCTGGCGCTCGTCGAATGCTGCGACCAGGCCCGCATCGCGCTCTTCAACCTGCGCGGCGATTCGTACCACGCCGACGAGAGCGCGGCGGCAGCCAGGGCCGCCTTCGAAAGTGTCGCGGCGAACGTGATGCTCTCCATCGCCGGAGCGCTCGAGATCCCGCTCCGGCGGCGGGCGCTGGCCGGTCGTACCGAGCAGCTTCTCGCCGCTTCCCGGGCCTGCGAGGGCAGCCTTGGCGAGATGGAGCTCGAGGCGGTCCGCGAGGTGACGGCCAGCCTCTGCGAAGCGTCGGAACTGACGGCGGGACCCTGGCCGATCGGCCGGCAGGCGTTTACCGGCCTGCGGATCGGGTATTCGCCGACCGGCTTCCAGAACCTCATCCACCACCGCGACCCCGACCTCCTCTTCACCCGGCACGCGATCCGGCTCACGATCCTGATCGTCATCGCGACGCTGATCGCCCAGCTGGACACGGCCAGCCACTCCTACTGGCTGCCGATGACCGTCGCCTGGGTCACCAAGCCGGACGCCGCCGGCACGGCGCCGCGCGTGGTCGGCCGAATCACGGGGACCGTTGTCGGGCTGCTCACCACGGCGGCGGTTGCCCTCGTCCTGGGCGAGGGTCTGGCGACCGTGACGGTGACGGTGACGATCGGGGCCTTCATCGTCGCCGCGTTCCTCGTTAGCAACTACGCCTTCAGCACCTTCGGCGCCACGATCATGATCGTCGGCCTGATGCACCTTGCCGATCCCGGGATCAACTCGATCCTCGGCGAGCGCCTGCTCGACACCGTGGTTGCCGGAGTGCTGGTGCTCGGCCTGGCTTACCTGTGGCCGACCAGGCTCACCGACACCATCTGCCAGGAGCTGGCCCAGACGGCGCGGGCGCTGGCCGCCTACGGGCGGGCCGCGATCGCTGTCGACCCGGAGGCGGTGACCGCGGCCCACGACCCGCTACGCGAGGCCCGGCTTCGCTCGACGGCGATCGTCAACGCTGCAGCCAACGAGCCGCCGGGGCACGCGCTCAGCTATTCACTCGCCGAGCAGATCAACGCCGACCTCGTCACCGCGGTCACGGTCGCCGCGGGAATCGGCGAGTACGAGCGGCGAACCGGGCAGGCTCCGCCGGCACGGGACGAAGAGCTGACCCTGCGATCGATGGACGAGCTCGACCTGCTGGCGGAAAGGCTCCAGGAGCTTCACGACACCGGGCACGCCCCGGATGCGCAACTTCCGGCCGGGGGGGCACGGACAGCCTTCGAAGAACTGGTCTTCAACGCGCAGGCAACGCTCAACCACTCGCCGCGGGTGGGTGGCGGAGCAGCCGGAGCGGTCCCGGCCGCCGGTTAGGAGAGGTCAGCGCTCGGCGAGCCGCTGTTCGCGACGGGCGTCCGCGGCGGCCATGATCTCCGGGTCGCCGTCCTCGAACGCAGGGAGCTGGGTGGGGCGCGCCTCCTCGTCGAGGGCGACCATCGTCAGGAAGGCGGTGGCGACCAGGCGCCGCTCGCGGGTGGCCGGGCTCTCGGCCCACGCCTCCACCTCAACCTCCATCGAGCTGTTCCAGACCTGATTGACGCGAGAGTTCAGGCTCAGGAGCTCGCCCACGTAGACGGGGGTGCGGAAACTCATCGAGTCGACCGCCGCCGTGGCGACGCGCATGTGGGCGAGGCGGATTGCCGCCAGGCCCGCCGCCTCGTCGATCAGCCGCAGGACGACTCCCCCGTGGACGTTTCCGGCCGCACTGGCGTCGCCGGGTCCCATCCAGAGGGTCAGGGCAGGCTCCATCTCGCTCACGCCCGCACCCCCTCGACCAGTTCGCGGTCGTGCGGGTAGGAGAGGAGCCGTGCCGCCTCGGCGGGTTCCAGCCAGCGCATCTCGTCTACCTCGTCGTTGGCCTCGAAGTCGCCTCCGGTCACCTCCATCAGCCAGTAACGGACGAGCTTGGGGCGTCCCTTCTGGTCGACGTAGCTGACCGGCTCGAGCTCGAGACCGAGCTCGCACTCGAGCCCGGTCTCCTCCAGGACCTCGCGCAGCGCGGCCTCCTCGAAGCTCTCCCCGGCGTCGAGCTTGCCCTTGGGAAGCGACCAGTCGTCGTAGCGGTCCCGGTGCACGACGGCGATCTTCCCGTCACGGATGATCACGCCTCCCGCGGCCTCAATCCGGACGGGAACGCCGCTCACGGCCGGGGCTCCCCGGCCATCTCGGCCAGCTCGCGCGGGCGAAGGAGGACGATCAGCTCCGGAGCCGGCCCGAGCCGGATCCCGGCCACCCCGCCCTTCTTCATGTCCACCCGGGCGCCGGTTAGCTCGTGGACGATCGAGCTGAAGTCGGGCTCGTGACCCACGATCAACACGCGCCCACCGTGCTCGGGGCCGACGAGGTCGCGGGCCTGCGATCCCCCGAAGCCGCCACCCAGCGGATCATGGAGGACCGGCTCGTTGCCCAGCGCCTCGCACGCCAGGAGGGCGGTGTCGCGCGCCCGCACCCGCGGACTGGTGACGACGGCGGTGAAGTCGAGTCCGAGGCCGGAGAGGGCTGTGCCGGCGTTGCGGGACTGCGCCTCGCCGCGGTCGGTGAGGCGCCGGTCGAAGTCGTCGCGGGTTCCGTGCGGTTCGGCGTCTCCGTGACGCAGGAGCCAGAGCTGGTCGGCCATCGCCCGCGAAGCGTAGAGGACGGGTAGCGTTCGCGCCCGTGTCGATGCACAGGCTCGCCGAAGACGACGTGGTCGCGCGCCACGAGGACGCCGAGGGAGCGGCGCGCCCGCCCCTGGTCGTGCTCGAGCCGCTGGCCGAATTCCTCGACGGTGCCGGAATCGGATCCGGGGAGATGGAGATCGAGCCGATCGGCGAGGGCCACTCGAACGTCACCTTCCTCGTGAGCCGCGGCGATACCGAGTTCATCCTGCGCCGCCCGCCCCGGCCCCCGCTTCCGCCGAGCGCCCACGACGTACTGAGGGAGGCCCGCGTGATCGGGGCCCTGGAGGGCCGCGCGCGCGTTCCCCGCGTGCTGGCCACCTGTGCCGACGAGAGCGTAATCGGCGCGCCCTTCTTCGTGATGGAGCGGGTACCCGGCGAGGTGATCACGAGCGAGATGCCGGCAGCCCTCTCCGCGCCGGAGGAGTGCCGCCGCACCGGCGAAGAGCTGATCGACGGCCTCGTGGAGCTCCACGCCGTCGACTGGGAGGAGGCGGGCCTCGGCGACTTCGGCAAGCCGACCGGATACCTCGAGCGCCAGCTGCGCCGCTTCACCGGCCTCTGGGAGCACAACCGGACCCGCGAAATCCCCGCGGTCGAGGAGGTCGGCACCTGGCTGGCGGCCAACATGCCCGAGTCGGGCCCGGCGACGATCGTCCACGGCGACTACCGGCTGGGCAACACGATCTTCTCGGCCAGCGCGCCGGCCCGCCTGGAGGCGATCCTCGACTGGGAGATGGCGACGATCGGCGACCCGCTCGCCGACCTGGGCTACTTCGCCACGCTCTACGTCGACTCGACCGACCCGCAGGGCGGACTCTTCGAGCTCAGCTCGGTGACGCGGACCGAGGGTTTCCCCAGCCGGGCCGAGATGATCTCCCGCTACGAGGAACGCTCGGGCCGGGCGATGACCGACATCACCTGGTACCAGACGCTCGCCCTCTGGAAGGCCACCGTCTTCATGGAGGGCAACTACAAGCGTGCGATCAGCGGCAGCACCGACGACCCGGTACTGAAGGCGTTCGGGGACGGGGTCGTCCAGCTGGCCGAGAACGCAGTGGAGCTGACCCGTGGCTGAGGGCCCGGCGCGGGGGCTGCTCTTCGACTGGGGTGGCGTCCTGACGACCAACCTCTTTGCCGGCTTCTCGGAGTTCTGCCGCGAGGAGGGGATCGACCCGGGCCTGATCCGCGAGACCTTCCTCAGCAACCCCGAGGGCCAGCAGGCCCTCTTCGACTTCGAGACGGGAAAGCTCGACGAGCCGGAGTTCGAGCGGCGACTGACCGCTCTCCTGGGCCTGCCGCCCGAGCGCGCCGAGGGGTTCAACGACCGGATCTTCTCCCGAATCGGCGAGGACCGGCCGATGATCGAGGCACTTCGGCGGGCCCGGGGCCACGGCCTGCGCACCGGCCTGCTCTCCAATTCGTGGGGCAGCCACCGTTATCCGCGCCACCTCTTCGGAGAGCTCTTCGACGCGGTGGTGATCAGCGGCGAGGAGGGAATGCGCAAGCCCGACACCGCGATCTACGAGCTGGCGATCGAGCGGATGGAGCTGCCGGCGACGGAGATCGTCTTCGTCGACGACCTCGACCACAACCTCGTGCCGGCGCGCGAGCTCGGATTCATGACGATCCACCACGGCGACTCCTCGGAGACGCTCGACGAGCTCGAGCGCCTTACCGGGATGAGCCTGCGCTAGGCACCGGCGAGTATCTGTCGGCGCAGCTCCTCGCCGCGGCCGGCGGCGACCGTCCGCGCCTCGCGGCGGAAGGGGCGCTTCAGCCGGCGGCGATGAGGACGACGCCGCTCAGGGCCAGCAGGGCCCCCAGTGCCTGGACCGGCCGCAGGCGCTCGCGGAGGATCAGGAAGGCCAGGAAGATCGTCACGACCGGGTAGAGCGAGGAGAGGACCGCGACGATGCTGAGCGCCCCGCCGGCGAGGGCCAGCCCCACCAGCGCGGTCGCCGAGACGTCGAAGAGCCCCCCTCCGACCGCCAGGCCGCGGTCACGGCCGGAGGGCATGCGCACGTGGCGCGCGACCACGGCGGCCAGGAGTACCGGCACGGCGATAACGCGGCCGAAGACGAGCGTCCAGGCGACCGACTCCTCGTAGGCGACCTCGGCGAAGACGAAGTAGGAGCCCAGGCCGAGGGCGGCGAGAAGCGCGATGGCCACCACCCGCCGGCCACCGGCCTTGTCCTCGTGGAGCTCCTCTTCGGAGCCCTCGATCGAGGAGAGGATGATCCCGGTCACCGCCAGCGCCAGCCCGACCGCGACCATGGTCGCAAGGGCGTCGCCGCCGATGATCCCGACGATCACCGGCACCGCCACGCCGCTGGCCGCGATCGGCGTGACGACGCCCAGCTTGCCGAGCGACATTGCCAGGTAGAAGAGCGTCAGCCCGGCCGAGCCGATCGTGCCGCCGATCACGGCGAATGCGATCGCCCGCGTGGACGGAAGCGGCTCGGAGGTGACGAGGACGAAGGCCAGCGCGGCGGCAAGACCCACCCCCAGGACGGTCAGCATCACCCCGGGGATGGCGTTGCGGCGGCTGACGATGCCGCCGATGAAGTCGGCGCTGCCCCAGCAGAGGGCGGCCAGGAGCGAGAGGGGGATCGCGGCCATCGGCTTGGGGCCCGGGCCGGGGCGGGCCCTCTCAGCCCCGCAGGGAGTCGGCGCCGGTCACGACCGCCGTCCCCTCCGGGAGGTTCTGCAGGTAGTCGGTCGGGCCGCCGTCGTGAGCCGGGGCGTCGGGCACCTCGACGACGAGGACCTCCTCGCCCTTTCCGGCCGCCGCTATCTCCTGGCCGTCGGGGCCGATCACGCGGGTCCCGCCGACGAAGGCCAGGCCGGCCTCCTCGCCGACCCGGTTGACGTAGAGGTGGGGGATGCGGTTGTCGAGCGCGCGGGCGCGGCCGGAGAGCTCGTGGTCCTCGTAGTAAGGCTCCATGTTGGCCGAGGAGGTGACCAGCAGGTCGGCGCCGGCAACGGCAAGGGCCCGGGCCAGCTCCGGGAACTCGATCTCGTAACAGACCATCAGCCCGGCCCGGCGGCCGGCGAGCTCGACGACGGTCATCGCCCCGCCGGATTCGAAGCACTTCGACTCCTCGCCCCAGAGCGCGGTCTTGCGGTGAACCCCGGCGACCTCCCCCCGTTCGTCGATGGCCAGCAGCGAATTGGCCGGCTCGCCGTCACGGCTCTCGGAGAAGCCGACCAGGACGGCGGTTCCCGCCTCCCTCGCGGCCTCTCTCAGCGGTTCCAGCTCGGGACCGCCCGGCTCGAGGGCGTTGGCGGCAGCGGTGGAGATGTCGTAGCCGCCCACGAAGAGCTCGGGGAAGACGGCGAGGTCGGCCTCCGGGTGTTCGGCCACGACGACTGCCGCCCGGGCAACGTTGGCCTCGACGTCCCCGGGGACGGGAGCAAGCTGGGCGAGGACTGCGACGGTCACCGGCTCAGCGGCCGGCCCCGGCATGGAAGGCCATCGCTTCGATCGCCACGCGGCCACCGATCAGCGCCGTGGCCGACGTGCTCTCAAGGCTTGGCGCCACCTCGACCACGTCGACGCCAAGCAGCCCGCCTCCGCTCACCCCGCGAACGATCTCGATCGCCTCGCGGCTGTTGAGGCCGCCCGGCGTGGGAGCGCAGGTCCCCGGAGCATGGGCGGCGTCGAGGCTGTCGACGTCGAAGGAGAGATAGATCCCGTCGCCGGCGCCGGCGACCTCGCGGGCACGCTCGGCGGCCCAGGCGGTCCCCTTCTCCCAGATCTCCTCGAGCCAGATCACGGTGATCCCCTTCTCGCGGCAGTACTCGATCTCGGTGCGCGGGTTCATCCAGCCGGAGATCGCGACCAGGGCGATCTTCTCGGGGTCGAAGCCGGCGTCGACCGCGCGGGTGATCGGGCAGCAGTGGTTGAGCAGCTCCCCACCGACGTCGGGGGCGGTATCGAGGTGGGTGTCGACCAGCACGAGGCCGGGGTCGGAGACGCGCTCACGGACGGCGCGCACGGCAGGGATGGTGACCGAGTGGTCGCCGCCGAGGGTCACCGGCAGCGCGCCGGCGTCGATGATGGCGCCGATGTCGCGCTGGGCGTTGGCGAAGGTGGCCTCGGCGTTGGCCAGGACCACGTCGCAGTCGCCGCAGTCGACCGGCGAGAGCGCATCGACCAGGTCGAAGTCGTACATCGCGTTGTAGGTGAGGAACTGGCAGGAGACCTCGCGGATACCGCGGGGGCCGTAGTTGGCGCCCGAGCGGCTGATGTTGGTCGCGTCGAACGGGATCCCGTAGATCGCCGCCCCAGCTTCGGCCTCCCTCAGGGCGGCGGTGTCGGGCTCCACATAAGGGAGCCGGAGAAAGGTGCCGAGCACTCCCGAGTGCAGCAGGCTCGTCCACATCGTCCGATCAACCGATTCTCCCGTTGCCATGCCAAGCCCTTCCTGTCGCATTCCGGATAACTGCCTACCTACAGATACTTGATAAAGCGCTTTTGCGTGATTAGGCTCCCTGCCGTTGGCTGGTAAGGGAAAGGGAGGCGCGGGGAAACCCCCGCTAAGGGTGACCATCAACGATGTCGCCGACGCGGCGGGCGTCTCGATCACCACCGTCTCGCATGCCCTCAACGGGAAGGGGCGGATCTCCGAAGAGACCCGCCAGCGGGTCGCGGAGACCGCATCGAAGCTCGGCTACCGGCCCTCGGCCAGCGCCCGCAGCCTGGCCGGCGGGCGCTCCGGGATCATCGGCCTCAGTTTCGCGGCGATGTCGGGGCAACCCGCGTCGTTCGGATCCTTCGGCTTCTTCAACGACCTCCTCCACGCCACCACGGCCGCCGCCCTCGAACTCGGCTATGCGCTGATCACCTGCCCGGACGACGAGGAGGCGGTGGCGCGGCTGGCGCGGCTCGAGCCCGAGGGCTGCATCGTCGTCGACCCGACCCAGAACCAGCCAATGGTCGAACATGCGCGGCGCACCTTGACCCCGCTGGTCACCATCGGCCGGGTGACCGACGGCGGCGACGAGCCCTGGGTCGACAACGACCACGAGGGTGCCGCGCGGCTGGCTATCGAGCACCTGCGAGAGCAGGGCGCCCGGCGGATCGCGATCATCTCCCCCGGGCCGGAGTACTCCTACACCGCCGACGGCGTAGACGGCTTCGAGCGGGTCTGCTCCGACCTCGGGATCGAGCCTTTCGTCGAGTACGTCGACGGCGACCTCGCAGAGACCGACGGCTTCCAGGCCACCAAGCGGCTCCTGGAGAGCGACGAGCCGCCCGACGGCGTCTACACGATGCTCGACCGCCTCGGCCGCGGGGCGATCATGGCCGCCGAGTCTCTGTCGGTGTCCGTGCCGCAGACGCTGAAGGTGGTCGCCTCCACCGACAGCGAGGTCTGCGACCGTTCCGAGCCGACGCTCACCACCGTCGACCTCAACCCGGAGTCGCTCGGCAAAGAAGCCGTGCAGTTGCTGGTCGGCCGGATCAGGGGCGAGCGCGACCAGGCCGACGAGATCGACGTGCCGGTCGAGCTGATCGTCCGCCGCTCCAGCGGCGGCGCGCTTGCCGCTGCCTAGCTGCGGTCGCCGCGGCCGTACATGAACGAGAAGAGCTTGCCCAGCCTCTGGGTGACCTTCTCGGTGTACGGGAACATGTGGATGTCGCGCTTGGGATGAAAGCGCGAGACGAGCAGGGTCTGCTGGTGCGTGTACTTGCGAATGCCATTGGCACCGTGGCGTGAGCCCAGGCCGGAGGTCTTCACCCCGCCCATCGGGAGCTCGAGAGCCGTGTAGTTCACCATCGCGTCGTTGACGCAGACCGCGCCGGCCTCGATCCGCCGGGCCACGGCCTCGCCGCGGTCGACGTCCTTCGAGAAGACCGAGGCGGCCAGGCCGTACGGGCTGTCATTGGCCAGGCGGATCGCCTCCTCGGCGTCCTCGACCTTCATGATCGGCAGCGTCGGCCCGAAGGTCTCCTCGCTCATCGCCTCCATCGAGTGGTCGACATCGACGATCACCGTCGGCTCGAAGAAGTCACCGGGCCCTTCGCGGCGCTTGCCCCCGACGAGGACCTTGGCCCCCTTGGAGACGGCGTCGGCCACGTGGCTCTCGACCTTGTCGACCTGCGGCGGGAAGGTCATCGCCCCCACCTCGACGGTGCCCGGGCCGGTCGAATGGCCCTGGCGCAGCGAGGCGACCTTGTCGGTGACCTTCGTGACGAACTCGTCGAAGACCGGCGCCTCGACGTAGACGCGCTCGGTGGAGATGCAGGTCTGTCCCGAGTTCTGCATCGAGAAGTAGACGGCGGCGTTGGCCGCGCGCTCGAGGTCGGCGTCGCGCAGGACGATCATCGGATCCTTGCCCCCGAGCTCCAGCGAGCAGGGGATCAGGCGTTCGGCGGCGGCAACGGCGACCTTGCGGCCGGTGGCCGTCGAGCCGGTGAACATGATCATGTCCACCTCGTCGATCAGCGCCCGTCCGGTCTCCCCCAGCCCCGTGGCGACCTGGAAGACGCCGGAGGGCAGGCCGCTCTCCTCGAGCATCTCGGCCATCAGCAGCGAGGTGAGAGGCGTGATCTCGCTCGGCTTGAGGATCACGCTGTTGCCGGCGGCGAGCGCCGGGATGCAGTCGCCGAACGAGTTGGTGAGCGGGTAGTTCCACGGGCCGATAACCCCGATGAGGCCCATCGGCCGGTGGCGGACAACGAGCTTCTTGCCCTTGAGGATCACGCTGGAGGTCTTGACCTTCTGGTCGGCGAGGTACCTCTCGGCGTTCTTGGCCCAGAAGCCGAAGGCCGACGCGCCGTAGGAGAGCTCGGCGATCTGGGCGTCCTCGTAGGTCTTGCCGGTCTCCGAGACGATCGTGTCGATCACCCGCTCGCGATGGTCGATCAGCCACTTCTGCGCACGCAGGAGGACGCGGCCCCGGCCCTCAAACCCGAGGGCGTCCCACGCCGGCTGCACGGCACGGCCGCGCTCGGCCATCGCCTGAACCTCGGCCGGACCGAGGTTGGGAACCGTGGCGATGGTCTCGCCGGTCGCCGGGTTGACGACGGGGATCTCGTCCCCGGAGCCGGTTGCGGTCTCTTTAGCGGACTTCTCGACTGTCGCCATGCTGCTCTCCTCTTCTCAGACCCTGACCCTTGGCCCCCAGCCTACTCCACTTCCAGAGCGGCGATACCGACCGGCTCCAGCGGTGAATCACGCTGGTCGGTGGCCACCGCGGAGATCGCGTCGACGACGTCCATCCCGTCGGTCACCTGGCCGAAGACGGTGTGCTTGCCGTCCAGGTGCGGGCACGAGTCGGCGGTGACGATGAAGAACTGCGAGCCGTTCGTGTTGGGGCCGGCGTTGGCCATCGCCAGCGCCCCGCGGACGACCTTGTGGTCGTTGAATTCGTCGTCGAACATGTAGCCGGGACCGCCGGTTCCGGTGCCCTCCGGGCAGCCGCCCTGGATCATGAAGTCGGGGATCACGCGGTGGAATGTGAGCCCGTCGTAGAAGCCGTCCTCGGCGAGCTTGCGGAAGTTGGCGACGGTCTCGGGGGCATCGTCGTCGAACAGCTCGATCTTGATGTCGCCCTCACTGGTCTTCATGGTCGCTGCCGACATCGGCGGCGCTCCTCTCTATAGATGGCGGGTCGGGGCTGGTTTGCCCTGACCGGACCGTAACGAATGGCGGCCGGCGCCGCAGCTCAGTTGTCGAAGAACTTGAGCTGGGAGATGCGGACCGTCGGCCCCTTGTTGGGCGGAACGGTGAACCAGAGGACGATGGTGCGCCACTTCTTGTCGGTATTACCCAGGCTGAGCTCGAAGGTCTCGTCGCCGGCCTTGTCGCCTGAGTCGGGAGCCGGCTTGCCGCTCTCGGCGGCGGCGTCGATCGATGCCGCCTCGCCGAGGGTGGTCATGTCGCCGACCTCGTCCGGGGGGTCGACGCCCTTGTCGCCGAGCACGTACATGGTGAAGCCCGGGGTCTTGGTGGTCATCGTGACCCGGGTGACCTTGCGCGACTTCTGGAGGTCGACCTGGAGGCCGATGTTCATGTTCCCGTCGGCGGCGGTGGTGACGAACCAGGTCGGGGTCTTGGCCCCATCGATCGCCAGGGCGGGATCGTTTGATGCCTGGAAGCGCATCTGCGGGTCGTAGAGCGCGGCGGCGCTGCCGGGGAGGTCGAACGGCTTGGGCTCGGTTGAGCCTCCCCCGCCGCCGTCGTCCGGGACGACCGGGGTGACCGTCCCGCCACCGTCGGTGGGCGTGACAGGTGTCAGCTGGTCATCGGCGGCGCCGCTGTCAGGCGCGAGCGGGTCCTCGGTCAGCGTGTCGTCGATCGCCGGCTCGGCGGGCGCCTCCTGGGCGACCGTCTCAACCTTCGTGTCCCGCGGGGGGATCGTGTCGTTGAGGGCGGCGACGCCTGCCGCGACCGCGCCGCCGGCCAGCACGAGGGTGAAGACGCCGGCCAGGCCGACCGTCGCCAGGCCCGGGATCTTCCGGGGCTCGGCCACCGCCGCACCGCACTCCAGGCACCAGTCCTGGTCGGCGGCCACGAAGGCGCCGCAGACCCGGCAGTCGTTCTCCCCGGGCGGCGGCAGCTCCGAAGCCTCGACCGGGGCCAGGAGCGAATCGTCGACGGCAAGGCCGAGCTCGCCCTGTTCGAGCGGCAGGTCGGGCTGGTCGCTTAGCTGGATCACTCCCATAAGGATGGCACGCCGGCCCGCGGCGGGCAATAAGGAACGGTCAACGCCCGGCCGGCTGCGGTCAGCTTCCGGCCGGCTCGAGCTCGAGCTTCGTGCCGTTGCACTCCGAGCCGCTGACCGCCTCGACGACGCCCTGGACCCGGTCCTCGGGCACCGAGAGGAAGGCAAAGCGCTCGAGGACCTTCACGTCGCGAACCTCCTCGCCCCCGATACCTGCCTCGGCCGTAACGACGCGAACCAGGTCGGCCGGCTCGAGGCCGTCGGCGCTTCCGGCGCCCACGACCAGCTTGGCCCAGGTGGTCTCCGCTGTGGCGCCTGACGGCTCGGCAGCCTCCTCGGTTTCGGCGGCTTCCGACCCGCCTTCGGCGCGGCCGCCCTCCGCGTCGCGCGAGCGGCGCCCGCGGCGCCGGCGCCGGCGCCCCACCTCGGGCTTGTCGTGGCGCTTGGGGCCTTCGGTGACCGCGGCCGGCTCGGTGGTCGCTCCCGGCGACCACGGGGAGATGCTCGCGCCGATGTGCTTCTCGATCGCCTCGAGCTCGCCCGTCTGGCGCGGCTCGACGAAGGTGATGGCCCGCCCCGAGCGACCGATCCGGCCGGTGCGCCCGATGCGGTGGACGTAGACGTCGGGCGAGGTGGGGACGTCGTAGTTGACGACGTGAGTGACGGTGGAGATGTCCAGCCCGCGGGCGGCGACGTCGGTGGCGACGAGGATCGGCACCCGGCCGCCCTTGAAGGAGAGCATCACGCCATCGCGCGAGCCCTGCGACATGTCTCCGTGGAGGGCCTTGGCGTTCATCCCGCGGTCCCGCAGGCGCTTGTAGAGCTGGTCGCACCGCACCTTGGTGCGAACGAAGACGATCGCCTGGGTCGGCTTCTCCTGGGCGAGAACCTCGACGAGCATGTCGGGCTTGCCCTTCTGGTCGACCCCGACCTGGAACTGCTCAACGGTGTCGACGGTGAGGGTCGGCGCCTCGACGCGGATCACCTCGGGCTCGTAGAGGAAGCGGTCGGCGAGCTTGCGGATCGGCGGCGGCATCGTGGCGCTGAAGAGGGCGGTCTGCCGGCCGTTCGGCGTCTGCATGAGGATCTTCTCGACGTCCTCCAGGAAACCGAGGTCCAGCATCTCGTCGGCCTCGTCGAGGACGACGAAGCGGCAGTCGTGGAGAACGAGCGAGACGCGCTGCAGAAGGTCGGCCACTCGCCCGACCGTTCCGACCACGATCTGTCCTCCCCCGCGGAGCTGAGCCTGCTGGGTTTTGATCGGCGCCCCGCCGAAGACGGCGACCACGTCAACTCCCTTGGGCTCGCCGTAGGCGCGCAGTGCCTGGGTGACCTGGATGCAGAGCTCGCGGGTGGGGGTAAGTACCAGGGCCTGCGCGGTGGGGCCATCGGGATCGATGTACTCGATGATCGGCAGGCCGAAGGCCGCGGTCTTGCCCGAACCGGTCTGCGCCTGGCCGATGATGTCCCGGCCCTCCAGCAGCGGCGGGATCGTCTGCTCCTGGATCGGGCTCGGCTCCGAGTAGCCGACGTTGCTGAGGGCCTCGAGGGTGGTCCCGGAGAGGCCCAGGTCGGCGAAATCGGTCACGTGGGGAGGGTAGGGCCTCGGCGGCGCAGCGGTCAGGCGGCCGGGTCAAGCACGAGCTTGCCGGTGGTCCGGCGCCCGGCGAGGTCCTCCTGGGCCCGGGCCGCCTCGGAGAGCGGGTAGCGCTCCCCGCGGAGGGGACGCAGGCGTCCGGAGGCGGCGAGGACGAAGCACTCGGCCAGCGGCGGTCCGAGCATCTCCGGCCTTCCGTAACAGTCGGCCAGCCAGAAGCCGACCAGCGCCTGGCTTCGCTTCATCAGCGCCCGGGTGTTGACCGTGTTGGTCTTTCCACCCGAGACGCCGTAGGTGACCATCCGCCCGAATGGCGCCAGGGCCTCGAGCGAGTGCTCGAAGACCTCGCCCCCGATCGCATCGAGCACGACGTCGAGCTCGCCGCCGGCGGCCTCGACCAGCCGGCCGGCGAGCCCCTCGGGGTCGCCGTCGATCGCCGCGTCGGCCCCGCAGGAGACCGCCAACTCGCGCTTCTCCGGGCTGGAGGCGGTGGCCACCACCGTCCCGGCTCCGAAGACCCGGGCCAGCTGGATGGCGAGCGAGCCGGTCCCTCCGGCCCCGGCGTGGACGGCCACGCTCTCCCCGGGCTCCAGGCGGGCGCAGGTGCGCAGCAGGTGCCAGGCCGTCAGCCCCTGGACGAGGAGGGCGAGGGCCTCTTGCGCACCGAGTCCCTCGGGTAGGTCGAAGGCCATCGCCTCGGGCACGACGGCGAGCTCGGCGTAGCCTCCGCGCCCCCCGGTCATCGCCACGACCCGGCGCCCGGTGCCGGCGACGGTGCCCGCCACCTCCGAGCCGGGGACGAATGGCAGCTCGGCCTCGGCCAGGTACTCGTTGCGCCGCTGGTGGGTGTCGGCGAAGTTGACGCCGGCCAGCTCAACCTCCACGAGCAGCTCGCCCGGACCGGCCACCGGCTCGGGAAGCTCGGCGAGTTCCAGGACCTCGGGCCCCCCGAATGCAAGCTGCTGGACCGCCCTCATGGTCGGGGCAGGGTAACCTGCCAGCCCGCATGAGCCTCACCGTCGTCGGATCGATCGCCTATGACGCGGTCACCACCCCCTCCGGAAGCCGCGACCGGATGCTGGGCGGCGCCGCGACCCACTTCGCCCTGGCCGCTTCGTTCTTCGACGAGGTACGGGTGATTGGCCCGGTCGGCGGCGACTTCGACCCGGCGTCGTGGGAGACGCTCCAGACACGCGGTACCAACACCGACGACGTCGAGCTGGTCGAGGACGGCAAGACCTTCTTCTGGAAGGGCGAGTACCACGAGAACCTCAACCGCCGGGAGACCCTTGAGACCGAGCTGAACGTCTTCGAGAGCTTCGACCCCAAGCTCTCCGCCGCCGCCCAGGAGTGCGAGGTCCTCTTCCTGGCCAACATCCAGCCAGACCTCCAGCGCGGAGTCCGGGAGCAGTGCGACTCGGCCCGCTTCGTGGCGATGGACTCGATGGACCTGTGGATCAACATCGACCGCGACTCGCTGGTGAAGACGATCGCCGGTGTCGACTGCCTGATCCTCAACGACGAGGAGCTCGAGATGCTCACCGGCGCCCCGAGCTTCGTGGCCGCGGCCAAGGAGGTGCTCACCTGGGGCCCCTCCTCGGTGGTCGCCAAGCAGGGCAAGTACGGCGCGGCGCTCTTCACGCCGGAGGGCTACTTCGCCCTGCCGGCATTCCCGATCGACCTCGCGGTCGACCCCACCGGCGCCGGGGACACCTTCGCCGGGGGAATGGTCGGCTACGTCGCCGCCCACGACGGGGAGACCGTCGACCACGACCTGCTGGTGAGGGCGATGGTCTACGGGACGGCGATGGCCTCGTTCAACGTTGAGGACTTCGGGACCGAGCGGATGGTCGGCCTGACCGGCGACGAGGTCACCGAACGCGTCGCCGAGCTGCAGCGGATGACCACCTTCGAGCACAGCCCCATACCGCTGCGCTCCTGAGCGAAAACGGTTAGTTACAAGGCGGGCGCCACGCGGCCCGCACGACGGCCCCCAGCCCCCGTCTCCCGCCAGTGTCCGCTCCGCGCAGCCGCGCGGGCGCGAGACCGCCTGATCTCCCGCCCGCATTCCTGTTTAGGATCGGCCCATGGAGCCCGCATCGGTTCTCTCCGACGGAACGATCCGTCGCCTCGTCTCCGACGGGCGCATCCGGATCGAGCCGTGGAACGAGGAGATGGTCCAGCCGGCCAGCGTCGACCTCACGCTGGGCAACTCGTTCCGGGTCTTCCATAACCACCGGGTAAGCGCGATCGACCTGCGCAAGCCGCCTACCGACCTGACCGAGCAGGTGACGATCGGTGACGACGAGCCATTCGTGATCCACCCGGGCGAATTCTGCCTCGGGCGCACGGTGGAGTGGGTCGAACTGCCGGACGACATCGTCGCCCGGATCGAAGGCAAGTCGTCGCTGGGACGCCTGGGCCTGATCGTCCACGCGACCGCCGGCTTCTGCGACCCGGGCTGGAAGGGGACGCTGACGCTGGAGCTCGCCAACCTCACCCGCGTGCCGATCAAGCTCTGGGCCGGGCTGCCGATCGCCCAGCTCTCGTTCATGACCCTCGACCAGGCGGCCGAGATCCCCTACGGCCACCCCGACCTCGGCAGCCACTACCACGGCCAGGTGGAGGCGACCGAGAGCCGTTACGAGGGAGGGCCCGCCGACCGGGCGCCCTCCGGCGGAAGTCCCTCCTAGCCTCGGAGGCTGCCCAGTGAGCGAGGAAGAACCGCCGATCTCCTACCGGGTCCTCAAGCCCGGTGCGCGAGTCGTCACCTCGGACGGCGAGGAGATCGGGAAGGTCCGCGAGATCCTCGACAACCAGGACGAGGACATCTTCGACGGCCTGGTGATCGAGGGCCGGCACGGGCGCCGGTTCGTCGATGCCCCGGAGGTCGCCCGCATAACCCAGAGCACCGTGACCCTCACGCTCGACAGCCAGGCTGCGGCCTCACTGCCCGAGAACGACCCCGCCGGCGGCCCGGAGTTTTCGGCGAACACGAAGAGCGGGCGCTTCCGGCGGGCCTGGCGTCGCCGGTAACCGGCCGGTTATCGGGACACCGCCGGCGCCCGCGCCTTCGTACTATCTGCGGGCGGGAGGAAACCGCCAGCGGAAGGCAGCGATGAGTTCCAACGGAAAAGACGGCCTGCAGGTAACCGACGAGCGCACCGGCTCGCAGTACGAATTCCCGATCAGCGAGGGGACGATCCCGGGGATCGACCTTCGCCAGATCAAGCAGGAGCAGGGCGACTTCGGCCTGATGTCCTACGACCCGGCCTACATGAATACCGCCTCGTGCCGCTCGGCGATCACCTTCATCGACGGCGACGAGGGGATCCTGCAGTACCGCGGCTACCCGATCGAGCAGCTGGCCGAGAACTCCAGCTACCTGGAGGTCGCGTACCTGCTCGTTCACGGCGAGCTTCCGACCGCCGACCAGCTGGCCGAGTGGACCTACCAGATAACCATCCACACCTTCGTCCACGAAAACGTCAAGGGGTTCATGCAGGGCTTCCGCCACGACGCCCACCCGATGGGGATGCTGCTCGGGGCCGTCGGCGCGCTCTCGACCTTCTACCCGGACGCCAAGGACATCAACGACCCGGCCAGCCGCGAGATCCAGACCATCCGGCTGATCGCCAAGATGCCGACCCTTGCCGCCTTCGCCTTCCGCCACTCCCGCGGCCAGCCGTACGTCTACCCGGACAACGACCTCTCCTACTCGGGCAACTTCCTCGGGATGCTCTACAAGATGACCGAGCTCAAGTACGAGCCCGACCCGCGGCTGGAACGGGCGCTCGACGTGCTCTTCATCCTCCACGCCGACCACGAGCAGAACTGCTCGACCAGCTCGGTGCGGATGGTCGGCTCCTCGGGTGTCGACCCGTACTCGGCGATCGCCGCCGGGATCGGCGCCCTCTACGGGCCGCTCCACGGCGGGGCCAACGAGGCGGTGCTGCGGATGCTGCGCCGGATCGAGACCAAGGACCGCATCCCCGCCTTCATCGAGGGGGTCAAGGCCGGCAACGAACGGCTGATGGGGTTCGGCCACCGCGTCTACAAGAACTACGACCCCCGGGCCCGGATCATCAAGCGCACCTGCGACGAGGTCTTCGAGGTGACCGGGGTGAACCCGCTCCTCGAGGTGGCCCAGGAGCTGGAGCGGATCGCTCTCGAGGACGATTACTTCGTCGAGCGCAAGCTCTACCCGAACGTCGACTTCTACTCGGGCCTGATCTACGAGGCGATGGGCCTTCCCGTGGAGATGTTCCCGGTGATCTTCGCCATCGGCCGCACCAGCGGCTGGGTCGCCCAGTGGCTCGAGATGCTCGACGACCCGGACCTCAAGATCGCCCGCCCCCGGCAGATCTACACCGGCGCGCGGGACCTCGACTACGTCCCGATCGTCGACCGCTGACCGGTGGCCTCTGCGGGGGAGTAAACCTCCGCGGCGACGCGAGCGAGGAGGCCTACACCGGGAGGATCCGGCGCAAGGCGATAGCCCCCGAGCCGGGCGGGAACGCGGTATCGGCGCTGCGCCGCACGCTCATGGGGAAAGCGGCGGGAGGCTGAGCGCCGTCCCGTAGCTGCGCAGCCACTGCCTGGGCTCGCGGTAGCCGGGCAGGTGGCTCTCCAGGAGCTCCCAGAAACGGGGGGAGTGGTCGGCCACCACCAGGTGGCAGGCCTCGTGCCAGGCGACGTAGACGAAGACCTCCGAAGGGGCGAGCATCAGCCGCCAGTTCATGGAGATCGCACCGCTCGATGCGCAGCTTCCCCAGCGCGAGCGCTGGTCGCGGATCGATACCGGGCCGTGGGAGACGCCCAGGGCGGTGCAGGCCTCCGCCAGCCGGGCCTGCGCCTCGACCCGCGCCTGACGCCGGTACCAGCGCTCCACCGCGGGGCCACCGCCGTCCCCGGCGGGGACCAGCAGCTCGTCGCCTCGCCGGTGGACACGCCTGCGCCCCGGCTCGGAGACCACGACCAGGCGCTCGTCGAGGAAGGGAACGGTGCCCGGATCGACGGCGAGCTCGCGGGCCGCGGCGGCCAGCGCCTCCCGGCGGCGGGCGACCCACGGGCCCAGCTCCCGCACCGCCCGGGCGGCCTCGTCCTCGGCAACCCCTACCGGCAGCACCACCTCCAGGGCGCCGTCGCGCTCCATGCGCAGCCTTACGTGGCGGGCCCGGGAAGAGCGGCGGACGGTGTAGCCGGAGACCACGCCGCCGAGACTACGCGCCCGGCAGGCGCAATAATCGCCGGCGATTCCCCCGTCGGCCGCCCAGCTGCCGACCGGCGTCCGCTCCCCCTTCGACGTCTTACTCCACGGAGTCCCGGGGCCCGGCGGTCGCCGGGCAGCTCGAGACCGTCAGCGTCCCGGAGGCTCCCACGGACGGAGAAGGCGAAGGGCGCTGACGATCGCGCGCGTCGCCGGCGAGCGGTTGAGCGTGTAGAAGTGGATCGCCGGCGCCCCGCCGGCGAGAAGCCCGGCGCACTGGAGCGTGGCGTAGGCGACGCCGAACTGGACGACCGCCTCGGGGTCCTCGGCTCGCGCGTCGAGCTCGGCCTGGAGGCCGGCCGGGATCTTCGCGCCGCAGAGCGAGGTGATCCTCTCGAGCTGGGCGATATTGGTGATCGGCAGGATCCCGGGGACGATCGGCACCTCGATCCCGATCTCGCGGGCCCGGGCCACGAAGTCGAAGTAGGCGCCGTTGTCGAAGAAGAGCTGGGTGATCAGGAAGTCGGCACCGGCGTCGACCTTCTCCTTCAGGTGGCGAAGGTCGTCCTCAGGGCTGGTCGCGTCGATGTGGACCTCGGGGAATGCCGCAGCACCGATCGCGAACTCGTAGTCGCCGCTGATCAGCTCGACAAGCTCGCGCGAGTACTCCAGCCCGCCCTCGGCCTTCGTCCACTCCCCTCCTCCCGGCGGGTCGCCGCGCAGCGCCAGGACGTTCTCTACGCCGCGCTCCCGGAGCTCATCGAGGGTCGAACGCAGGTCGTCGACGCTGGCCTCGACGCAGGTGAAGTGGGCCATCGCCTCGATCCCGTACTCGTCGCGGATCCGCGAGACGATCTCGATCGTCTTGTCGCGGGTCGATCCGCCGGCCCCGTAGGTGACCGACACGTACGCCGGATTCAGCGGGACGAGCTGCTCGACCGCCTCGAAGAGGTTGGCCTCCCCCTCCTCGGTCTTGGGGGGAAAGAACTCGAAGGAGAAAGGCGGCTCCTCGCTCTCCTGGATTATCCGGTCGATCCGCATGGCTTGGTCGCTTTACCTCAGGCCAGGGCCCAGTGGTCGGCCCCGCCCTCGTCATCGGCGGGGATCCTCTCCACGTCGCCGATGACCTCGAGGTGATGGAGGTAGCTGCGCGCCTCCTGAACCCAGAGGTTCGCGTGGAGCGGGGTGATCTCCTCCCCCTCGTGCACCGCGCCGACCACCTCGAAGGCGGTCTGCGGGCCGGCCTTGAGGGCCTCCAGGCAGCCGGCCAGTCCGTCGGCGATGGCCACGCGGTTGGCGTTCACGTGGCCGGAGACCTCGGTGAAGGTGCGGCCGTGGCCGGGCAGGCAGAGGCGCATGTCGAGGTCGTCGACGACGTTGAGGGACTCCAGGTACTCGCCGACCGGGTCGGGCGTGAAGCCCGGCTCGAAGTAGAGCGAGACGCGGCCGAGCAGGTGGTCGCCGGAGATCAGCAGCCGGCGGTCGGGCTGGTAGAGGCAGACGTGCGAGGGAGCGTGCCCGGGCGTCTCGACCACGCTCCAGGGGCCAAGGTCGGTCTCGACCGTCACGCCCGGCACGAGGTCGCGGTCGGGAGGCACGATCCCGGCGATGCCCGAGCCGCGGCTGCGCGAGCCCTCGGCGTACCGGCGCACCGGCTCGGCCGGGAGCCCGTTGCGTACCGCGGCGGTGATCCGCTTCTCGATCGCGGCGTCGGGGTCGGCGGCCAGGACGCGTGCGTGCTCCCAGGCCGGGTGCATCCACAGCTCGCATCCAGTCCGCTCGATGATCGTCTGCGCCTGGCCGTAGTGGTCGGAGTGGGCGTGGGTGCAGACCAGCAGGCGAACGAGGTCGAGTCGCAGCCCCACCTCGTCGAGTGCGCGCTCCAGGTGCGCGAACGAGCCCGGCTCGTGGATGCCGGTGTCGACCAGGACGATCCCGTCCCCGGCGGCCAGCGCCCAGGCGTTCCCGTGGGGTATCCCGGGCCACGGCAGGGGAAGCCGCAGGCGCCAGACGCCCGGCAGCACCCGCTCGCCCCGGCCCACCACCTTCTTGCGTCCACGCTCTGCCACGAAGGACAGCTTAAGAGACGCCCACCGGCCGGCCGGTGCGCGGTAGCCTGACCGCTCCTCAACCCGGGAGGGCCGGATGGCCGACGAAGCGCAGGACGACAAGGACAAGGTCAACGCCAAGACGACGACCAAGGTCGCCGCCGACTACTTCGCCGCCCTCAACAACCACGACCTCGACGCCGCCGTGGCCATGTGGCGCCCGGGAGGCCGGGAGAACGTCCGCGGCCAGGTTGACACGACGGCCCCGGCCGGGGTGCGCGAGTTCCTCGGCGGGATCTTCGCCTCCTTCCCCGACTTCACCTTCGAGGTCGTCGAGACAACCGTCCAGAAAGACCGCGCCGCCGTGCGCTGGGCGGCTCGCGCAACCTTCACCGGGGCCCCGTTCCAGGGGATCGAGGCGACCGGGGCGCCGATCGAGCTCGAAGGCGTCGACATCCTGATCGTCCGCGGCGGGGAGATCGTCGAGAACAACGCCTTCGCCGACGGCATGACGCTCGTCCGCCAGCTCGGCCTGCTCCCCCCGGAGGGCTCGAAGGCCGACTCCGGCCTGAAGGGTGCCTTCAACGCCAAGACCCGGATCGCCGCGCGGCTCGGCGCCTCCGAGCCCGAGGAGGTGGCCGACGGCGTCTGGCTTATCCGCGGCGGCTTCCCCGGTAAGACGATGAACGTCTACCTGGTGCGCGACGGCGACGGGGTGATGCTCTTCGACGCCGGCGTCTCGTCGATGGCACCGGCCGTGGCCAAGGCCGGGGCGCAGCTCGGCGGCATAACGCGCGTGGTCCTGGGCCACGGCCATGCCGACCATCGCGGCGTCGCACCTGCGCTCGGGGTTCCCGTGCTCTGCCACCCCGACGAGGTAGCCGACGCCGAGGGTGACGGCGGGGAGCACTACTTCACGATGGACGAGCTGAACCTGCTCGGCCGGAAGCTGATGCCCAGGCTCCTGCACGACTGGGACGGCGGGCCGGTGGAGATCTCGGGCACGCTCGAGGAGGGCGACGAGATCGCCGGCTTCAAGGTGATCCACCTCCCCGGCCACGCGCCCGGCCTGATCGGCCTCTGGCGCGAGTCCGACCGGCTCGCCCTGGTCAGCGACTGCTTCTACACGCTCGATCCCCAGACCGGATTCAAGGGCCATGCCCGCGTCCCCCACAGCGCCTTCAACCAGGACACCGAGCAGGCCCGGGCCTCGATCCGCAAGCTCGCGGCGATGGAGCCGGCGGCGGCCTGGCCCGGCCACGCCGACCCGGTCACCGGCGACGTGCGCGCAGCGCTCGAGCGCGCCGCCGACACGACCTGATGGGGCGCCGCTCCAGGCGCCGCGCGCGCTCGCAGGAGCCGCTCCCCGAGTCGCCGGTCGAGAGCTATGAGGGCCCCGACGGCCAGCGCCTGGCGCTGCGCACGGTGATGACGCCGAAGACCCGCGAGCTCTACGCGAAGACCTTCGCCGGGAATCCGCTCTCGCAGGAGGACGCCTGGCAGCGGGCCGTGGAATTCCTCTTCGAGCGCCTTGCCGTGGAGTGGGAGATAAACGGCGTCGAGACCGAGGGGCAGGCCGAGCTCCTGGCCCGCTTCCGCGTCGCCAGCCCCGACGAGCGCCGCTTCGTGCGCGAGAGCCTTCGGGCACATTGCGCCGAGTGGTTCCCGGAGCTGCAGGCCCCGTGAGCCCCTCCTGGGAGGAGGCGGCCGCCCGGGTGGACGCGGCCTTCCCGACCCGCGCGATGGCCGAACTGCTGGCCGACTGGTGCCTGGAGGTAGAGCCCGGCCAGCGCGTTGTGGCCCGCTCGACGGCGATGGCTTCGCCGCTGATGGTCGCCTTCCAGGAGGCGGTCCTGGCCCGGGAGGCGTGGCCGACCCTCGAGGTGGAGCTTCCGGGACAGGCCGCCTCCTTTTACCGCCACGCCCGCGACACCCAGCTCGACGACTACGACGAGATGGCGATGGCCGTGGCCAAGTCGATGCACTCGGTCCTTTCGGTGCAGGCTCCCTACGAGGAGCACGAGCTCGCCGGCAGCGACCCGGCGCGGATCGCCCGCGCCGCCCGCGCCCGGCGCCCGGTGCGCGAGCGCACCCTCGGCAAGCGCTGGTGCTCGAGCCTCTGGCCGACCCCGGCCGGGGCCTCGCTGGCCGGCATGGGGCTGGAGGAGTTTGCCGGCTTCGTCGCCGGGGCGATGTTCCTCGACCGCCCCGACCCGATCGCCGCCTGGAAGCAGCTCGGCCGTTTCCAGGACGGCCTGGTCGAACGGCTCGGCCGGGTGCGCGAGCTGAAGATCGAGGCACCGGGCACCGACCTAACCCTCAGCGTCAAGGGCCGCAAGTGGGTCAACAGCGACGGACGGCGCAACATGCCCAGCGGCGAGGTCTTCACGGGGCCCGTGGAGGCCAGCGCTGAGGGACAGATCTCCTTCACCATCCCCAGCTCGCCGGCGGGGGTCGAGGTGACCGGGGTGGAGCTGGTCTTCCGGGAGGGCGAGGTCGTGGAGTCGAGGGCCCGGGCCGGCGGCGAGTACCTGCGCCGGGCGCTGGCCACCGATGAGGGTGCGCGCCGGGTCGGCGAGTTCGGGATCGGGACCAACTTCGGGATCGACCGCCCGGTCGGGGCGATCCTCTTCGACGAGAAGATCGGTGGCACCGTGCACCTGGCCCTGGGACGTTCGTACCCGGAGACCGGCGGGCGCAACGAGAGCGCGCTCCACTGGGACCTCATCTGCGACCTGCGCTCCGGCGGTCGCCTCCTGGCCGACGGCGAGGAGCTCCTCGTGGACGGCCGCTTCACCTGAACGGGGCCGTTCCGGCGGCCGCGGGCGATGCTCTAGGTTGAGCGTCGATGTTCGAACGGCACACCAAGATCGTCGCCACGATCGGCCCTGCCTCGCGCGACCCGGAGATCCTCGCCCGCATGGTCGAGGCCGGGATGGACGTCGCGCGGCTCAACTTCAGCCACGGGACCCACGAAGACCACGCCGAGACCATCCGCCTGGTCGGCGAGGCCTCGGATCGGGTGGGACGCGCCGTCGCGATCCTCCAGGACCTCCCGGGGCCGAAGATCCGCATCGGCGAGATCAGCGAGGGACGCTCGATCCTCAAGGGCGGCCAGCAGGTCACCTTCATCTGCGGCGACGACGGCGAGGCCAGCGCCGAGGAAGGGCGGCTCACCGTCAGCTGGGCCGAGCTGGCCTCCGCGGTAGGCCCCGACGAGACGATCTACCTCTCCGACGGTGCGGTCCGCCTTCGCGTCACCGCCACGCGCCCCGAGGCCGGCGAGCTCGACGCCGAGGTCGAGATCGGAGGAGTGATCACCTCGCGCCAGGGGCTCAACATCCCCGGGCCGGTCGACGAGCTGCCCGCCGTACTCCAGGAGGACCTCGCCCACCTGGAGGCCGGCGAGAAGATGGGCGTCGACATCGTTGCGCCGAGCTTTGTCCGGCGACCGGAGGAGATCATCGAGCTGCGCGAGTACACGCGGGCACCGATCATCGCCAAGATCGAGAAGCCTCAGGCGGTCTCCCGCGCCGAGGACATCATCCGTGCCAGCGACGGGATCATGGTCGCGCGCGGCGACCTCGGGATCGAGCTGCCGATCGCCGAGGTGCCGATGGTCCAGAAACGCCTCCTGCGGCTGGCCGGCGAGCACGCCCGCGTCTCGATCACCGCCACCCAGATGCTCGACTCGATGGTCCGCTCGCCCCGCCCGACCCGCGCCGAGGTGGCCGACGTGGCCAACGCGATCCTCGACGGGACCGACGCCGTGATGCTCTCGCAGGAGACCGCGGTCGGCGCCCACCCGGTCGAGGCGGTGGCGATGATGGACTCGATTGCCCGCACCACCGAGCGCGAGGCGCCCTACGCGCGCTGGAACGAGCACCGGGTCGCCCGCGATACGCGCGACCCCAGCTACACCGTCGCCCACAGCGCCGTGGAGGCGGCCGACCAGCTCGAGCTCGATGCCCTCATCGTCCCGACGCTCTCGGGCCGCTCTGCACGGCTGGTCTCCGCCCACCGCCCAACCGTCCCGATCCTCGCCCTCTCCCCCGGCCGGGAGACCGTCCGGCGCTGCGGCCTGCTCTGGGGCGTGACCGCGGGCTCGATGCGGCGCCACGAGACCACCGAGGAGCTGATCGCCGACGCGGCGCGCCGCGTGATCGAGCTGGGCTGGTGCACGCCGGGGCAGCGGGTGGGCATCACCGCCGGGCTCCCGAGCGGCCGGCCGGGAACGACCAGCCTCTTTCAGGTCCAGACGCTCGAGCCGCTGCCGACCTAGGCGGACTCGACCTGCGAGCCCGGGACTATGTCGTCCCGGCCGTCGGGCCAGCGGACCCAGGCCTTGTGGCCGCCGTCGTAGTCGGGCCCCAGGAGGACCAGCGTCGCCGGCTCCCCGAGCGCCGTGCACCCGGCTTCTCCCTCCGGGTCGACCCCGCGCCAGATGCGGATGAACCCGTTCTGCTCCCACTCGTCGCCGATCGTCGTCGGGGCTGCGTGGCCGGGCATCACGACGGTCTCCTTCGGGAGCGCCATCAGCCTCTCCATGATCGATGCGTGAAGGTCCTCGTAACCGCTCGCGCCGGGAGCGCGCACGCCGCCGACCGAGCCCTTGAAGAGCGTGTCGCCGGTAAAGACGTGGCCGTCTACGAGGAGCGAGACCATCCCCGCCGTGTGGCCCGGGGTGGCCAGCGGCTCGACCTCAAGCTCCCCGATCATGAGCTTCTCGCCGGGGACGAGGTCGCCGGTGGCCTGAGGGACCTGGTCGCGCTCGGCCGGGTGGATCAGCACCTCGATCCCCGGATAGGCCTCGATCAGGGCGTCGACCGCGGCGACGTGATCGAAGTGATGGTGGGTCAGGAGGACGTGCGTCGGCTTCATGCCGAGCGCCGCCGCCTCCTCGATCAGCGGCTCGACGGGCCCGCCGGCGTCGACGAAGAAGGCCTCGCCTCCCTCCTCCCCGACCAGGTAGGTGTTGGTCAGGAAACCTTCAAGCTCGGAGCTCTTGACGATCATGGCGTGAGGGTAGGCTACGCGCGTGGCCCGGCTGATTCACACCTGCTACCGGATCGGCGATATCGACCGCTCGGTTTCCTTCTACGAGGCGCTCGGGTTCGAGGAGACCGGCCGCATCCCGATCCGGGACGAGGCGATCAACGTCTTCATGAACCTTCCCGGCGACGGCGAGAGCCCGCGGCTCGAGCTCACCTGGAATATCGGGGTCGACTCCTACGAGATCGGCACCGGTTACGGCCACATCGCGATCACCACCGCCGACCTCGACGGAACGCTGGAGGCGCTGGCCGAGAAGGGAATCGAGCCCGAAAAGCCCCCGTACTCGATCCGCGAGGGCGGCTCGCGGCTCTGCTTCGTGCGTGACCCGGACGGCTACCGCATTGAGCTGATCGAGCGTGCCGACTGACGGCGACGCGCGCCTTGCCGTCATCGACCTCGGGTCGAACTCCTTCCGGTTGGTCGTCTTCGAATCGCACTCCGGTGCCAGCGGGCGCGGACGGCTGTGGTGGCGAAGCGCCGACGAGTCCGAGGCCCCGCTCGGAGCGTGGTGGAAGCGCACCGACGAGATCTACGAGCCGGTCCGGATCGTCGCCGGGGCCGGGAAGGACGGCTCGCTGAGCGAGGAGTCGATCGAGCGGGCGCTCCGGACGATCGATGTCTTCGCCCACTTCTGCCAGGCGAGCGAGCTCGGCCCCGAAGAGCGAGTGGCGGTCGCCACCAGCGCGATTCGGGAAGCGCCCAACGCCAATGAGCTGATCGACCGGGCCCGGGAGCAGAGCGGCCTGGAGATCCGCGTGCTCAGCGGCGAGGAGGAGGCCCGCTACGGATACCTGGCCGCCGTCAACTCGACCAGCCTGCGGGACGGCGCCGTGCTCGAGCTCGGCGGCGGCTCGGCGCAGCTGGTGAAGGTCGACGACTGGGCCGCGACCGCCTACGACTCATGGCGGCTCGGGGCCGTCCGGATGACCGAGAAGTTCCTCGACGGCGACGGGCCGGCAACGCCAAAGCAGCTGGCGCGGCTGCGCAAGCACGTCGCCTCCCGGCTCGAGGAGGCCAGCTGGCTAGGCGAGGCCGAAGGCGAGCTGGTCGGGGTCGGCGGAGCGATCCGCAACCTCGCCGCTGCCGCCCAGCACCTCGAGGGCAAGCCCGAGTTCGGGGTGCAGGGGTTCAACCTGAGGCGCCGCACGCTCGACGAGCTGGTCGAGCGCCTGGCCGCGATGCCGGTCTCCGCGCGCCGGGAGATGCCGGGGATCAAGCCGGCCCGCGGCGACATCATCCTTGCCGGCGCGATCGTCGTCGAGCAGGTGCTGGAGGCGAGCGGCTTCAAGAAGGTCCGCGTCACCGAGGCCGGGCTGCGGGAGGGCGTATTCCTCGAGCGGCTCCTCTCCGAGCGGCCCGAGCCGCTCTTCGAGGACGTGCGGGCGGCCAGCGTGATCAACCTCGCCTCCCAGTACGACCCGCACGCCCGCCACACGCGCCACGT
>JBBATA010000001.1:86326-93229 GCA_040399005.1 Solirubrobacteraceae bacterium
CGCTGCTCGGTGCTCCTGCGCCTGGCCGAGGACCTGGAGCGCAGCCGGGACCAGGCGGTCGCCGAGGCCCACGTAATCGCCAACGGCAACGGCGTGGAGTTGGCGCTGGTGAGCGAGCAGCCGGTCCCCGTCGCACGCTGGGCCGCGGCTCGCGAGAGCGACCTCTTCGAGCAGGCCTTCGGCCAGCCGCTGCGGTTCGTGGGCTAGTCGCGCTCGGGCGGAAGCTCGGAGGGGTCGCCCGGAAACTCGGGCATGTCCTCCTCGCCGGGGCCGACCGGCACGACGACGGGAACCTCGACCGGGGCCTCGCGCGAGACCGCTTCGGCGACCTCCTCCTCGATCCCGAAGGCCGACCCGTCGCACTGGATCCTTACCCGCTTGGTCGGGACGCGGTCGTCGGCGAGCACGGGGAGCCCCCAGAGCTCGTCCCAGCCCATCAGCCCGTGGTCTACGGGGTTGAGCAGGATCGCGTTGGCCGGCACCGGGCAGCTGTCGTTGTGCTGGTCCAGTGCGGCGCGAATCGCCGCGAGGTTCCGGGACTCGAAGTCGCTCACGCCGCCGAGGTTACCGGCGCCGCTTCTTCGCTCGCGCCGCTCGGCTCCATCTCCTCCCCGGCCTGGCCGGGGGAGGTGAACCGCGGGATCAGGAGGGCCACCAGCGCCCCGACCGCCAGCACCGCAGCGCCAACCGGGAGGGCCGCCGTCAGCCCGTCGACGAAGTCCTGCGGCGAGGCGTATCCCCCGGCTCCGGCGAAGACCGTGGCCAGCACCGACACCCCGAAGACGCCCCCGAGCTCGCGGATCGTGTTGGTCGCGCCCGAGGCCTTCCCGGCCTCCTTCGGCTTCACCGAGGAGAGCACGGCATTGGCCGACGGCGCGAAGACCAGCGACATACCCACGCCGGCGGCCACGAAGGCGGGAAGAAAGTCGACGTAGGCGGCGTCGACGGCGGCGACCCTCGTCACCCAGAACATCGCGAAGGCCTGGAGAGCGAGGCCCAGCGCCATCAGCGGGCGGGCGCCGATCCGGTCGGAGAGGATCCCGGCCACCGGCGCCACGAAGATCGGCATCGCCGTCCAGGGAAGGATCCTCACCCCGGCCTGCAGCGGGTTCAGGCCCTGAACGGTCACGAAGAACTGGGAGAGGAAGAAGATCGAGCCGAAGATCCCGAAGAACATCGCGAACGAGGCCGCGTTGGTCGCCGAGAAGGCCCGGCTCCTGAAAAACCGCACGGGAAGCATCGGCTCCCGGGCCCGCGCCTCGACGAGCAGGAAGGCCACCAGCAGTACGACGCCCGCGGCCAGCGAGGCGAGCACGGTGGCGCTCGTCCATCCGAGCTCGCTGGCGCGGATGACGCCGAAGGTCGTAGGCAGCAGCGCGGCGATCGCCAGCGTCAGGCCGAGTGGATCCAGCCCCCTGTCGGGCCCGTAGCTCTCGACCAGCATCCGCGCCGCGAGCGGAGCGATCACGAGGCCGATCGGCACGTTGACCCAGAAGATCCACTGCCAGGAGATTCCTTCGGTGATGGCACCCCCGACGACCGGGCCCATCGCCACGCCGAGCCCGGAGACTCCCGACCAGGCGCCGATCGCCAGGCCACGCTTTCCGTCGGGCACCGCCTCGGAGAGGATGGTCAGCGAGAGCGGGGTGACCAGCGCAGCGCCGAGACCCTGTACGGCCCGCGCGGCGACGAGGGCCCCGGCGTCCGGGGCGAGCGCCGCTCCCGCCGAGGCGACGGTGAAGATCATCACGCCCAGCGAGAACATCCGCCGGCGCCCGAAACGGTCACCCAGGGCGGCGCCGGTGAGGAGGAAGACGGCAAACGCCAGTGTGTAGGCGTTGACCGTCCACTCGAGCTGCTGGAGCGAGGCGCCGAGGTCGACCCGGATCACCGGCAGCGCGGTGGATACGACGAGGTTGTCGAGGGTCACCATGAAGAGCCCGGTCGAGACCAGGGCGAAGGTGACCAGCAGCCCCGGTGAGCCGCCCTTCGCTTCGCCGCTCATGCCCCGTCCTCGCAGCGCAGCGCCCTCGCCCACGGAGCCTGGCTGTCGGCGACGCCGATAGCGCCGATCACGTTCATCAGCATTCCGTGGGCGATGAAAGCCTGGACCGCCTCGTCGGGCGCGCCGCTCACCTCGCGGACGGTCTCGACGATCGCCCCGAAGTTCTCCTGGACGGCCTCCCTGACCGCCGGCTCCTGGCAGGCGGCGTAGCTGTGGAGCTGGTTGACCAGCATCGTCCCGTCATCGAGCATCCGGTCATAGGCATCGGCCATTGCGGCAAGTGCGGCGTCCGGGTCACCCCGGTGGGACTCTCCGGCCCGGGCGAACTCTTCGCGCACCCGGCCATAGGCCTGGTTCATGCAGGCGATGAAGAGGTCCTCCTTGGTGGGAAAGAGCCGGAAGAGATAGGCCTGGGAGATCCCGGCCCGGGCCGCTATCGCGGTGGTCGGGGTTCCGTAGAGGCCCTTGCGCGCGAACTCGACCAGGGCCGCTTCGACCAGCTCGGGCCTGCGGTCCTCGGACCGGCGCAGGACGCGCGGCGCCTTCTTTTCGGGGGTGGAAACCCTGCTCACAAGGTGTGAGTGTGTACTCACTCACACCTTCTGTCAAGGCCTCAGCCGACAAGCACCCCGGGATTGAGGATTCCAGCCGGGTCCAGCTCCCTGCGAGCGGCCGCAAGCGCGGCGGCGAACGGCTCCGGCCGCTGCGCGTCGTACCAGGGGCGATGGTCGCGGCCGACGGCGTGATGGTGGGTGATCGTCCCACCGGCGTCGATGATCGCCGCGCCGGCCGCCTGCTTCATCTCGTGCCACTGGGCCTCCTCGTCGCCGCGCCGGGCCGGGGCGATAACCGTGTAGTAGGGGGCGGGGCCGTCGGGATAGAGATGGGTAAAGCGGCAGGTCACCCGGCACGGCTCGCCCAGCGCCTCCCGGACGGCTCCCGACACCTGCTCGTGGAAGGCGGGGAAGCGCTCCCAGGTGATCGCAGTCTCGAAGGTGTCGGCCATCACGCCGAGCCTCACAAGCATGTCGCGCAGGTAGGGCATGCGGATGAAGGCCTCGCGCCAGGCGCCGGCGCCGCCTGCGCCGCCGTTGCCCTCATCCCACTCGCCGCCGTGGGAGGCCGCGATCTCCAGGGCGCGGGCGAGGTCGTGGTCGACCGGCGCGTCGGTCGACTCGAAGCCGAGCACGAGCAGGGCGTGCGTTCCGTCGCCCGAGCCGGTCTGCAGCGCCTCGAGCTCGTCGATCAGCCGGCAGTTGGCGGGGTCGAGACCGGACTGGACGATCTCCCGCGAGGCCCGGGCCCCGGCTTCGAAAGAGGGGAAGCGAACCGACCGGGACGCCCGGTGCTCCGGGCGCGGCTGGATCCTCGTCCACGCCTGCGTGATCACCCCGAGTGTCCCCTCCGAGCCGAGCAGCATCCGGTCGGGGCTGGGGCCGGCCCCCGAGCCCGGCAGGCGCCGGGACTCCCAGGTCCCCGACGGAGTGATCGCCCGGACCGACTCGACGAGGTCGTCGATGTGCGTGGCCCGGGTGGCGAAGTGGCCGCCGGCGCGGGTGGCGATCCAGCCGCCGAGGGTCGAGCACTCAAACGACTGCGGGTAGAAGCGCATCGTCATTCCGTGGGCGCCGAGCTGCTCCTCGAGCCGGGGGCCGGCAGCACCGGCCCCGATCAGCGCGGACCGGGAGACCTCGTCGATCTCGTGAACCCGGTCGAAGGCTCCGAGGTCGAGCGAAAGGGTGCCGTTGTAGCCGTCGGGAACGTCGGGCTCGACTCCGCCTACGACGCTCGTCCCGCCGCCGTAGGGAATCACCGCCACCTGACCGGCAGCCGCCCAGGCGAGGAGCTCCTCGACCTGGTCCTCGCCGGTCGGGCGCGCCACGAAGTCGGGCGGGTGCGGGTAGCGGCCACGGAAGGCGCGGATGGTGTCCAGGTAGGAGCTGCCGCGTGCGTGCAGGGCCCGGTCGCGGCGCTCGACGCTGCAGATCCCGCCCAGCGCTCCTGTGGGGGGCTCGATCCCCGGTTCCGCCACCTGCGCCTCGGCGAACGGGACCGGATCCTCCATCTCCTGCGCGGGGAAGCCGAAGAGGGCCTCGACACCCGGCGCGGCGGCGGCCGCCTCCGGGGCCGTGACGGCCGAGTCCTCGTATCCCCAGCCCCAGATGCTCCTGGCGCGTGCGCTCACGGCCGACAACGTACCCTGACCCCGATGGCCGATACGCCTTCACTGCTCGCGCGCGGACCTTGGTCGGCCGACCAGGTGAGCGTCACGTGGCTCGACGAGCCGTACGAGCCGCCCGCCGAGGTGACCGCCCGCGCCGATGCCGCCGTGGCAGCCCTGGCCGAGCGCGGCTCCCCCAGCCACGACGGCCTGGCCGGGAGGATCACCGGCTTCGAGCTCTCCGACGACGGGAGCCTCGCGGTGGAGATGCAGCCGGCGCGCTGGTCTCTGCGGCTCGTCGAAGGCAATGCCTCAGACTCGGTCGCCGCGCTCTGCGCCGTCCGCGACGCCGAAGGCCGCTGGCTTGCCGGGCGCCGGGCACAGTGGCTGGCCTCCTGGCCCGGGCGATGGGCCCTGGGCGCCGGCGGGGCGGTGGACGTCGGCGAGAGCCCGGTCACCACCCTGGTCCGCGAGCTCCATGAGGAGTGGTCGGTGGAACCCGAGGAGGTCCGGGTCGAAGCGCTGATCGGGCTGCCGCACCGGATGACGATGGTCGTCGGCCAGGCGTGGCTCGCCCCGGGCGCCGAGGTGACCCGAGACTCCGAACACGACGACCATGCCTGGTGGCCGGCCGACGTGAGCGAATGGCCCGAAGAGGCCGACGAGCCGCTGCGCCGGATGGCCGCGCTGCTCGGCGAGCACGAACGATGAGCGACTCGCCGCCCAAGCTTCCCGCGGGCCGGAAGAAGGTTCCGAGCCTCTCTTTCACAACGCTCAAGCGCCTTTCCTTCGCCCACTCCGGCGCCTACCTGCTGCTGCTAGCCGTCTGGCTGATCCCGGGCCTGGCTCTCGGCGAGACGATCTTCGGCTACACGCACGGGATCGGCTGGATCCTGATGGTGCTCTTCGTCCTGCTCGCCCTACAGGCCCGCGTACTCGGGCTGAGGCTCGCCTTCGCCGTTGCCGTCCTCGGGGCGATCGCCCCCTTCTTCGGCTCCTGGGAGTTCGTCCGCGAGCAGCGTCGTCGCGACGCCGTCGAGGCCACCGGGGAGGGCGCCGGCGACGGCTCCGGCCAACCGCCGGGTGACGGTGTCGACGGGAGTGCCCTTGCGGAGGGTGAACTCGCCGGCAGCGCTCGCTAGCATCACGCCGAGAGCGCCTGATGGCCACAGCCACGACAGTCGAAGTGACGCTCCCGGCCATGGGCGAGTCGGTAAGCGAGGGAACCGTACTTGAGTGGCGCAAGGCCGAGGGAGACTCCGTCGAGGTGGGCGAGACGCTGGTCGAGGTCTCCACCGACAAGGTCGACGCCGAGATCCCCTCGCCGGTCGCCGGCACCCTCATGAAGATCCACGCCCCCGAGGGCGAGACGGTCACCGTCGGAGCGGTAATCGCCGAGATCAAGGCCGGTGACGGGAACGGCAACGGCGCTGCTGCGGGCAACGGGTCATCCGCGGGCGCGAGCGGGAACGGCTCGGCGCCGGCCGGAGCTGAAGCCGAGACGCGGGTGATCGACATCGTGACGCCGGAGGCCGGCGAGTCGGTCACCGAGGGGACGCTCCTGGACTGGCACGTGGCCCCCGGCGACCAGGTCTCCGACGGCCAGACGATCGTCGAGATCTCGACCGACAAGGTCGACGTCGAGCTGCCCGCACCGGCCAGCGGCACGATCACCGAGATCCTCGCCGAGTCAGGAGAGACGGTCACCGTCGGCCAGGTGATCGCCCGGATGCAGGCCGGCGCTGGCGCCCCCGCGCCCGCCGACGGAAACGGCAGCGCCCCCTCAGAGGCTCCGGCGGCGCCGGCCGCAGCACCCGAGGGCGTGAGCGTCTCGCCGGTTGCGGCGCGCGTGGCCGCAGCCGAGGGGGTCGACCTCTCCGCGGTGACCGGTACCGGGCCCGGCGGGCGGGTCACCAAGGCCGACGTGCTCGCGGCCGGCTCGGGCAACGGTGCCGGGGCGCCGTCCGCCGCATCGAAGACCGAGCTAAAGGGCGGCGCGGCGATGCTCGCCCGCTACATGGAGGAGAGCCGCTCCATCCCGACGGCGACCTCCTTCCGAACCCTCGTGGTCTCCACCATGGACGCCCGGCGCCGGGAGCTCAAGGCCGCCGGGCAGAAGGTCTCCTTCACCCACATCATCGCCTGGGCAATCGCCCGCGCCGCAACCGAGCAGATGCCTGTGATGGCCGACCACTTCGAGGAGCAGGACGGCAAGCCCTTCCGGGTCGACGACGGGCAGGTCAACCTCGGGATCGCCGTCGACGTCGAGAAGAAGGACGGCTCCCGGACCCTGATGGTCCCGGTGATCCGCAATGCCGGAGGCCTCGGCTTCGCCGGCTTCCGGGCTGCCTTCGACGAGCTGATAGAGAAGGCCCGCACCAACAGCCTCTCCCCCGACGACCTGGCCGGGGCAAATATCTCGCTGACCAACCCCGGCGGGATCGGGACCGTCTCCTCGGTCCCGCGGCTGATGCCCGGCCAGGGGACGATCGTCGCCACCGGTTCGATCGGGTACCCGGCAGGGCTTGGAGGAGTCGGCGAGCAGATCGGCGCCGAGAAGGTCATGGCGATGACCTCGACCTACGACCACCGGATCATCCAGGGGGCCGAATCAGGGCGCTTCCTGCAGACGATCGACAAGCTCCTCCAGGGCGAGGACGGCTTCTACGAGGACCTCTTCGCCGACCTGGGCCTCACCGCCGGGCCGGCCCCGCAGCCCCCCGCCCCGGTCGTGGCC
>JBBATA010000001.1:93329-97777 GCA_040399005.1 Solirubrobacteraceae bacterium
GGCACCGAGCCGATCGGCGACCCGGCCCTGGACCCGAGCACCGTCCACCTCTCCGAGGCGATGATGCGCCGCATCCCCTCGAAGATCCTGCGGATCTACGTCCCGGGTGACGACCTCGCCGAGTCGCTCCCCTTCCTGCGCGAGGTCTATACCGGCTCGCTGGCCTACGAGATCGAGCACATCTCCAGCCACCGCCAGCGCGTCTGGCTGCGGGAGCGGATCGAGGGCGGCACCTTCAGCCAGCCGCTTCCCGACGAGGAGCGCCGGCGCGTGCTCCAGCGCCTGATCTCGGTCGACTCGCTCGAACGCTTCATGCACAAGGCCTACCTCGGCCAGCAGCAGTTCTCGATCGAGGGCCTCGACATGACGGTGCCGATGCTCGACGAAGCGATCATCCTCGCCGCCCAGGGCGGCGCACGCGAGGTGATCATCGGGATGGCCCACCGCGGCCGGCTCAACGTCCTGGCCCACAACCTCGGCCGCTCCTACGAGACGATCTTCGGCGAGTTCGAGGGCAAGTCCTCGGTGGAGGTGGTCAAGGCGGTCACCGAGATACCCGAGGGCGGCACCGGCGACGTCAAGTACCACCACGGCCTCGAAAGCCAGTTCGAGCTGCCGGACGGCGGCTCGGTGCTGGTCAACCTCGAGTCCAACCCGAGCCACCTTGAGTTCGTGGACCCGGTGGTCCTCGGCGCCGCCCGCGCCGCCCAGACCGACCGCAGCGGCCCCGTGGCCCAGCGCGACTCCCGGGCCGCGGTTCCGGTGATCCTTCACGGCGACGCCGCGATGATCGGCCAGGGGATCGTGGCCGAGACCCTCAACCTCCAGGCGCTCGACGGCTACCAGGTCGGCGGCGCGCTGCACATCATCCAGAACAACCAGATCGGCTTCACCACCGACTCCGAGGACGCGCGCTCCACCCACTGGGCCTCCGACCTGGCCAAGGGCTTCGACGTACCGATCATCCACGTCAACGCCGACGACGTCGATGCCTGCATCAGCGCCGTGCAGCTTGCGATGGCCTTCCGCGAGGAGTTCGGCCACGACGTGCTGATCGACCTGATCGGCTACCGGCGCTTCGGCCACAACGAGGCCGACGAGCCCGCCTACACCCAGCCCGAGATGTACGAGGCGATCAAGCAGCACGAGCGGGTCTCCGAGATCTACGCCAAGCAGCTGATCGACGCGGGCGTGGCCACCCGTGAGGAGGTCGACCGCTGGTCCCAGGAGTCCTGGGACGAGATGACCCGTGAGCACCAGGACCTCAAGGAGCGGATCCGCGAGGCCGAGGAGAGGAACGGTGGCGGCGAGCAGGCCACCGGCGAGTACCAGCTTGACCGCAGCCCCAGCCCCCCGGTCGAGACCGCGGTCAAGGCCGAGAGCCTGCGCCACATCAACGAGGAGCTCCTCACCGTTCCCGAGGGCTTCGAGCTCAACTCCAAGCTCGAGCGCCAGCTCGAGCGCCGCCGCCAGGCGGTGGCCAGCGGCGAGGGGATCGACTGGGCCCAGGCCGAGGCGCTCGCTTTCGGCTCGCTGCTGATCGACGGTGTGCCGATCCGCCTCACCGGCCAGGACTCCGAGCGCGGGACCTTCAGCCAGCGCCACCTGGTCTTCCACGATGCCCGCACCGGGCTGAGCTACGCGCCGATCCAGCACCTCGACGGCGCCCGGGCCCCGATCGAGATCCACAACAGCCCGCTCTCCGAGTCGGCCTGCATGGGATTCGAGTACGGCTACTCGGAGGAGGCCCCCGACTCGCTCGTGCTCTGGGAGGCCCAGTACGGGGACTTCGCCAACGGCGCCCAGGTGATCATCGACCAGTTCATCTCCAGCGGCCTGGCCAAGTGGGGCAAGACCACGCGCCTCACCCTCCTGCTGCCCCACGGCTACGAGGGCGCCGGCCCCGAGCACTCATCGGCCCGGCTCGAGCGCTTCCTTCAGCTCTCGGCCGAGGGCAACATGCGGGTGGCCAACCTCACGACGCCGGCCCAGTACTTCCACCTCCTGCGCCGCCAGGCGATGATCGCCAAGCAACGGCCGCTGGTCGTAATGACGCCCAAGTCGCTCCTGCGCCTCCCCCAGGCGGTCAACCGGATCGAGCACCTCAGTGACACCCGCTTCTACCCCGTCCTCGCCGAGCCGGGCGTCGACGCCGAGAAGGTGACCCGCCTGCTCCTCTGCACCGGGAAGATCTACTACGACCTGAAGGGCCACGAGGTCCACCAGGGCAACGACGGCGTGGCGATCGGCAGGATCGAGCTCCTCTACCCGTTCCCCGAGAGCGACGTTCGCGAGCTGATAGACAGCTACCCGAACCTCGAGGAGGTCCTCTGGGTCCAGGAGGAGCCGCGCAACATGGGAGCCAGGGCGCACATGTTCCCGCGGCTGATGCAGATCCTCCCCGACGAGCTCGAGTTCGGCTACGTCGGGCGCCCCGAGCGCGCCTCCTCCGGCGAGGGCTACCCGGCTGCCCACACCGCCGAGCAGAACCGCATCCTCGCGACAGCCCTGGACCGGGGAATCCCGGTCAGCGCCTACCCGAAGAAGACTCCCGGCGAGCGCTGATCAGCCGTCGTCGCGGGCGGCCCGGGCCAGCTCCTCGACGTGCTCGGCGAGCAGGGCGCGCAGCTCGGCGTCGACCAGCGCCCCTTCGTCGTCGAAGGCCTCGGCCGCAGTGCCGACCGGAAGCTCGGCGTCGACGACCCGGCCGCCGGCGCCGCCGAGCGCCTTGCGCAGCTCGGCCTGGGCCCAGAGCGCCCCGAACATCCCGGTGCTGGCGCCGATCACGGCGACGTCCTTGCCCTTTAGGGCCGCCTCGGCTTTCGGGCGTGAGAGCCAGTCGACGACGTTCTTCAGCCAGCCGGGGATCGAGTGGTTGTACTCGGGGGTGGCGATCAGCACCGCGTCGGCAGAGGAGACCCGTTGCCGGACCTCCTCCACCGCCGCGGGCGGATCGTTTTCGAGGTCCTCGTCGAATGGCGGCACCGCCCGCAGCAGCTCGGGGTCGAGGATCTCGAGCTCGACGCCGTCGGGGGTATGCCTGGCCGCCTCACGCAACAGCTTCGTGTTGTGCGAGTCGCGGCGCAGGCTGCCGGATATCCCGAGGACCCTCACCGCTACTGGGCTACGAACTCGAGCTGGACGGAGAGCTTGACCTCGTCGGAGACGGCGAAGCCGCCCTTGGGCAGCGGCGCGTTCCAGCTGATCCCGAAGATGGTGCGGTCGACCTTGGTCTCGAGCCCGACGCCGACCTTGAGGTTGCCCATGGCGTCCTCGGTCGGGTCGGTCATGTGACCGGTCGCGGTGACCGGCTCGGTGACGCCCTTCATGGTCAGGTTGCCCTCGACCTCGAGCTTCTCTCCGTCGCGCTTGACCGAAGTCGAGGCGAAGGTGATGTCCGGGTACTTCTCGGCGTCGAAGAACTCGGGGCTCTGGAGGTGGCCGAAGAGGTTCTCGTCCTTGACGACGATGTCGCCCGGGTGGACGGTGCCGGTGATGGAGATCTCACCGTCGGTCTCGCTGAGCGAGGCCTCGATCGACTTGAACGTTCCCTTGAAGGTGGCCACCGCCATGTGGCGCACCGAGAACTCGGCCTCGGAGTGGACCGGGTCCAGGGCCCAGGTGTGGTCGGCGATTGAGTCGGACATGAATTCCCTTCCTCGTAAGTAGTTGTTTGCGCAACTATACCAGCTTGGCGGCGACGGTGAGAGGATCTACGGCATGTGGGATCAGGTCGAGCTGGCGCTGGAGCCAAGGCCCCGGGGCGTGCACCTCGTCACCGGCGAAGTGCTGGGGGCTATCGGCGAAGCGCTCGGGCGCTACGAGGTAGGCCTCTGCCAGCTCTTCATGCTCCACACCTCGGCTTCGCTCTCGGTCAACGAGAACGCCTCCCCCGACGTACGCCACGACACCCGCACCTGGCTGGACACCGTCGTCCCCGAGCAGTTCCCGTGGACCCACACCCTCGAGGGCAGCGACGACATGCCGGCCCACGTCAAGTCGATGATCACCGGCAGCTCCCTGCTGCTTCCCGTGCGCAACGGCAGCCTGGCACTGGGGACCTGGCAGGGGATCTACCTGCTCGAGCACCGAGACCACGGCGGCCCGAGGTCGCTGATCGCCACGATCAGCGGCGAGGGCTGAGGCTCAGCGGCCCTTCCAGACCGGGTCGCGCTTCTCGGCGAAGGCGATCGCGCCCTCCTGGGCATCCTCGGAGCCGAGCACCGGGCCGGCGATCTCCATCTGCTTGACCCAGAACTCCTCGGTGTTCCAGTCCCACTGCGCCTCGAGTATCTGCTTGGTCGCGGCGAGCGCGAGCGGGCCGTTGGCGGCGATCTCCATCGCCAGCCCGAGGGCGGCGTCGAGCGCACCGCCGTCGTCGGCGATCCGGTTGACGAGGCCCAGCTCGTGGCCGCGCTCGGCGCTGATCGGGTCGCCGGTCAGGGCCA
>JBBATA010000002.1:0-77978 GCA_040399005.1 Solirubrobacteraceae bacterium
CGGCAACGAAGGCGTCCTCGCCGACCTCCACGCCCGGGAGCAGCACGGCGCCGCCCCCGACCCGCGCACCGTCACGGAGGGTCGGGCCGACCAGCGGCGCGTCCGAGCCGTCGACGAAGCGGTCGTTGGTGAAGGTGACCCCGGGGCCTACGAAGGCGTCGCTGCCGACCGTCGAGCGTGAGGCGAGGTAGACGCCGGTCTGGACCGAGACGCGGTCGCCGATCACGACGTCGTTGTCAACGCAGCTGCCGCGGCCGATGACGCAGCGCTCACCGATCACCGAGCGCTCGCGCACGTAGGCCTGGTCGCCGATGATCGAGCCGGCGCCGATCGTGGCACCGGCGAAGACGATCGCCGCCGTGCTGATCACGGCGCCCTCGCCGACCACGAGCGGGCCTGAGTCGCCGGAGCCGGCTGCGGCCGAGCCCTCGGCGAGTACCGGCGGCTTTCCCAGGACCGCGTTGTCGCCGACCCTCACGCCGTCGCCGAGCCGCACGCCCGCGTAAACGGTGACATTGGAGCCAAATACGACGTTTTCGCCTATTTCGGCGGCCGGATCGAGCACAAGGCCCGGTGCAGAGGGGTCAGCCATCCCGGATACCCTAATGACGTCGTGTCCGCCTCGAACTCCACGCGTGCCGACGGCGGCGCGCTGAGCGGCGCCGTCCTCGGGCTCGGGATGATCGGCCGCCACCACGCGCGGCTCCTGCAGTCCACCGCGGGGGTCGAGTTCGCCGGCGCCGTCGACCCGGCCGGCGACCTCCACGGCGCGGTCGGCGACCCGGCGCTGGTCTACGGCTCGATCGCCGAGCTGTTGGCCGCAGGAACCCCGGACTTCGCCATCGTCGCCGTGCCCACCGAGGAGCATCTCGCCGCGGTGACCGAGCTGGCCGGTGCGGGGGTGAACGTGCTCGTGGAGAAGCCGATCGCCGCCAGCGCCGCCGAGGGCGCCGAGCTGATCGAGGTAGTCGAGGAGGCTGGCGTGAAGGGGGCCGTGGGCCACGTTGAGCGCTGCAACCCGGCGCTGATCGAGCTGCGCCGGCGCGTGCGCGAGGGGCAGCTCGGCGAGCTCTTCCTGATCGCCACCGAGCGCGTCGGGCCGTTCCCGGACCGGATCCGCGACGTTGGCGTGGTCAAGGACCTCGCCACCCACGACCTCGACCTGGTCCGCTGGCTCGGCGGCGCGCCGATCCGCAGCGTGGCCGCCCAGACCCAGCACCGGATGGGGCGCGAGCACGAGGACATGGTTCTCGTGACCGGCGACCTGGAGAGCGACGTGAGCTTCAACTGCGTCGTGGACTGGCTCTCCCCCACCAAGGTGCGCCGCACCCGGATCCTCGGCGAGCTGGGAATGCTCGTCGCCGACACCCTCACCGCCGACCTGACCTTCTACGCCAACGGGAGCGTCACCAGCGAGTGGGACGCGACCCAGTCGCTGCGCGGCGTGAGCGAAGGCGACATGACCCGCTACGCGATCTCGCGTCGCGAGCCGCTCCAGGTGCAGCTGGAGGCCTTCGTGGCACTCCTGGGAGGAGACGAGGAGAGCGGCGTGGTCACGCTCGAGGAGGGGCTGGGGACAATCGCCAGCGCCGAGGCGGTGCTCGAGTCGGCCGCCGCGGGGCAGACCGTCTCGCCGGCGGTGCCCGGCGCGAGCGCATGAACGCGGTAGTAGTCGCGCTGGGCAAGATCGGGCTGCCGCTGGCGGTGCAGGTGGCCGGCGCCGGGAACACGGTCACCGGCTGCGACATAGACGAGGCGGTCGTCGCCACCGTCAACTCCGGCGAGGAGCCCTTCCCCGGCGAGGCGCAGCTGGCCGAGCGCCTCGCGAGGGCGGTCGGCGACGGCACGCTCACCGCGACCACCGACACCACCGCCGCCGTCGCGGCCGGCCCGGACCTGGTGATCGCCGTGCCGCCGCTGATGACCCGTGAGGACGGCACCACCGACTGGACGGCCCTCGACGCGGTGGTCGAGGCGATCGGCGCCGGGCTGCAGGCCGGCACGACGGTGAGCTTCGAGACCACGGTTCCCGTCGGCACCACCCGCCGGCGCATCTGCCCGGGGCTCGAGGCCGCCTCCGGGCTCACCGAGGGAGTCGACTTCCATCTGGTCTTCAGTCCCGAGCGGGTCTTCAGCGGCCGGGTCTTCGCCGACCTTGCCACCTACCCCAAGCTCGTCGGCGGCCTCGACGCCGAAGGAGAGGCCCGCGGCGTCGAGCTCTACGCGCAGTTCCTGGACGCCGAGGTCTGGGGAATGGGCTCGGCCGAGGCGGCCGAGATGGCCAAGCTCGCCGAGACCACCTATCGCGACCTCAACATCGGCTTCGCCAACGAGCTGGCCCGCTTCGCCGAGCAGGAGGGCGTCAACGTGGATCGCGTGATCGAGGCGGCCAACAGCCAGCCGTTCAGCCACATCCACCGCCCGGGCATCGCCGTCGGCGGCCACTGCATCCCCGTCTACCCGCGCTTCTACCTCGAGGGGGACCCGCAGGCCGCCCTGCCGGCCGCCGCCCGCGAGGTAAACGAGGCGATGCCGGCCCACGCCGTAGCCCGTCTCGGCGAGGCCCTCGGCGGCCTGGACGGAAAGAGGGTGCTCATCCTCGGGGTCGCTTACCGCGGCGGCGTGAAGGAGACGGCGTTCAGCGGCGCCTTCCCGGCCGCCGCCGAGCTCGAGGGCGCCGGGGCCCGGGCAGTCGCCGCCGACCCCCTGTACGACACCGCCGAGATCGAGGCGCTGGGCTTCGAGCCGTGGGACGGCGGCGAGGTGGACGGGATCATCGTCCAGGCCGACCACGCCGAATACGCAGCGCTCGACCCGGCCGACTACCCGGGCCTCAAGGCGGTGCTCGACGGCCGCGGAGTCACCGCACCCGAGCCCTTCACGGAGGCCGGCGTGGCCTTCCTGCGCCTCGGTCAGCCGGCGAGCTGACCGATCGCCTCGACCACGTGGTGGCCGGCCCGCCCGTCGCCGTAGACGGCCGGCCGGGCGCCCGAGGGCTGCTCCTGAAGCGCCGCTAGCGCCTTCTCTGTGTCGAGGTCGACCAGCTGGTTCCAGCCCAGGTCGACGGTCTCGACCCACTCGGTGGTGTCGCGCATCGTGACGCACGGGATCCCGGCGAGATAGGCCTCCTTCTGCACCCCGCCCGAGTCGGTCAGCACCGCCCTGGCCCCTAGCAGCAGCGCGGTGAAGGCCGGATAGCCGAGCGGAGGCAGCAGCTTCACGCCGGCGCCCTCGAGCTCGGCCATGAGGCCCGCCTCCTCGAGCCTTGCGCGGGTGCGGGGGTGCAGCGGCAGCACGACGGTCTCCGGCACCGCGGCCAAGAGTGCGACGAGTCGGGCGAGGCGCTCGGGGTCGTCGACGTTGGCCGCGCGGTGGGCGGTGGCCAGCACGTAACCGCCGCGCTCGACGCCGGCCTGCTCAAGCGGCCCGGAATCCTTGGCCGCGCGCGGGCGGATCAGCTCGGCGACGTCGACCATCACGTCGCCGACCAGCTCGGCGCGGGCGCCGAGGCCCTCGATGGCGAGGTTCTCGACCGCGACCTGCGAGGGGCAGAGAAGAAGGTCGGAGGCGTGGTCGGTGAGGATCCGGTTTAGCTCCTCGGGCATCGTCATGTCCCCGGAGCGCATCCCGGCCTCCACGTGGGCGACCGGTACCTGGGCCTGCGCGGCTGCAAGTGCGCCGGCGAGCGTGGAGTTGGTGTCCCCGTAGACCAGCACCGCGTCGGGTGCCTCGGAGGCCAGCAGCGGGCCGAGGGCCTCGAGCATGCGGGCGGTCTGCTCGGTGTTGGTGCCTCCCCCGATCCCCAGCTCGACCTCGGGCCGCGGGATGCCGAGCTCCTCGACGAAGATCGTGGAGAGCTCGTCGTCGTAGTGCTGGCCGGTGTGAACCAGCAGCTCCTCGTGGGCCTCGCGCAGTGGGCCGGAGACGGCGGCGGCCTTGATGAACTGCGGCCGGTTGCCGATTACCGTGACGACCTTCACCGGGCAAGCTCCGCAGCGATCGCCTCACTGACGCGCTCACGGAGCGCGGCGGTAAGCGGCCCGGGCGCGGGGAGCTCCCGGCCGTCGAGCGAGGAGACCGGCTGGATCTCGACGGTGGTGCCGGCGACGAACGCCTCGGTCGCGTCCGCAAGCACGGCGGTCGAGATGGCCCGCTCCTGCACCAGGCCCGTCTCCAGGGCCCGGCGACGGGTGATCGAGTCGAGCACCCCGGCGCTCAGCGGCGGGGTGACGAGGGTCTCGCCGTCGAGCGAGCAGCCGAAGCTCTGCCGCGGAAGCTCGAGGACCACGCCCTCCGGCGTTACCAGCAGCGCGTCGTCGGCGCCTCGCTCGGCGGCCAGTCGGGTGGCGAGCATGTTGGGAGCGTAGGAGAGCGACTTGATGGCCTCCAGGAGCGGCGTCGGGCGGTGCTCGATGGTCACGAGCGAGATCGCCGGCGCAGCCTCGGGAATCTCCTCGACGAGCACGATCCGCCGGCCGCCCCGGGTGGCCACGAGCCGCACGACGGCGCGGGCCGGCAGTTCACCCGGCGAGGCCAGGAGCGCGAGCGTGTCGGCGCGCATCGCTTCGGCATCGAAATCAAGCCTGAGGTTCCGGGCCGACAACTCCATTCGCGCCAGGTGTTCGTCGAGCGCATAGGCGACCCCGTCGTAGAGAAGGGCGACCTCGAAGACGCCGTCGCCGCGCAGCAGTCCCTCGTCGGTGGCCAGGATCGCCGGTTCGGCGGCGTAAGTAATGGATCCGTCGATGCTGGCGGCCGGCACCCGGCGATTCTCGCAGAGCGTGCGGGGGCCGGGCCCGGGAAGGCGTTAGTGCGGCCGGGTACGTGAAAACTGCGCAGGCAGCCGGCCGCTCAATGCAAAAAGTCTTTTGCAGTAGCCCGTTTCACGTATTGTTTTTGGACCAGTGGCCACCCGCACGCAAAACCCCCTCGCTCTCTTCTACCGCTCGGTAAACCCCATGCTGGTCGCCGACGACCAGCGCCGCTACGTCGCGGTCAACGACGCCGCCTGCAACCTGCTGCGCCGCACCCGCGATGAGCTGCTCAGCGGAAGCATCGAGGACGTGACCCCGCCGGAGAACCTCGACGGCATGGAGGAGGCCTGGAACGCGTTCCTGACCGCGGGCAGCCTGGTTGGCTCCTACGAGGTGCTGACCGGCGACGGGCGGCGGGTCGAGGTCGAGTACAACGCGACCGCCAACGTGCTGCCGGGAAGGCACCTGACGATCTTCGTCGTCCACCCCGAGGGCCAGCGCGAGCATGTCGAGCCCGCGATCGACGAGATCGACCCCGAGACGGTCCCCGCACTCTCCCCGCGGGAGGTGCAGGTGCTCGAGCAGCTGGCGCTCGGCTTCCGTGGAACCGAGATCGCCGAGACGCTCGGGATCTCCCCGGACACCGTGCGCGTCCACGTGCGCAACGCGATGCGCAAGCTCGGGGCACGAACGCGCGCCCAGGCGATCGGAATCGCCATGAGCAAGGGCATCGTCACGCTCGAGACCTGAGCGAGGGCCGCAGCGGCCTGCGGCGCGGTTCAGGGAGAAGTGCCCCCGCCAGGGATCGAACCTGGAACCTTCGGATTAAGAGTCCGCTGCTCTACCAGTTGAGCTACAGGGGCGGGCGACGGCGAATGCTAGCGACTGAAGCTCAGCCGCCGAGGCCCGGCGTGGGCTGAGCCTGCTGTTCGGCCTGCCTCTTGAGCGCGGCGTCGATCTCGGCCTTCTGGGCGGCCAGCTGGGCGCTGATCAGCTTGCGCTTGTCGGCCGGCGCGAGCTCGAGGGCTCGCTCCTCGGCGAGCTTGGACTGGTCCTTCTCCCCTGCCTGGTAGAGCAGGATCGAAAGCTGCGAGTAAAGGGCGGCATTGGGCTTTCGGCTCGCGACGACCTCCTTGAGCGCGGAGGCGGCGGCCTTGGGATCGTTGAGCCCCGCCGGCCCGTAGGCGTTGACCATGAGCGAAGCGACCTGGGCGTTGGGCTTCTTGGGGTCGAGGGCGAGGTAGCGCTTCCAGGAGGTCGAGGCCTTCTCCAGCTCGGCGCGGCCCTCGGCGTTGTAGGTGCCGGTGTTCTGGTCGTAGCCCTCCACCGAGGCGCTCTGCACCTGGAGGCGCGCCAGAGCGAGCCAGGCTGCCTCGTCCTTGGGGTCGGTGGCGACCTTCTTTTCGTACTGCTCGATCTCCTTGGAGTAGACGTTGCTGACGTTCCCGGAGTTCTCGCTGAAGGCGTCGAAGAGGCCGCCCCCGCCGGTGGCGCCGCCGATCCCGAAGAAGACGAGGCCGCCGCCGAGCAGGATGGCCAGGCCGCTGTAGATGATCTTGACGGCGGTCCGCCGGCCTTTTCCGCGCAGGTCGAAAAGCATTCAGCTCAGGATACGGTGCCGGTGCCGGTCCCCGCCTCACGCGCCTCGTCGGCGACGGTCTCCGCGGCAATCAGGTCCTGCTCGTCGTCTTCGTCCTCGTCCCAGAGGTTCTCCCAGCGCGTCTTCACCGTCCCGCCCTTGGGCCGGAATATCCAGGCCAGCCCGATACTCAGCTCGTAGAGGATCACGAGCGGGAGCATCGTCACGAGCATCGTCACCGGGTCGGGGGTCGGGGTGGCGATCGCGGCCACGACGGCGATTCCGAGGATCACGTAGCCCTGGCGCTTCCAGAGCATGCGGGCGTCGACCACCCCGGTGCGCGTGAGCGCCAGGACGCCGACGGGTATCTGGAAGACAAGCCCCATCAGCCCGAGGAAGATGACGACGAAGCGGTAGTAGTCGCGCGCCTGTATCTGGATGTTGAACTGGTCGCTGTTGAAGTTCTGCAGGAACTCGACGGCCCTCGGTAACGCCGCGAAGTAGCCGAAAAGGACGCCTCCGGCGAAGAGGATCGGCACCAGCGCCATGAGCGGTATGACGATCTTGCGTTCGCTGCGGTCGAAGGCGGGCAGCACGAAGGCGTAGGCCTGCCAGAGGATCAACGGCAGCGTCAGCAGGAGCGCCGCGTAGGCGGCGACGGTGAACGTCGTTACGAACGGTTCGGCGACCCCGAGGGTGAGCGGTTTTCGGCTGAAGTCGGTCGGTGCGGCGCGGGCGGCTCCGGCGAGGGCCTTCGTGGCGGTGGCCAGCCGCTCGGCGGCGGCGTTGGCCTGCTCCCGGGCGGCGGCGCTGACGCCGGGTTCGGCGGCGATCTCCTTCAGCGCCTTTGCGGTCGCCGCGGTGGCCGGGGTGAGCTCCTTGACCGCCTCGGAGAGCTGCTTCTCGAACCGGATGCTCTCGTCGGCTGAGTTCTGCGGGTTGAGCTGCCCCTTCTTCTGCGCGTCGACGAGCGGCTGGTTGACGATCCGCAGGATCTCCGCGTTCTGCCAGTAGGTGAAGGCGAACATCACCACCAGGGCCACGACGCAGAAGATGAGCCTCGAGCGCAGCTCGTCGAGGTGGTCGACGATGCTTATTCGGTCCTCATGGCCGAGCGGCCGCAAGACCGGCATGGCGGCTCAGCTGTCGGCGCGAGGACCGTCGGCCGGCGCGGCCGGCGACTTCTCGGCCGGCTTGGCGGGAGCCTCGGGCTCGCTGGCCTTGGTGGCCTCGACCTTCGGTGCCTCTTCCTCGTCCTTGCTGCCGCGACCGGTGATCGACTCCTTGAACTCGCGCATCCCGGAGCCGAGCTGCTTGCCCAGGCCGGGCAGCCGCTTGGGCCCGAAGATCAGGAGGATGATGACCAGGACGATCCCCAGTTCGAGAGGGCCGATCGAAGGCATGGACACATCGTACCGGCCGCCTGTTTGAGGGGTGGCAAATCGCCTTCGCCCGATTTTGGCAACGGGCGCACCTTTTCCGGGAAGGAGTTGTTTAGGGGGCAGAGAAAGCGCGCATTAGAGGCGTTGCCATGAGACACGATGACCGTGAAATCCGCGACACAGAACTCAGCAGCATCGTGCTGCCGTCCGGCCTCAGGCTGGAGATCCTCTACGTCGACGGGGAGCCCTTTGCCATGAGCGAGGAAGGCAAGCCGGCCGAGGGCGGCGCAGCGCCGGTCGACACGTCGATGCTCGACGCGCTCGACGACCTCACCCTCTGCGGATCCTGCAGCTCGCCGCTGGTGCAGCCCACCGGCTGGGAGAGCCACGGCGAGCACGCCTGGAAGCTCGAGCTGCGCTGCCCGGAGTGCGAGCAGCGGGCAACCACCGTGATCGAGGACGAGCTCGCCGAGCAGCTCACCCTCTTCCACGAGCGCGCCCGCGCGCTGCTCGAGCTCTCGATGGTCAGGCTGGCGAGCGACAACGCCGAGCGCGAGATCGAACGCTTCGCGCGGGCGCTCGAGCAGGACCTGATCCTTCCCGAAGACTTCTAGGCGCGCTGGCGCTGCGGACCGGCAGGCCGCAGACGTTCCAGCCGCAGGCGCGCCCGCGCCAAGCTGGTGGTCAGCTGTAGCGGGCCACGACGCCGTCGGCGACGAGCTCGAGGGCCCGGCGGCGGTCGGCATCGAGGTCCGGCGGCAGCAGCTCCTTGGCCTCCGCGACCATCTCAAGCGCCCGGGCACGGGATTCCTCAAGCGCGCCGGTGGCCTCGATGCGATCGCAGAGCTCGGCTGCCGCCTCGGCGTCTTCGATGGAGCGAAGGTCGACGGCAGCGATCGAGGGATCGCGCTCGGCGGCGAGGATCAGCGGCAGCGTCACCGTGCCGTCGAGCAGGTCGGTGCCGCGCGGCTTGCCGGTGCGCTCCGGCGGCCCGGAGACGTCGAGCACGTCGTCGAGGAGCTGGAAGGCCAGCCCGATCCGCCGGCCAAAGTCGCGCAGCGGCTCGGGGTCGAGGCCGCCGGCGTCGGCACCGATCGTACAGGCCGCCTCGAAGAGCGCGGCGGTCTTCAGGCGGCAGCGCTCGAGGTATCGCTCGACGCTCACCCCCATGTTCCAGGCGTCCTCCCTCTGCAGCAGCTCGCCGCGGGCCAGCCCAGAGCAGGCCTCGCTGAGCTCCCGCACCGCCAGGAGGTCGTCGACCGAGGTCACGAGGCTGAAGGCGCGGGCGAAGAGAAGATCGCCGGTGGCGGTAGCCATCCCCGGGCCGGCAGTGGCGAAGACCGTCGGCCGGCCGCGGCGCAGGTCAGCGTTGTCGAGCACGTCGTCGTGGACGAGGGTGGCGCTGTGGATCAGCTCGATCGCCGCCGCTCCGTGAACCAGCCGGGCCGAGCCCTCGGGGCCGGCCGGCGGACCGGCGACCAGCAGGAGAAGGAGCGGGCGCAGGCGCTTGCCGCCGGCGCTGATCGTCTGCTCGCCGTGCGGGCCGACCGGCTCACCCCACGAGACGGCCTCCTGGCCCAGGCACGCCTCCACCTCGCGCAGGAGCCCGGGCACGTGCTCGCCGCCGGCGATAACCAGCTCGGCGGTCTGCGGAGTGGGGTCGGTCACGAACCGGGTACGGCGCCGTGGTGGATCGCGATGATCCCGCCGGCGGTGATGAGCCAGCCGACGTCCTCCAGGCCGGCGCCGGCCATGCGGGCCGCGAGGTTCGGTGCGTCGGGGAAGCGGCGCACCGAGCTGGGCAGGTACTCGTAGGCGTCGGGGTCGCCGGCCACCTTCCCCAGCTGGGGCACGATCGTGTCGAACCACATCTCGAAGAAGGTCGAGAGCGGCGGCTTCGTCGGCGTGGTGATCTCCAGGACGACGACCCGGCCGCCGGGGCGCGTGACGCGCACCATCTCGGAGAGCCCCTGGTCCAGGTCGGAGAAGTTGCGCGCGCCGAAGCCGACGGTCACCGCGTCGAAGCGGCCCGACTCATAGGGGAGCTCCATCGCGTTGGCCCACTCCCACTCGATCCCCGGCTCCTTGACGCGGGCACGGTCGAGCATCTCCTCGGAGAAATCGGAGCCGATCACCTCGCCGCCGGGCATGACGCGGGCGGCGAGCTCGACAGCGAGGTCGCCGGTACCGGTTGCCACGTCGAGAACGGTGTCGCCGGGGCCGACACGGGCCAGGTCGACCGCGCGGCTGCGCCAGCGGTGGTGCATCCCGGCGGTCATCACCGAGTTCATCAGGTCGTAGACGCCGGCGATGCGGTCGAACATCGCCCGCACCTGGGGCTCCTCGAGGGTGCCGGACGCGGGGCCGGTGGTCACGGGAAGGGTCCTACTTGAGGTTCGCCAGGTAGTCGACCATCTGGCGGAACTGCTTGGGGTCCTCCTGCTGGATCGCAGCGTAGGAGGGCATCGGCGCGGTCGGGTTGACCAGGGTGCGCTCGATCGCCTGGGCGGGGAGGCGGGCACCGATGTTGGTCAGCTTCGGCCCGGGCCCGTGGTTGCCGTTCTCGCCGAACTGGTGGCAGGCGGCGCAGCCCGACTGGGCGACGACCTGCTCGCCGGCGTTGAAGTTGGCGACCGCCTCGGGACCCTGGGCCTTGACGTTGGCCGGGACCGGGATCTCGATCTCGGTCGGCGGACCGGCCGAAGCGCCCAGGTAGGTGAGGAAGCCGATGGCGAAGATGGTCAGGACGCCGGCGGTGGCGGCGATCGGGCGCCGCTCGGGACGGCGCTCGGGGTTGCGGTCGTAGAACGGGAGCAGGAAGAGCAGGATCAGGCAGATCGTCGGCACGCCGATCGTGGCCAGCGGCGTGAGCCACGGCTCCTTGATCACCTTCAGCAGCTCGAAGAGGAAGAAGAAGTACCACTCCGGACGCGGCGTGTACGTGGTTGTGGTCGGGTCGGCCTTCGGGCCGAGCTCGGCGCCCAGGATCAGCGCCATCAGGATGATGACGACCATCACCAGGATCGCCATGACGCTGTCCTTGGTGACGGCGTACGGGAAGAACGGCTTGCCCTGCGACTTCAGGATCCCGTAGTCGCGCAGGTACTGCTCTTTCTCCTGCTTGTTCATGCCGTGACGCTCTCCTCACGGAGCTTCTCCGGCGGCTCGGCCTTGACCCACGGCGGGGCGGTGGTGCCGAGCTTGGCCACGAGGTAGAGGTGGAAGCCCATCAGGGCGGCTATCGCGCCGGGCACGAGGAGCATGTGTATGGCGTAGAACCGCGAGAGCGTGGTGGCCCCGAAGTACGGCCCGGCTCTCAGGAACTCGGAGAGGTAGGGACCGACGATCGGACCGGTGCCGTTGATGTTCACGCCGACGATCGTCGCCCAGTAGGAGCGCTGGTCGAAGGGCAGCAGGTAGCCGGTGAAGGCCATCGTCATGGTCAGCACCAGGAGGACGACGCCGATCACCCAGTTGAGCTCGCGCGGGTACTTGTAGGCGCCGAAGAAGAAGGTGCGGCCCATGTGCAGGAAGATCAGGATCACCATCACCGACGAGCCCCACTTGTGCATCGCGTGGACGAACTCGCCGAGGAAGACTTCGTTGTTGATGTAGCGGATCGACTCGTAGGCGCGGGTGGCCGACGGGTCGTAGTACATGGCCAGGAAGACGCCGGTAACCGCCTGCGAGAGGAAGGCGAACATCGTGGCCGACCCGAGCGTGTAGAACCAGTTGGTCCCCTTGGGGACCTTGCGGAACATCAGCCAGCGGGCGCCGCCGGAGAGCGAGGTGCGCTCGTCGATCCAGTCGACAGCGGAGGCGCCGGCCTCGCCGGCGTGCTCCTTGAGGTTCTCCGGGCCGGTCTTCTTGCCCGGGCGCTTGGGCTTCGGGGCGACGCGGTCGGGGATCGGCGGGGCGGGAAGCTTCAGTTTCGGCATCGTCGGGATCCCCTAGGTGTTCGGGAGCTTTCGCATCGAGGGACGGGACGGGTAGAGGTACTGGCCAACTCCGTCGAGCGGCTCGCCCGGGTCACGTGGCGAGAAGCGGCGCAGCTCGCTGTTGACCGAGAAGCGCGGGCCGATGAAGACGGTTCCGTCCTCGACCCGGGTGTAGAAGCGGTCGAGCGGGCGGACCGGGGGGCCACCGGTGACCTTGCCGACGAAGTCGTAGACACCGCCGTGGCACGGGCAGATGAAGCGCTGGGCCGCGGCGGTGAAGCGGACCGGGCAGCCAAGGTGCATGCAGAGCGTGGAGACCGCGATGTACTCGTTGTACTCGTCGCGCTTCTCGGTATCGACGTTGGGGTTGTACTCGCGCAGGTAGACCGTCGACTTGCCGGCGTCACCAATGCCCTGGGTAAGGGTAATCGTGCGCGGCACGTAGGTGTCCTGGCTGAACTCGTCGACCTTGCCGACCGACTGCCAGGGCTGGTCCTCCTTCTCGAAGACCGGTCCGACCGCGAAGCCCAGTGCGGGAAGGATGATCGCCGCGCCGGCCACCGCACCGGCGGCCTGGCCGCCGATCACCATCGCGCGCCGGCGGGTGACGGTCTCACCCTCGAAAGCGCCCGGGATCTGGCGGTCGATCGTGTACTTGCTCTTGGGTTCTTTTCTGTCGGCCACGATGAAGTCGGGCACGTCGCCCGACGGGCAAACAGTACCGGTGATGGATCTTACGACGCGGCGCGCCCGAAAGGCCGTCGGGTCAGCGCGTTTGCGCCAAATCGCCGCGTTCCTGGCGCGCCGCATCGCGCAGGGCGCCCGCGGCGCCGGGCTCCCCGGCCCGTGCGGCCTCCCAGGCGCCGGCCAGCTCCGCGGAGCGGCCCCAGCCGATACCGGTGGCGCCGGCCTCCCATGCGGCCTCGGCTAGCTCTTCGTCGCCGGCCGCGGCCGCGTGGGCGCAGCACGCGATAACCGCCGCCAGCTCGGCGACGGCGTCGAGCATCCCGGCCCGGGCCAGGCCCGCGAGGCCCAGGGCGTAGAGCCGGTCGCCGGCAAGCAGGGCGAGGTCCCGGTCGGAGCCGTCGAAGATGCGCGGGCAGCCGCGATGGAGGAGGTAGCCCTCCCGGACCGCCTCGACCGACAGCGCCACGACCTCCGGGTCGCCGGCCCGTGGACCCGAGGCGGCAAGCCCGCCCCAGTCGACCGTGCCGGCCGGGGGCTCCTCCACCAGGGCGCCGGCGAGCAGGCCGCCCTCGGCGCGGACCTCCGCGACGACGGCAGCCAGCGCCTCGCTCACGCGACCTCGGAGAAGGCGGCGGCCGCCGCGTCGATGGTGAGGGCCAGCTGGCCGGAGTCGTGGACGATCGAGGGGAACCAGGCCTCGAACTGCGAGGGCGGCGGGTAGACCCCGCGGGCCAGCAGCTCCCGGCACCACGCCCCGTAACGCTCGGTGTCGCAGGCCTGGGCGCCGGCGTAGTCGGTTACCGGGCGGTCGCTGAAGAAGACGGTGACCAGGCCGGTCACCCCGACGACCTCGACCGGCACCCCGGCCGCCTCCGCGCCGGCACGCAGGCCGTCGGCGAGGGTCTCGGTGGTGGAGGCCAGGCGGGCGTAGGCCGCCTCGTCGAGCTGGCGCAGCGTTGCCAGCCCCGCGGCGACTGCCAGCGGATTCCCGCTCAGCGTTCCCGCCTGGTAGACCTCGCCGGCCGGCGCGATCAGCTCCATCAGCTCGCGCGAGCCGCCGTAGGCGGCGGCGGGGAGGCCGCCGCCGAGGATCTTGCCGACCACGGTCAGGTCGGGGACGACGCCGGCGAGCTCCTGCACGCCGCCGGGGGCGACGCGGAAGCCGGAGATCACCTCGTCGAAGACGAGCAGGGCGCCGCTCTCGTCGGCCAGCTCGCGCAGCAGCTCGAGGAAGCCCTCCCGCGGCGGGACGAGCCCCATGTTGGCCGGGTAGGGCTCGACGAGGATCGCCGCGAGCTCGTTGGCGCCGACCGCCTCGCGGACGGCGTCCGGGTCGTTCCAGGGCACGACGACGGTCGCCGCGGTAGCCGCCTCGGGGACGCCGGGGCTGGTCGGAAGCGACTGCGTAGCCAGCCCGCTGCCGGCCTGGGCGAGCAGGCCGTCGAGGTGGCCGTGGTAGGCGCCGGCGAACTTCAGCAGCGTGGTGCGCCCGGTGGCCGCCCGGGCCAGGCGGATGGCGCTCATCGCCGCCTCGGTGCCGGAGCTGGTCATCCGCAGCATCTCGATGCCGGGAACGCGGCGCGAAACCTCCTCGGCGAGGTCGACCTCGATCGCGGTAGGCGCCCCGAAAGTCGTTCCGCCGGCAGCGACCTCGTCGATCGCCGCGACGACCGCGGGGTTGGCGTGGCCGAGGATCAGCGGCCCCCACGAGCAGACGTAGTCGACGTATGTGTTGCCGTCGACGTCGGTGATCTCGGCGCCGACGCCGCGCTCGATGAAGATCGGGTCGCGCCCGATCGCGCCCATCGCGCGGACCGGTGAGTTCACCCCTCCCGGGAGATACTGGCGGGCGCGGGCGTAGAGCTCCTCCGAGCGGGTGTCGCGCAGCGAGACGCCCATCTCAGACGCCGGCGTACTCGTGTTCCCAGTTGCGGAAGTCGTCGGTGAAGTAGAGGAGCCGGACCTTCTTGAACTCGGTGCTCGAGTAGAGCGTGGCCCGGTCCTCGATCGGGAACTGGTCGGCGATCGTGTCGAGGATCGCGTCGCACTCCTCCTTGGAGCGCCCGTGGGCCATGGTGAAGACCTGGTAGGGCCAGTCCTCGTAGGTCGGGCGCTGGTAGCAGTGGGAGATCCCGCGGAAGGCGGCCATCTGGGGGCCGATCTCCTCGATCTGGTCCTCCGGCACCTTCCAGACCCCCATCCCGTTGGCCGAGAAGCCGGCGCGGCGGTGGAAGAGGATCCCGGCCACGCGCCGCAGCAGGCCGCGCTCCTGCATTCCGCGAAGGTGGGCGAGCAGGTCGTCGACCGGGATACCGAGCTGCTCGGCGGCCGGCGCCCACGGTTCGGAGACGACGGGGAGGTTTCCCTGGGTGGCCACGACGACGTCGCGGTCGAACTGGTCGTAGCTCTGGCGCTCGAGCTCGACCGCCTCCTCGACCTTGCCCTGCGAGGCGAGCGAGTCGGTGTCGCCCTGCATCTCGAGGTCCATGCGGATCTTGAACAGCTTGAGCGTGGGGAGCTGGCGGATCGACTCCGCCCCGGTCAGCTCCTGGAGGACGTCGAGGGTTCCCTGGAGGCCGAGCTTGGAGTCCTCCTCCACGGCGATCGTGAACCACATGTTGAAGTCGTGGTTGCGCAGGTAGTTGTGTGAGACACCGGGGTGGGAGTTGACGATCTTGGCGGCGCGCCAGGGGTGTTCGGGGTCGATCTTGGCGGCGACGAGCATCGAGCCGTAGCCGAAGGCGCGGGTGTCGTAGATCGGGGTGACCTGGCGGATGATGCGGTCGTCGAGCAGGCGCTGGACGTCGGCGAGCACCTCGTCCTCGGAGATCCCCATCTCGGCGGCGACCTCGGCGTACGGGCGCTCGGCGATCGGGAACGAGCCCTGCATCAGGTTGAGAAGCTCGCGGTCGCGGTCGCTCAGCGGGACGGCGGCGCCGTCCTTGCGGCTGCGGACCTTGGGCTTGGCGGCTAGTTCTCTTGAAGCCATCGGGCTGCTTCCTTGGCGTGGTAGGTGATCGTTATACGGGCACCGGCCCGCCGAATGGCCAACAGCGCCTCGAGGACGCATTCGCGCTCGTCGAGCGCACCGGCCGCGGCGGCTGCCTTCACCATCGCATACTCGCCGCTGACGTTGTACGCGGCGACCGGAGCGTCGGTCTCATCGGCAACGCGCCGGATCACGTCCAGGTAGGGCAGCGCCGGCTTGACCATGACGATGTCGGCGCCCTCCTCCAGGTCCAGGCGCGCCTCGCGGAGCGCCTCGCGAAGGTTGGCGGGGTCCATCTGGTAGCCGCGGCGGTCGCCCTTCTCCGGGCTCGAGCCGGCGGCTTCGCGGAACGGGCCGTAGAAGGCAGAGGCGAACTTGGCGCTGTAGGCCATGATCGCGGCCTGGGCCAGGCCCGCAGAGTCGAGCGCCTCGCGGATGGCTCCAACGCGGCCGTCCATCATGTCGCTGGGCGCGACGATGTCGGCGCCGGCCTGGGCCTGACTGACGGCGGTGCGGGCCAGGAGTTCGAGGGCCGCGTCGTTGTCCACGTCGGCCCCGGTCGCGTCGAGCGGGCCGCAGTGGCCGTGCTCGGTGTACTCGCAGAGGCAGGTGTCGGCGATGAGGACGAGCCCGGTGTCGGCGGCGGCGATCTCGCGCAGCGCCTGCTGGACGATTCCGTCGGCGGCCCAGGCGCTCGAGCCCTCAGCGTCGCGGGCGGAGGGAATTCCGAACAGGATCACCCCGCCGACCCCGAGCGCGGCGGCCTCCCGGGCCTCCGCGACGGCGCCGGAGAGCGACTGGCGCATCACTCCGGGCATTGCCTCGACCGGCTCGGGCTCGGAGATCCCCTCGGCGACGAAGATCGGCAGGACGAGGCTGGCCGGCTCAAGCCGCTCCTCGCGGACGAGCGAACGCAGTCCGGCGGTGCGGCGCAGGCGCCTCATGCGGGTCTGCGGGAAGGCCATCGGGGCCATCTTAGGGAGGGGCCGCCGAGCCGCCGGAAGCGCCCGTGCGGCAGACTGGGCGGGTGGGCGACGGAGCGGCAACGATCCTTTTCGTGGGCGACGTGGTCGGCGGCCTGGGCCGCCGCACCCTGCTCGGCCTGCTCCCGGGGCTGAAGGATCGCTTCTCCCCCGACTTCACCGTCGTCAACGCCGAGAACGTCGCCGGCGGCCTGGGCATCACGCCGAAGATCGCCGACGAGCTGCTGGAGGCCGGCGTCGACGTGATCACGCTCGGCAACCACACCTACCGCCGCAGCGAGATCCTCGAATACCTCGACGACCAGGAGCGGATCCTGCGGCCGGTCAACTACCTGCGCTCGCAGCCCGGCCACGGAAGCTGCCTGGTCGAGTCGGCCTCCGGGACGAAGCTCGGCGTGGTGAACGTCTCGGGGAACGTCTTCCTGCGCGCCGGCCACCCGGCCTTCCAGCACACCGACAGCGCCGTCGAGGAGCTGACCGCCGCCGGGGCCGACCAGATCCTCGTGGACATGCACGCCGAGGCCACCAGCGAGAAGGTCGCGCTCGGCTGGCACCTCGACGGGAGGGTGAGCGCCGTCGTCGGCACCCACACCCACGTGCCGACCGCCGACGCCCGCGTGCTCCCGGGCGGGACGGCCTACATCACCGACGTGGGAATGACCGGCCCGCGCGGCGGGGTGATCGGCGTGAAGAAGGAGCAGGCGATCGAGGCGCTGGTGAGCCAGATGAACGTGCGCTTCGAGACCTCCGAGGAGGACCCGTGGCTCAACGGGGTGGTCATCGAGTGCCCGCAGCGGCTGCAGGCGGGCTCGATCGAGCAGGTGCTTCTGCCCGCGGCCGCCTGACCGGCAGGCCGGAGAGCGCCGGACGGGCCAGGAAGGCGACCAGCGCCGGGCCCAGGAACCAGACGATGTAGAGGTAGAACCAGTAGGTCGCCGAGAGCTCGACGGCGACCAGCACCGCCCCGGCGAGCGCGGCGAGGCCGATGAGGTCGTCGCGACGGGGAACGAAGGCGACGGCCACCGCGCCGACCAGCGTTGCCGCCTGCACGACCTTCTGGGCGACCTCCCAGCCGCCGCCGTAGAAGCCCCAGACCGAGAACGGAGCCTCGCGGCCGACCTGGTAGCCGACGGTCCGCTCCCAGAAGGTCTCCGCGCTCGTCGTCGGGAAGACGAGCGCGGCGGCGAGCCCGAGGACCAGGAGCGCCCCTAGGACGAAGAGGCCGAGGCGCTTCCAGCGCGTGGAACGCCGCAGCCAGCCGTCGCGCATTCCGTGCGTGGCCATCAGCGGCAGGAGCGCCAGCGGGGCGAACTTCGACATGCCCGCGGCCATGGTCAGCGCGCCGCGGGCCATCGGCCGCGCGTGGAGGGCGAGCGCGAAGAGCACGAGCGCCGCCGGCAGGGCGTCGTTGCTGCCCGAGTTGGTGACGTAGACCGTGAACGGGAAGGCCAGCCAGGCGTAGGCGAGGATCACCCCGAGGGCGTTGTCGCGAAGGCGGCGGCCGATCAGGAAGAGCGCCGCGACGCAGGCCACGTCGAAGACGCCGGCCGCGGCGTGGGCGGCCGGCAGGTCGTCCCAGCGGCCCTGCCACGGCCAGATCAGCTCGAAGGGCGCGTAGGCCAGGTAGAGGAGCGGGCCGTAGGTGTCGCCGGCGCCGTTGTCCTTGGGGAAGGCCCCGTAGAGGGCGTTGCCGTGCAGGAGCTTGTCGGCGCCGATCACCCCCGCGTAGCCGACGTCGATCACGTTGCCGTCGACCATGTTGAGCGCCGCGCGGAAGCCGAGCAGGAAGAGGCCGATGAAGAGCAGCGCCTGCCAGGGGAAGAGGAGGCGCAGCGGGGGCGGCTCGCGCCCGGAGCGCCGCAGGCCGATGGCCAGCAGCCGCGCCAGCAGCACGGCGAGCAGGAGCCCGCTGATCGGGACCGAGATCCCGAGGTTGGCGTCGTTGAAGAAGGCCAGCGACACGCCGAAGCCGAGCAGTACGAGCAGGTCGAAGTGGAGCCAGCGAAACGGCTTTCGCCAGTCGAAGAAAGGCAGGAAGAAGAGCACGCTGAGCGTCACCCAGACCCACGGCGAGTTGACCGACCTTCCGAACGCCCCCGGGTAGCCGCGGGCCATCGACCAGGCGACCTGGAAGCCGGTCCACGACTCGACCACCTTGCCGCTGCGGGCGTCGATGATCGCCAGGCCGACCTGCTTGGAGCTCTTGCCCGGGTCCCAGAGGGAGACCTCCCAGCGCTGGCCGGGCTTACGGATCGCGCTGAAGTAGGAGTCTGGGTTCTCGCGGTGGATCTCCGCGAGCTTCGGCACCCGGGCGGCGATCTTCTCGGCCTGCGCCTCGTCGACCGCGCGCTGCGGGCCGGAGCCGCCGGTGCCGCTGGCCTGCGCGCCGGCCGGCACCAGGAGGGCGAGCGCGACCAGGCCGCCGAGCGCTGCCGGAAGCCTCAGCACGGCGGGCCGATCGGGCCCGGGAGAGGAGGCTTCTTTTCGGCGGAAATCACGGGGCGGTCGGGTACCGTGCGGGAGGGATGACTCTAGAGAAGCAAGGGGCCGGCGGCGAAGGGCCATCGCCCTCCCGGGACCTGCGCCGCTACGCGGCGCTCTTCGCCTCGCGCACCCGGGTGATGACCTCCTCGGTGATGCGCGACCTGATGGCGATCACCGAGCACCCGGAGGTGATCTCGCTGGCCGGGGGACTGCCGGACACGGCGAGCTTCCCCCCGGAGGAGATGGCCCGGGTCATGGGCCAGGTGGCTCGCGAGGACTCGGCCCGGGCGCTCCAGTACGGACCCACGAACGGGCTGGCCTCCACCCGCGAGGCGATTGCCCAGGTGATGGAGTGGCAGGGGGTCGGGGTCGACCCCGGCGACGTCCTGGTCACCACCGGCGGCCAGCAGGTGATCGACCTGGTCTGCAAGGCGCTGATCGACCCGGGCGACGTGATCGTCGCCGAGGGGCCGACCTACCCGGGCGCCGTGCCGACCTTCAGCTCCTACCAGGCCGACGTCGTCCAGGTGGGGATGGATGGGGACGGGATGAAGGTCGACGAGCTCGAGGAGACGCTCGCGCGCCTGGAGGCCGAGGGCCGCCGGCCGAAGTTCATCTACACCGTTCCCACCTTCCAGAACCCGGCCGGGGTGACGATGTCGCTCCCGCGCCGACGCCGCCTCGTGGAGATCGCCGCCGAGCGCGAGCTGATCGTGCTCGAGGACGAGCCCTACAGCCTGCTGCGCTACGAGGGAGCCCCGCTGCCGACCCTGCTCGAGCTCGACGGGGGTCGGTTCGTGGTCCACGCCGGGACCTTCTCCAAGATGCTGGCTCCCGGACTACGGCTGGGCTGGGCGATCGCGCCGCGGCCGGTGATGGAGAAGCTCGTGCTCGGAGCCCAGGCGACGACCCTCTGCCCCTCCCCCTTCACCCAGCTCTTCGTCTCGGGCTACATGGCCAGCGGCCAGTGGGGCGGCTACATCGACGAGCTGCGGGAGATCTACACCGGCCGGCGCGACGCGATGCTCTCCGCCCTCGAGGCCCACTTCCCGCCGGCGGCGACCTGGACCCGGCCGCAGGGCGGGCTTTTCGTCTGGGCGACGCTGCCGGAGTTCATCGACACGACCGACCTCCTGGCCCGCGCCCTGGCGGCCAACGTGGCCTTCGTTCCCGGGCGCGCGGCGTTCGTGAACGGAGACGGCTCCTCCTCGATGCGTCTCAACTTCTCGGCCTCCGACCCGGTGACGATCGAGGAGGGGATCCGGCGGATCGGGGTGCTCGTGGCCGAGCAGATCGAGCTCTACGGGGCGATCACCGGCTCCTTCCCGGCAATCCCGGCGCAGGAGGCCGGCCCGCTGGCCGACGTGGTCGAGCTGCCCCGGCGCGACGAGGAACGGAGGCGGCAGGGATGAGCGGCGGGCTGAACGTTGCCGTGCTCAAGGGCGGGCGCTCACTCGAGCGCCAGGTCTCGCTGGCCTCGGGCGACCGCGTCGAGGAGGCCCTCGCCCGCCTCGGCCACGCCCCGACCGGGATCGACGTGGGAACCGACCTCGTGCCCCGGCTGGCCGAGCTCTCCCCCGACCTGGTCTTCATCGCGCTCCACGGGCGCGACGGCGAGGACGGCAGCCTCCAGGAGCTGCTCGAGACCCTCGACCTCCCCTACACCGGCTCCTCGCCGGCGGCCTGCGCCCGCGCCTGGGACAAGCAGGTGACCAAGGAGCTGCTCGACGCCGAGGGAATCGGTACCCCGCGGGCCCTCTCGTTCAGCGAGACGGCGCTGCGCGAGTTCGGCGGCTCGCAGGCGCTTGCGCGGGTCGGCGAGAAGCTCGGCTTCCCCGTCGTGGTCAAGCCCTGCCGGCAGGGCAGCGCCCTGGGGGTGCGGTTCGCCTCCGGCGCCGACGAGCTCCCCGAGGCGCTGCTCTCGGCCTTCTCCTACAGCGACCGCGCGCTTATCGAGGAGTTCATCCCCGGCCGCGAGCTGGCGGTGCCGGTCTTCCGCGGGGTCGCGCTGCCGGTGGTCGAGGCGCGGCCGACCGAGGACCGCTTCTACGACTTCGAGGCCCGCTACACGATCGGCAGCGCGGTGCTGAGCTGCCCGGCCGAGCTCGACGAGGAGACCGCGGCGACGGCTCGGGAGACCGCCGAGCGGACCGTCGAGCTGCTGGGGCTGCGCAGCTTCGCCCGGGTGGACATGCTGCTCGACGAGCGCGACGGCGTGCCGAAGGTGCTGGAGGCCGACGCGATCCCCGGGCTCACCGACACGAGCCTGCTGCCCCAGTCGATCGAGGCGGCCGGGATCGGATTCGACGAGTTCGTCGGCCAGGCGGTCGAGGAGGCGCTGGCCGCGGCCTAGCTGTCCCCGCCGGCGAAGTCCTCCGGCGAGACCTCGTCGAGGAACTCCTTGAAGCGGTCGACGACCTCCTCGGTGTCCTCGACCTCGTGCTCGAACTCGATCGCCGACTCCTCGATCACTTCCTCGGCGGCGTAGATCGGGGCGTCGGTGCGGACGGCGAGCGCGAGGGCGTCGCTGGGGCGCGAGTCGATCTCGAACTCGTTCTCGCCCTGACGCAGGGTGATCGAGGCGAAGAAGGTGTTGTCGCGCAGCTCGGTGACCGCCACCTGGGAGCAGGTGACGTCGAGCTCGGTGAGCATGTCGACGAAGAGGTCGTGGCTCATCGGGCGCGGGGTGCTGGCGCCCTGGAGGCGCATCAGGATCGAGGCGGCCTCGGGGTGGCCGATCCAGATCGGCAGGAAACGGTTGCCGTCGACGGTCTTGAGGAGCACGATCGGCTGCTTGCCGACCATGTCGAAACTGACTCCGTAGATGACCATCTCCTGCACTTACTGCCTCCCCGTGGACGGGCACGGCCGCTGAACGGCTGAGAATAGCCCCCGGGGGGACGGTCCCCAAACGGCCGGCTCCCCTTACGCTTCCCGCGTGAGCGAAGCCGTCTACACGCCGCTCGGCGACGGGCGCTTCGAGTCCGGCGAGCTTACGCGGGGCCCGTGGAGCCCTGATCACCAGCACGGCGGGGCGCCGGCGGCGCTGTTGGCCGGGGTGATCGAGTCGGTCGAGGCACCGGCGCCGATGCGGATCGCCCGGCTGACGCTCGACCTCGTGCGACCTGTACCGATCGCGCCCCTGGAGGTGGTGACCGAGGTGACCCGCCCGGGTCGGCGCGTCCAGCTGGTGGCCGCCAGCGTGCTCTGCGAGGGCGAGGAGGTGGTGCGCGCCCAGGCGCTGCGGATCCGCCGGGAGGAGGGCGAATCGGAGAGGCAGGGCTTCGCTCCCGCCCCCGAGCCCGCACCGGACCGGGCGCCGGACCCGGTGGCCTTCGACTCCGAGATGCTCGGCGGCCAGATGTTCGGCGGCGACGCGATGGAGATCCGGCTCGCCGGCGGCAAGGAGCGCTGGGAGGTCCCCGGGCCGGCGATGGCCTGGATGCGCCTGAAGGTGCCGGTCGTGGCCGGCGAGGAGACCAGGCCGGTGCAAAGGGCGATGGCCACCGCCGACTTCGGCAACGGGATCAGCTCGATCCTCGACTGGGGCCGCCACGCCTTCATCAACCCCGACCTCTCGGTGACCCTGGGGCGCGAGCCGCAGGGAGAGTGGGTCGCCCTCGACGCCGTCACCTCGATCTCCGATGATGGAACCGGAATGTCGACCGGAGATCTCTACGACACCGGTGGGCGCTTCGGCGCCAGCGCCCAGGCGCTCTTCGTGAGCGGGATCGAGCGATGAGCGATCCGCTGCCGCAGCCCGGCTGGTACGAGGACCCGCGCCGCGAGGCCGACCTGCGCTGGTGGGACGGCACCGCCTGGACGGCCCACACCGCCGCGCGCCCGAGGATTCCGGCGCCGGCCGCGGCCCCTGCGCCGCCAACCCCCGCGCCGCCCGCCGCGACTCCTGCCCCCCCGGCCCCCCAGGCTCCTGCCCCGGAGCCGGGGCAGGCTCCGCCGGCCGGCTCCACCGATGCGCCCCGCGTCACAGCGCCGGCGACGCCGGGGGCCCAGCCGACGATCGAGATCGGCGGGGCGAGCCACACGCTCGCCGCCTGGTGGCCGCGCGCCGTGGCCTACGTGATCGACGCGCTGATCAAGCTCGCCTTCCTGATTCCCGCGATCGTGATCGCGATCGTGATCGGCGCCGGCGTCGACTGGCAGGCGATCGACATCGAGAGCATCCAGGATGGCCAGACGGTGGACGGGCGAATCCCTGGCCTGAGCGCCGCCGACACTGCGCGGCTGGGCGGCGCGATCCTCGTGATCGTCGTCTGGTCGCTGGTGGTCGAGCTGACCTACCAGCCGATGACCATGGCCCGCCGGGGGGCCAACAACGGCCGGACCTGGGGCATGCAGGCGATGGGTATCCGCGTGGTGCGCGACAACGGCCAGGCGATGACCTACGGGCCCGCACTGGTGAGGCAGTTCCTGGTGATGGGCCTCCTCTACGGGCTGATCGCGACGATCGGCAACGCGGTGACGGTGATCGGCGGGACGGTGATCGTCCTGGTCTTCTACCTCTGGCCACTCTGGGACGCGCAGAACCGGGCGATGCAGGACTTCATCTGCTCGACGCACGTCGTGAGGGACTGAGATGGCCTGGCTCTCTTCGCTTCCCGGCTGGCTGATCGTGCTGGGCTCGGTGGCGCTCTTCACCGGGGCCGCCCTCGCCGTCCGCCGGCTCCTGGAACGCGTCTCGCGGGACCAGCCGCGCGAGAACCACCACGTCGTCGCCGGGCAGCTGATGCCCGGGCTCTGCGCGATCTTCGGGATCATCGCCGGGCTGACGCTCGTGGGCCAGGTCGACAACTGGAACCGGGCCCAGGACGCCGTGGCCCGCGAGGCCTCGGCCGCCGCCCGGCTGGCCTGGGCGACCGCCGAGGTGCCGTCCCGGCAGGCCCACGCTCCCCTTAAGCGATTCCTGGAGACCGACCTGGGACCGGGCTGGGAGCTGACGCTCGACGACCCGATGCCCGAGCCGCTCGAGTCCTCGATCCAGGGGCTGGAGACCGGCGTGCGCGACGCCGCCTCGGCCCCGGGCACCACGACTCAGGCAGGCGCCGAGATGCTCGCCTCGCTCGACGACCTGACCACGGCCCGGCGCGAGCGGGTGACTGCCCAGAGCGATCACCTGCCCGACCTCTTCGTCTTCGCGCTCTTCCTCGCCGGGCTGGCGGTGGTCGTCAACGCCGCGGCGCTGACCGTCGGGCGGCCGAAGACCGGGCGGCTGATCGTGCTGCTGGTCGCGGTGGTGGCCGTCGACATCGCGCTGGTGATCGCGCTCTGGGAGCCCTTCTCCGGCGCCATACCGGTGAGCGACCGGCCGCTGACCGACGTCATCGCCCAGCTTGGCGACGGCTTCTTCGTCCTGCGCTGACCGGCGCTGCGGTAGCGCCGGGGCCGGGCTGCGGCGCTAGGCGGCCGGGGCGGGATTGGCCTTCGCCCAGGCGATGATCGCCTTGGAGTCGCCGATCCCGGTGCCATCGTCGAGCTCGAGTGCGGGCACCCAGGGGCTGCCGGTCAGGTCCACGACCTGCCTGCGCTTGGGCTGCATCCACATCGGCAGCGGACCCAGGCCGTAGACCTTCACGACCTCCGGGTCGTAACCGGCGTCCAGCAGGGCCTGGTGGGCCTCGCCGCACGGGTGCTTGTGGCCGAACATCGGCCGCTTCCAGTCTCCGTAACAGACGTAGAGCTTCACTTGACCAGCTCCTTCACCTTGTCGACAACGTTGTCCGGGGTGATCCCCAGCTTCTCCATCACCTCCGGGCCCGGCGCCGACGCGCCGAACCTGTCCACCGAAACCACTCCGTCGACCCAGCGCTCCCAGCCCTGGGCGATCCCGGCCTCGACGGCCACCGACGGCACGCCCTCGGGGAAGACCGAGTCGCGGTAGGCCTGGTCCTGGGCCTCGAAGAGCTCCCAGCTCGGGAACGAGACGACCCGGGCGGCGATCCCGTCGGCGGCGAGCCGGTCGGCGGCGGCGATCGCCACCTCGACCTCGCTGCCGGTACCGACGACGATCGCCTGGAGGTCGCCGTCGGCCTCGCGCATCACGTAGGCGCCCCTGTCGAGTCCGGCCGCCGAGGCGAAGGGCTTGCCCTCGCCGCGCTCGTAGACGGGAAGGTTCTGGCGGCTGAGCGCGAAGGCGGCCGGGCCGTGGAGGCCGTTGATGGTCAACCGCCACGCCTCGGCGGTTTCGTCGGCGTCGCAGGGGCGGATGACGGTCAGCTGCGGGATGGCCCGCAGGGCCGCCAGGTGCTCGACCGGCTGGTGGGTCGGGCCGTCCTCGCCGAGGCCGATCGAGTCGTGCGTGTAAACCCAGGCGACCGGCAGCTCCATCAGCGCCGAGAGGCGAACGGCGCCGCGCATGTAGTCGGAGAACTGCATGAAGGTCGAGCCGTAGGGGCGCAGGATCCCGCCGTGGGCGGCCATCCCGTTGACCGCTCCGCCCATGCCGTGCTCGCGCACGCCGAAGAAGACGTTGCGGCCGGGCTGGGTCGGGCTGAAGTGCTCGCTCTCACCGCCGGGGAACTCGGTCTTGGTCGACTCGCTCAGGTCGGCGGCGCCGCCCATCATCGTCGGGGTGTACTTCGAGAAGGCGGCCATGCACTTCTGGCCGGCAACCCGGGTGGCGATCGAGTCGGTGCCCCAGTCGGGCGGCAGCGACCCGTCGAAGCCGGGCAGCGGCTTGCCGGCCCAGGCGGTGTCCCACTCCTCGACCAGCTCCGGCTTCTCCAGCTTCCACTCGGCCAGACGCTTATCCCACGCGGCCTTCAGCTCCTCGCCGCGCGCGGTCATGTTCATGTGCTCGGCCACGGCCTCGGGGACGAAGAAGGTCTTGTCGGGGTCCATCCCCATGACCTCCTTGGTCGCGCGGACCTCGTCCTCGCCCAGCGGCGCGCCGTGGGCGGCGCTGGTGCCCTGCTTGTTGGGCGACGGGTAGCCGATGATCGAGCGGATCCGGACCAGCGACGGGCGCTCCTCCTCGGCGACGGCGCGGTCGATCGCCTGCTCGAGGGCGTGGAGATCGTTTACGTCCTCGACGTACTCGACGTGCCAGCCGTAAGCCTCGAACCGCTTGGTGACGTCCTCCTTGAAGCTCAGCGAGGTGGGGCCGTCGAGCGAGATGTCGTTGTCGTCGTAGAGGTAGGTGATCTTCCCGAGCTTCAGGAAGCCGGCCAGCGACGCGGCCTCGGAGCCGATCCCCTCCTCCAGCTCGCCGTCGGAGACGATGGCGAAGGTGCGGTGGTCCTGGACCTCGCTGCCGAAACGCTGGCGCAGGAACTTCTCGGCCATGGCCATCCCGACGCCGTTGGCGAAGCCCTGGCCGAGCGGGCCGGTGGTCACCTCGACGCCGGGGGTTACCCGCGCCGGGTCCGGGTCGCGCTCGGGGTGGCCCGGGGTGATGGAGCCCCACTGGCGGAAGGCCTTGAGGTCGTCCATCGAGAGCGCGTAGCCGCTCAGGTGGAGCATCGCGTAGATCAGCGCCGAGCCGTGGCCGGCGCTGAGGATGAAGCGGTCGCGGTCCGGCCAGTCGGGGTCGGCCGGGTCGTAGTTCATGACCCGGTTGAAGAGGACGTATGCGGCCGGCGCCATTCCCAGCGGGAGGCCCGGGTGGCCGGAGTTCGCGTTCTGCACGATGTCCATGCAGAGCGCGCGGATCGTGTCGATCGACTCCTGCGCGATGTCGTCGGCCACGGCGCTCAGTCGTCCGACTTGCCGGACTTGTCCTTCTTCTTGCCCTTGTCCTTCTTCTTCTTGCCGCCTGTCTCGATCGCCGGCGCAGAGCGGGCGGCACGCAGCTCGTAGTCGCGGCGGGCCCCCATGTCGGCGGTGGCCAGGACCTGGTCGGCCTTCATGGCACGGGTCATCCGCTCACGGCCGCCTCGCGGCAGGATCGACATCACCTGCTGCAGGGTGCCGACCGAGCGCGGCACGAAGACGTCGAAACGGGGCTCCTTGAGCGCGGAGACGATCTCCTCGGCGACATCCTCGGGCTGGGGCATCTTCACTCCGCGGGGCTCGGGGAGGCCGGCGCCCAGCTCGGTGTGGACGGCGACCGGCATGACGCAGGAGACGTCGACACCGGTTCCGCGCAGCTCTGAATGGAGGCCCTCGCTCATCCCACGCACGTAGTGCTTGGTGCCGCAGTAGGTGACGCCGTTGGAGAAGCCGGCGGTGCCGGCGACCGAGGCGACATTGACCAGGTGGCCGCGACGGCGGGCGACCATCTTCGGGAGCACGAGCTTGGAGCCGTAGTGAACCCCGTAGACGTTGATGTTGATCATCCGCTCGGTGGTGGCCAGGTCCTCCTCGATGAAGGGCCCGAGCTGCATGATCCCGGCGTTGTTGATCAGGACGTCGACCGGCCCGAGCTGCTCCTCGGTGGCCTCGATGAAGTCGTTGAAGGAGTCGAGGTCGGTGACGTCGAGCTCCATGCCGATGGCGCCGCCGCCGATCTGGCTTGCCACCTCGGCTGCCAGGTCGCCGTCGAGGTCACCGATCGAGACCTTCATTCCCTCGCGGGCGAGGCGCTGGGCGGTTGCCTTGCCGATACCCCGGGCACCCCCGGTGATGGCGACTACCTGTCCGACGAGAATTCGCTGCTCCCTGGCCATGCTGGCTCCTCTGCGTGGTTGACGGGCCTGAGCCGAAAACTACCGCACGCCCGGCCGCAGGTCAGGGCTCGTCGGGGTCCCGCCAGGCCGGTGAGCCTTCCCGGTAGAGCCCCTCGCCCCCAACGACGATCGCCGCCGAGCGGCGCAGGATCTCGGCGTCGAGGCGAAGAGAGCGGTTCTCGATGTACCAGAGGTCGAGCTCGATCCGCTCGTCCCAGGGCAGCCCGGCGCGGCCGTTGACCTGGGCCCAGCCGGTGATCCCGGGCCTGACGGCGAGGCGCCCGCGCTGGCGGGGCGTGTACTTCTCGACCTGGGCGGGGACGGTGGGGCGCGGGCCGATGACCGCCATCTCGCCGCGCAGGACGTTCACGAGGTTCGGGAGCTCGTCGAGCGAGTAGCGCCGCAGGAAGGCGCCGACGCGGGTGATCCGCTCGTCGCCCTCGGTTACCGCAAGCCCGGCACCCATCGACTCGGCGCCGCTGACCATCGTGCGCAGCTTGATCACCTCGAACGCGCGGCCGTCGCGCCCGACCCGGCGCTGGCGGTAGAAGGGCGAGCCGCGCGACTCGAGCGGGATCGCGACGATCGCGGCGAGCAGGAGCGGCGAGGCGATGACCAGCCCGGCGGCGGCGGCGAGCAGGTCGAAGGCGCGGCGCAGCATCAGCGCGTGCCCTCCGGCGGCGCCCACCCGGCCGGCGTGCCGTGGCGCAGGTGGTCCCAGAGGCCGGCGGCGATAGACGCCGTGGTCAGGACGTAGTACCGGGCGACCAGGAGCGGGCGCGCGGGAACGAGGGCCGCGGCCAGGGCGGCGAGCAGGACGGCCGCCTGGATGGCCAGCGTGACCACGTAGAGGGTGCCGGCGCCTGCCGCCACCAGGGCGACGTTGGCGGCGAGCGCGACGAGATGGAGGAAAGGAGAGGCGTAACGCAGCAGCCGGTGGCTGGCCACCATCAGCGCGTAGCGCGGCGGGTAGCCGGCCGGGGAGGCCAGGCCTCCCCGCAGGACGATCGGCCAGGCGTGGCTCATCATCCGGCGCTTGCGCGCGAACTCGCCCTCGACCGTGGGCACCATCTTCTCCCGGGCCCGCGCCGACGGCGCGTAGACGGCCCGGCGGCCGCGCTTGACGAAGTTGAAGGGGAACGAGAGGTCGTGGCCCATCACCGGGTCGACCTCGATGTAGTCCTCCCGGCGGACCGCGTAGATCGCGCCGTTGCCGCCGGTGACCGAGGCCAGCCGCGACTCCATCGAGCGGATCCACATCTCGTAGCGCCAGTAGAGCCCCTCCTGGTTGGTCGCGCCGTCCTCGCCGGTGAAGGTGACGCTCCCGCAGGCGTAACCGGTGCCGGGCTCGGCGAGCGCCCCGGCCAGCTCGCGCAGGGCCTCGGGCTCCCAGGCAGCGTTGGCGTCGGAGAAGGCGACCACCGTCGCGCGCGGGTCGGCGGCCTCCACGGCTGCGTCCTGCGCCCTCACCTTCCCGCCCCATGGAAGGTCGAGGACCAGGTCGGCGCCGGCCTCCCGGGCGCGGGCGGCGGTCGCGTCCGGGGAGCCGTCGCAGGCGACGATCAGCTGCAGGCGGTCGGCCGGCCAGTCGAGCTCGCGGACATTGGCCACCCGCGCGGCGATCACCGGCTCCTCACGGTGGGCGGCGACGACGAAGGCCACGAACGGCTCCTCCCCGCCGGGCACCGGCGCGGGCGCGCTGTGCCGGCCCGCCAGCGCCGACCAGGCAGCGAGCAGCAGCGGGTAGCCGAGCTGGGCGAAGACGAGCAGGCCGGCCGCCACCCAGAAGACGACCTCGAGGGCGATCATCGGGCGCCCGCCGTGCGGTCGTCGAGCAGGCCCTCGTAGAGCTCCATGTGCAGGGCGGCGATCCTGTCCCAGTCGAAGCGCTCGCGGGTCAGCCGCGAGGCCTCCCCGGCCAGCCGGGCGCGCGCCTCGGGGTCGTCGAGCAGCGATCTCACGGTCGCCCGCAGTCCGAGCACGTCGCCGGGCTCGACGAGCTCGGCGGCTCCGGCCTTCGCGATCTCCGGGAAGCCACCGACGGCGCTGAGGACCATCGGCGTCCCGAAGGCCATCGCCGTGAAGCAGACGCCCGACTGGTCGATCTCCAGGTACGGGAGCAGGGCGAGGTCGGCCCGCTGGAAGAGGGCCGGAATCTCGGCGTCGTCGACGAAGCGGTCGACGAAGCGGACGTTGGGCGGCGCCGCCTCGCGCAGCGGGCCGATATCCATCCGCGGCATCCCGACGACCCAGAGCTCGGCGTCGTCGATCCCCTTCCAGGCCTCGATAGCGACCTCGATCCCCTTGTAGGGCCGCATCAGCCCGAAGAGCAGCGCGACCGGCCCCTCCACCCCCTCCAGCTCCGGGGGCAGCGGCGCCGGGGCGGGCAGCTCGCGCAGGTGGGTGAAGGCCCCGTGCTCGATCACGTGGATGCGCTCCGGGTCGATCCCCAGGCCCGACTGCAGTCGGCGCCGGCCGTCCTGGCTGTGGACGACCACCGCGTCGGCGCGGCCCAGGGCGCGGCGCAGGCCGGCGACCTGGCCCGGGTGGGGCTCGCGGGGAATCACGTCGTGGGCGGTGATCACCAGCGGCCGGTCGGGCAGCAGGCGCGAGTCGATCGCCGGCAGCGCGAGCCACTGGAAGTGGACGACGTCGGCCTCCCGGGCGGCTCGGCGGTAGCCGGCCATCTCGAGCGGGTCGGTGAGCGCGCGGGCGGCGGCCCGCAGCGGCGAGCCGCTCGAGCCGGGAAGGTGGCGGCCGAAGCGCTCGTCGACCTCGTAGCCGTCGGCGGGGGTGACCGGCCCGAAGGCGAACGGGGCCGTGACGAGGGTCACCTCGGCGCCCTGCCGGGCCAGTGCGCCGCTCAGCGCACGGTCGTACGGGGGCGTGTACGCCGGGGGATCGACGACGTGAACGTGCACCGCGGTCACAATAGGCGCCGTGGGGGAAGTCGACCTCAGCTACTGCGTAGTCAACACCGGCCAGCGCGAGCTGCTGCTTCGCGGACTCGACGCGATCGCCCGCGAGCGGGAGGGGCTGGAGCTGCGAACCGAGGTGCTCGTCCTGGACAACGCATCCCAGGACGGATCGGCGCAGGCCGCCGCCGAGCACCCCACCGTCGACCGCGTCATCGCCCTCGACCGCCGGCGCGGCAAGGCCGAGAACGACTCGGAGATCCTGCAGCAGGCCTCGGGGCGCTTCGCCCTGATGCTCAACGAGGACAGCGAACTGCTTCCCGGCGCGACGATGGCCCTATGCGGAGCCCTCGAGGCCGACGCCGGGGCCGCCGCGGCGGGTGCGCGCCTGCTGCGCCCCGACGGCACGCCCCAGCCCAGCGCCTGGGCCTTCCCCGGCCCGCGCAGCGCCCTGGCCTCCGCCCTCTTCGTGCACCCGTGGACGGTGGTCCAGTCACGCGGCAGCCGGACCCGGCCGGTCGACTGGGCCCAGAGCGCGGCGCTGCTGGTTCGCCGCGACGCGGTGGAGGAGATCGGCTGGCTCGACCCGGACTTCTTCGTCTACTCCGACGAGGTCGACCTCTGCCGGCGGCTGGCCGACCAAGGCTGGCAGACCCTCTACGTGCCGGCGGCGCAGGCGATCCACCACGAGCAGCTCTCCACCGGCTCGGTTCCGGAGCGGCGGATCGTGGAGATGTCGCGCAACCGCGACCTCTACATGCGCAAGCACCACTCCGCCGCAGCCGCGGCGGTCGTGCGCTGGCTCACCGCCTGGGCCTACGCAGTGCGCGCGCTCGCCGCGACGGTGCTCCCAGGGCACGACCCGGCGCGATACATGGCCCACGTCCGCGCCACGCTTAACCCCGGCAGCGGTGAGGGTCTGAGGGAGGCCGCCAAGGAGTTCAACCGCCAGGCCGACGCAGGATCTTCGCCCACGGGATGAGGACGAAGGCAGCGAGCAGCGCGAGCAGGAAGAGCTGAAGGGCGATCGCCCACGGCGATCGGAAACCCTCGTCGAGCACCGAGGAGACCGTCGCCTGCGCGAGGGTCGCGCCGCCGACATAGATCGAATAGGTGACCAGCCGCCCGAGGAAGAAGGCGAGCGAGACGGCCCGCAGGTCGACCTGCGGGGTCAGGCCGGCGGCCTCGAAGAGCTGGGTCGACGGGAAGGGCGAGACGAGGAAGAGTGCGAAGGTCCCCCACCGGCTGGCCCGCCGCTCGGTGAGGGCCTCACCGACGGCCGCGAGGTCCCTGCGCTTGCCCTCGGGCAGGCGCCAGCCGATCCGCCGGAAGACCGAGGCGAGGACGAAGCGCCCGCAGGCGGCCGCCGCCGCGCCGCCGAGCACCAGCGGCACCGCCGGCAGGTCGTACTTGATCCGGAAGAAGACGAGCACCGTCCAGGTCGGCGGCCCGAAGGCCGGCATGAGGTTCACGACGAAGACCGTGCCGAGCATCACGCCGATCCAGCCGAGGGTGCTCACTGCGCCGCCTGGCCCCCCCTCATCGAGCGGGCGGCGGCCACGAGCATCCGCAGCTCGCCGGGGCTGACCGCGCGCGCGGCCACGAGCAGCGGCGGGATCAGGGCGAGGACGGCCAGCCGGGAGATGAAGCCCCAGGCCCCGGAGGTCGGAAGGAGGAGATCGCCGGCAACCGCGAGCGAGCCGCTGACCAGCACGATCGGCACCAGCCGGCGCCACTGGAACGGCACGTGGAAGGCCCCGCGGGTGAGCAGGAAGAGCGCGGCGAGCATCGCGACGTAGGCGGCGCAGAGGGCGAGCGCCGCGCCGACGATCCCGAGCGGGTCGACGAGCAGGACCAGAAGGACCACGTTGACGGCGACCCCGAGCGCGGCGGCGGGAAGGGTGCGGATCGTCACCTCTGCACGGCCGGCGATGGTCACCAGCACCAGGTAGAGGCCGTAGAGCGCCCACCCGAGAGCAAGCCACGGCAGGGCGGTGTGGGCCTCGAAGAAGTCCGGCGCGGCGAGGAGGCGGACGACCCACCGCCCGAGCAGGGCGAAGCCGGCGACCATCAGCGCGGCGATGGCGATGTAGGCGGTGGTGACCCGCGCATAGAGCGCCTGGGCCTCACGGTCGGAGCCGATCGAGTAGGCCATCGGCGGCCACGCCAGCTGGAATCCCCGGACGAGGATGATCACCGCGGTAGCGAGCTTGATCGCCACCGAGTAGAGGCCTGCGGCGTCCGGGCTCTCGGCCCGCAGCAGCCAGGCGCGGTCGATCACGTTGAGCAGGAAGACCGCGGCGTCGGCGGGGATCATCGGCGCGCCGAAGCGAAGGAGGCCGCCGAGCTCAACGCGGCCGCGCGGCAGCCCGATGTGCTCACGGACGGCGAAGAGCCAGAGCCCGAGGAGCACCACTCCCGAGGCGGCGTAGTTGCCGAGCACGTAGCCCCGGGCCCCCTCGTCGAGGAAGACCACGAGGGTGACGGTGAGCGCAACCGTCAGCACCACGTTGGTGGCCGAGGCGATCAGGTACGCGCGGCGCCGCTCGTCCACTCGCAGGATCGAGTAGGCGACCTCGAGGTTGGTGAAGGTCCAGATGCCCAGCACCCCGTAGGCCATCAGCGTCGGGTTCCTCGTTCCGAGGACCAGCTCGGAGAGCGGGCCGGCGAGCAGTATCCCCGCGACCAGGGCGACCGTCGTGCTCACCAGGACGAAGCCGGTGGTGGTCCTCGCCAGCCGTCGGCGGGCGTCCTCTCCTTCGGCCCCGTGCCAGTAACGGACGAAGGCCTCGCCGAGCCCGAAGCGCAGCAGGATGCTGGCGAGGATCACCAGCGTGAGGATCGTCTCGGCGTACCCGAAGTCGGCCTCGGTCAGCGACCGCGTGTAGAGCGGCAGCGTGAAGAGCGCGAGCAGCGCGGCGAGCAGGCTGGCGGCCTGGTAGGCGAGCCCCGACGCCGCGAGGCGCTTGAGTGCGCCGTCCATCGGCACCTGACGCTATCCGCCCATCCGGTGGAGCCCGCCGCGGCTAGGGTTGCCCGCGGTGAGCGCCCCCCAGGCAAGCCGGCCCCCAGTCTGCGTCCTGCTGCTGCCCCGCCGGCTCGACAGCTTCATCCAGCGCGAGCAGGCCGAGGACCTGCTGCGCTCTCCCGGCGTGATCGCCGCCAACCCCCCGCGCCTTCGCTTCGGCGCCGTCGCCCGGCTCCCCCGCCCGCTCGGCGCCGCGATCGCCCGCGTCCAGGCCGGCCACCTGCTGAGGCGCCTGCGCCGCCGCGGTGAGCCGCGGGCTTTCGTGATCTTCCACCCCGTCCAGTACCCGCTCGCCCGTGCCCTGCTGGAGCGCTGCCCGGGTGCGGAGCTCTGGTACTCGCGCTGGGACCGCTACGAACTGGCCTACGACGCCGGCGAGGCCACGCGCGCGCGGCTTGCCGAACTCCACGAGCAGGCCGCCACGCAGGCGGCGATCACCTACGCGGTCTCCGAGCCGCTCGTCGAGCAGGAGCGCGCGGCCGGCCGCGAGGCGATCCTGATGACCACCCCGGCCGACCGCTTCCCGGCCCCCGACCCGGAGGGCGCCGTCGTCGCCGTCTCGCTCGGCCACCTGGGCTGGCGAACCGACTGGTCGCTGCTTCGGCGCGCCGCCGACATCCTCGGCGACCGGCTCGTCCTCTTCCTCGTGGGAGCCTGGCACGAGGAGGAGTGCGCCGGCGACCCCGACTTCCTGGCCTGCCGCGAGCACCCTTCGCTCGTCTGGCTCGGGCCGCTCGACGACGAGGCCGCCGCCCGGGTGATCCTCGCCTCCGACGTGGGGATCGTCCCGTTCCGGATCGAGCCCTTCAACGACGCCGGGCTGCCCAACCGCATCCTCAAGTACGCGCGGCTGGGCCGGATGACCGTGAGCCCCGACCTGGCCGGGGTGAAGACCTGGGACCGCGCGGTCGAGGTCGCCGCCGACCCGGAGGAGTTCGCTTCGCTGCTCGCCGCTCACGCCGGTGACCGCGCCCGGCCCGACGCCCAGCTGCGCGACTGGGCGCTCGCCCAGACCGCGAGCAACCAGAACCGGCCGCTCCGGGAGCGGCTCGGCGAGCTGGGGATCGAGCCCGGCAGCTGAGGCTCAGCGGCAGGCCGCGTAGGCGGTGATCGCGCCGTGCCGGGCGATCTCGCGGAAGCCCTCGTCGGCACGGTTGGTCTTCTCCTCCACGCCGGCTGCCCGGCCGTAGCGGGAAGCGGCACGATCGCCGGTGAAGACCAGCGCGACTCCCGTCCGCGGGCGCTCGCGGGAGCGTGCGACGACCTCGTCGGGAGGGGCGTCCAGGAGCCAGCGCGCGTCGGGCACGAGGCGGAAGTTGGGCGTGCTGAGCGGCCCGCAGCCCAGGCGGGAGCGGACGGCCGGGTCGTTGAGCGTGTCGACGAGGTCGTCGTGGATGCCGGTGACGAAGGTGAGCTCGCGCTCGACCTTCCCGGGGACGTCCACCCTGACGACGGCCCACAGCACGCCGAGCACCAGCACCCCCGCAGCAACCAGGGCCCAGCGCGAGCGCCGGCCGTCGTCGCGGGGAAGGAGCGTCCAGCCGGCGAGCGCCAGGCCGGCGAAGAGGGTGAGCGTGATCGCCGGCACGGTGAGGTAGCGGGGAAGCAGGGAGAGCCCGGCGACCCCGGCACCGACGAAGGCCGCGGTGCCGGTGGCAAAGAGGGCGGCCGGGACCTCCATCCGCCGGCCGCGGCGCCACACGACCTCGATGGCCAGGCCGATGACCGCCAGCAGGAGCAGCGGGGCGCGCAGGACCTCCTCCAGGCCGGCCACGTAAGCGCGGGGGACCGCCGCCAGCCCGCGCTCGCGGCCGAGCGCCTCGGCCTGGGCGCCGGTGGAAGTGACGGCGTAGAGGGGCTCGCCGGTAACCCACCAGTCGAATGCCACCCAGAGGACCGGCGCGGCGAGCATCACGGCGAGCAGGGCCGGCTGGAGGTCGAAACGGCGCCCGTCGCGCGGCCAGGCGCACCAGAGCCAGTAGAGCCCCGCGAGCAGCCAGGCCTCCGGGCGCAACAGGCCGGCGAGGGTGAGGAGGACCATGACCGGCATCCCGCGACGGGGCTTCTGGGCCTCGAGCGCCGCGGCCCAGAAGACCAGCGCCAGGAACGGGATGTCGACGTAGCCGCGGGCGGCGTAGAGGAGCAGCGTCGGCGCCAGCACGGTCAGCGCGGCGGCAGCCACGCCGGGCCAGGTCCCGTAGACGGTCCGGCCGAGGCGCATAACCGCCCACCCGCAGGCCAGCAGCGAAAGGACACAGACGAGGACCAGGACGCGCTCGGCCCCTTCCCCGAAGGCCACGCCGAGCAGCGAGCAGAGCAGCAGGTAGAGGGGGTGCGCGGTGGGAGCGTCCGGCACCTCGATCTGCGGCCTGGCCCCAGCGGCCAGCTCCCGGCCCCAGACCAGGTGGTAGTAGGCGTCGTAGTTGGGATAGCTGCGCAGCAGCGCCCAGGCGCCGACGGCAACGACGGCCAGGCCGGCGATCCACCAGAGCTCGCGGCGGGCTTCGCTCATGCGCCGTCCGGCCCGCCTGAGCCCCCCGGCGGCGAGGCCTGCTCCACGGAGCCACCCGGCGGCGGGGCCTGCTCCGGCCTTCCCGCGTCACCCTCCCCGGGGGCGGTGCGTGAGGCGGCCGCCCCGAAGGCGGTCGCGGCGGCGAGCAGGACCCAGGTGATCGGGTCCTCCAGGAAGGCGGCGTAGACCAGCGTGTGCACCACCAGCGCCGTGAAGGCGGCGGCGATCGCGGCCCGGACCGGCAGGTTGGGGGCCGACCGGATCCCGCGCAGGCAGCGCGAGAAGGCGAAGAAGAGAAGCGCCAGGTAGGCGACCAGGCCGACCACCCCCTGCTCGGCGGCGACGGTCACGGGGATCGTGTGAGAGGCCGAGGCGGCCTTGGCGGCGGAGACGTTCTCGGCCTCGCGGTACTCGAGCGCGAACGAGCCCGCTCCCCAGCCGACGACCGGGCGCTCGGCGAAGAGCTCGACACCGCCGGTAACCAGGGCCGACCTCCCACTGGTGGCCTTCGAGGCGTCGTCGCCCCCCTCGAGGAGGCCGGTGCCTGCGGCCAGGGCGCCCGCGGCGAGTACCGCGGCCACCGCGACGACCGCCACCGTCCAGCGAACGCTCCAGCGCAGCGCGGCGATCATTGCCAGGCCGGCCAGCAGCGCGGCATAGCTGGACTGGGAGAGGGTCGTGAGCAGGCCACCGAACAGGAAGGCGATGACCAGCGCGCCCGCGGCGACCGCCTTCTGCCGCCTCTCCCAGCAGATCCAGGCGACGAGCAGGACGATGACGATGGCCAGGAAGCGACCGAAGATATTCGGGTCGAAGAAGAGCGAATTGACCCGGAAGTAGTCGTTGACCTGGTTGGCGGCGATCACCTTGGGATTGAGGAGCAGGTGCCTCGTGGCGAACTCGACGAACCCGATCGAGGTCAGCACCACGGCCAGCGCGGCAAGGACGGCCAGCACCCGGGCGGCCAGCTTCACCGTCCAGTCGAAGCGCGAGAGCAGCACGTAGCCGACGGCGAAGGGGATGTAGAAGAAGAGGACGTTCTCCAGGGCCCGGTCGGGATCCGAGCTCCAGGCGCTCTGGATGGCGTATAGGACCAGCACTGCGGCCAGCGTCCACTCCAGGCCGCCTGCCGGCCGGTCCTCCTCTTCGGGCCCGTCGCTACCGGCCCCCGTGCCCCGCAGCCGGGGAACGATCCAGGCGAGCGCGCCGCCGGCGACAACGAGGTAGAGCGGAAGCAGCAGGCTCGCGGTGGCGCCGCCAATGGTGAGCGGGATCCGGAACGGCAGCGTCACCACGACGGCGATCGGGAAGGCCGCCGGAACCCGCCGGAACCACCAGGCGAGCAGGAGCGCCGCAGCAATCCCGATGATCGCGGCGGCGACGAGCATCCCGGTACCGCCGGGAATGCCCTCGAGCTGGTCGGCGCCGGCCACATGCGCAAGCAGGAGCGCCGGCGCGAGGACGATCGAGACGAGCATCAGCCAGGCGCGGGCGCGCGCGGTCGGGGCGACGATCATCGCCCCGGCAACGACGGAGACGGCGATCAGCGCGACATCAGTTGCCATGAGCGCTCCATCAGTCCCTGTGCGTCGGGGTCGGTTGAAAGCCGGGCGGGAAGCTCGGGAAGCCCGAACCTGATCACCGTTCCGCGGCCGGACCTGAAGGCGACGACCACGACCCGGCCATCCTCGGTCACCGCGGTGGAAAGGACCTTCGCCCCGCCGGGGGCCACGGTCTCCTCGATCCTCGTGTAGCCGCGGAAGAGCCCCTCGGTTCCGTCGAAGAGGCCGATCGAGTCGCGCGAGTTGGTAACCGTGAAGCGACCCGTGCGGCTCTCGGTCCGGGTCCCGAAGAGGTCGGTGGTAGCCGGGGGCAACGGATCGCTCAGCAGGCTGCGGCGCAGGGTGACGCTCCGGCGCAGCGAATCGGGAGCCACCTCGACGAGGGTGCCGCCGCCCCGCACAAACCGGCGCAGGCGGTTCTGCGCCGCCCGGGGCAGCCAGGAGGTGCTCCCGGCCAGCAGGACGCCGCTGTGGCCGGCGAGCAGGGGCGGGACGTTGCGGGCGATCGCGTAGTCGGTGGTGATGTCGAAGCGCTTGCGGTTGCGGGTGAGCCAGGAGGCGACCGGCTGCTCGCTGGAGGCAAACCCGGAGGGCAGCCGGGTAACCAGGGGGCGCCGAAGGCCGGCGTCGAGCCCGTCCTCGAGGAGGTCGGGCCGCCCGTCGCCATCACCGTCGACGGGATTCCGGCCCTGCCAGCTGATCACCGGGATGACCACGAGGACCGGGTTGGAGCGGCGGTCGTCCACAGCAAATGGCGCTCCGGCGCGGCCCGCTCCGCTCGATGCGGTGAAGAGGAAGATCCCGGAGCTCTCGGCCGCCGGCTTGACCGAGATGACGCTGCGCGAGGCCGAGCCGCCCTTCTGGGCCCGGGCCCCCAGGCGACCCATCGACCAGCGGTAGCTTCGTCCGCCGGCCGCCACCCCGACGCTCACCCGCTCGCCGGCCGGCGTGGCGACCAGCGGGGGAATGACCCCCACCGGCTGGATGGCAATACCGCCCTGGCCCTCCAGCCGCTTGCCGTAGGGGAGCTTCGGCAGGCCGTCGGCGTCGAGCGGCGTCGAGGTGCCGGCGACACCGGCCGCGTCACGGCGCTCCACCACTGCCAGGTAGGTGCCCGGCACCGCCGCCCGGCCCGACGAGGTGCGCCCGTCCCAGAGCGCCTTGGTCGCGCGCCCTGTGAGGGGGCGCTCGTAAACGAGCCGGACGGGCCGGGGCGAGGTGCGGAAGATGAGCAGGCGTCCCTCGCCGACGCCGGGGCGCCAGCGGATCCGGACCTGCTCGCGGCCGGGCCGGGTGATCAGCTCGGGCCCGGGACCCTTCCGCGGGCCGATCGAGAGAATCTCGATTCGCGGAGGGGTCGTGTCGAGCACGAAGGAGCGCGGAAGGACGATCGAGCGACCCTCGCGCCGGAGGGTGACGCGGATCCGGTAACGGCCGTCCGGGGCGACCCGGCCATCGGCGTCGCGGCCGTCCCAGACGAGCTCGGGCGACCGGCTGTAGGCGCGCAGGGAGAGACCGGAGGCCAGCTCGCGCACGGCATCTCCCTGCCCGTCGACCACGGCCACGTCGACGGTCTCGCCCCGCTTGAGCCGGAAGCTGACCCGCTCGCGGTCGAGGCGCCCGTCACCGTTGGGCGAGAAGACCGGCGAGGAGATCTCGACGCCCTGCACGACCGGCGGGGCGCTCTTGAGCCGCTGGGCCACGAAGAAGGCCCCGACCGCGGCAACGACCAGGAGTGCGAAGACGATCCGCGAGAGCAGGGTCACAGCTGGACAAGGCTTCCGTTCTCGGGCATTTCGTCAGGCTCGCGCCCGCGGGCGCGCAGGGCAAGCCGGATCACGTTGCGGTGGCACACGACGACTATGGGAAAGTCTGACTGGCGCCTTGTCAGTTCGCCAATCGCGTCCTCGATCCTCGCCGCCTGGGTTACGAAGCTCTCCCCGCCGGGAAACTCCCAGCGCTCATCGAGTTCGAGGAATGAGCGAAAGCCCTCGGGATCCTCGGCGATCACCTCGTCGAAGCTGCGGTGCGTCCAGTCGCCGGTGTCGGTCTCGGCCAGGCGCGGCTCAACCAGCGGCTCGAGGCCTGTCGCCTCCCCCACGATCCGCGCGGTCTGCAGGGCGCGTTCAAGGCTGCTGGAGACAAGGAGCCCGGGCCCGATCCCGGCAACGCGACCGGCGAGCTCTTCGGCCTGCTCGATCCCCAGGGCGGTGAGGGGAACATCGGACCAGCCCTGGAACCTTCCCTCCTCGTTGTACGGCGTCTGCCCGTGACGGGCGAGGTAGATCACTGAGCCTGGTCGGCACCGAGAACCACGGCCACCGGGGCGTTCTGCCCCAGCGCGCGGATGTTCGGGTCCATCGCCACGACCGCCGATGAATCGACCCCGAGCGCCTTGGCCACGTCGAGCCCCTCGGCCCGGGCCCCGGTGTCGAAGTAGACCTGCGTGGCGGGAACCGCCTGGTCGGGAGCGGTGGTGACCGGGTCGACCTGCTTGTAACCGGCAGCGCTCAGCTTGTCGGCGGCGGTGCGCGCCAGGCCGCTGGTCGTGGTGCCGTTGAAGACGGCCACCCGGGTGGCCTCCCGGTTGACGGCGCCCGAACCGGCGTCGGCGCTGGTGGTCTCCGAGCCGGCCTGGGTGGTGACCGTGTTGGCCGGCTGTGTAGTCGTGCCGGATTCGCCGCCACCGCAGCCGAAGACCTGGGTGACGAGGAGGAACCCGATCACCACGACCGCAACCCCGGCGGCACCGAAGACGAGCATGCGCCGGCGCCCCTCGGGCGACTGGCCCTGGCCGTCGCCGTCGCGCGGCTGGCGCGGGGGCGGCTCCTGGCGCTGCCGTGAGGGAGGGCTCGAGGCCGGGGCGCCCTGCGCGGCCCTGCGAACGCGCGGTTGGCCTGCCGCTCCGGCCGCGGCTCCTGCGGCGGCGCCGGTGGCCACGCGCGCGGCGGGCGTCGACGGCGCTGGCTCGGACGGCGGCGCGGGGGCCGGTGGCGGCTTCGGCGGGGAGGCCGGTGGCGAGGTCGGGGGCGCAGCGGCAGCAGGAGCGGCGGGTCGGGGAGGCGCTGGCGGCTTGGCAGGGGGCTGCTGGGCCTCGGGCGCTCCCGGAGCGCCAGCCGGAGGCTTAGGCGGCTGACCCGTGGGCGGGGAGGCAGGAGCCTGTCCGGGAGCAGGAGCCTGGCCCGCAGCAGGCGGCTGACCGACGGGGGGCTTAGCTGCCCCCGGGGCGCCAGGCGCAGGCGGGACCTGGCCGCCGGGCGCGGCAGGCGGGGTTCCCGGCGCCGGGGGCTTGCCGGGAGCGGGCGGCTTGCCCGCGGCGGTCGCGCCAGCGGCAGCTGCGGCGGGCGTGCCAGGCACCGGGGGAACGCCGGGGCGGGCGCCAGCGCCGGGTACCGGGGGGCGCGGAGGCGGGGTGGGGGCACCGGGAGCGGCCTGGCCGGGCACGGCAGCACGGGGGCGGGCCGCCGCGGCGGTGGCCGCGGTCGCCGGCGCCGCGGCGGCGGCAGCGGCCTGGCCGGCAACCCGCTCCTGCTCCTCGGCGTCGCGCTCGGGCGAGCGGCCGGCCCAGTCGCGCAGGCGCTTTACCTCGCGGGCCTGGGCGAAGTAGAGGGCGGCGAGCACGCCGACGCCGACGATCGCGGCAACACCGGCGTAGGTACCGACCTGGTCGAGGACGCTCGAAAGCGAGATGGCGTGCGGGAGCACGGGCATGCGGCCCGGATCCTAATTGCTGGTGTCGCCGGACAGCCCGAGACCACCGGCAGCAGGCGTCTCGGCAGCCTCGGAGACCCCGGCCAGGGCCGAGACCTTGGCTGCAAGGCCGGCCGCGTCGCCCTCCATCACGAGGAGCTCGATCTCCTCGAACCAGTCGGCCACCTCGACCGCGTCGCGACCGTCCCGGGAGGCGTGGAGGATCTTCTCGGCCGGCGTGGGCTGCGGACGCTCGTAGGGGTTGAAGAGCTCCTCGTGGAGCTTCTCCCCCGGCCGGCGCCCGACGACCTCGATCGCGATGTCCTTCTCGGGCTCCAGGCCCGAGAGCTCGATCATGTCGCGGGCCAGCTGGACGATCGAGACCGGCTCGCCCATCTCGAGGACGAAGATCTCGCCGGAGCCGCCCAGCGAGCCGGTGCGGATGATCAGCTGCACCGCCTCGGGGATCGTCATGAAGTAGCGGGTCATCCGCTCGTCGGTGATCGTCACCGGGCCGCCACGGGCGATCTGGCGGCGGAAGATCGGAACCACCGAGCCGGACGAGCCCAGGACGTTGCCGAAGCGGACGCTCGAGTAGCTGGTCTCGGGGAAGCGCACGCTCATCTCCTCGACCGCGAACTCGGCGAGGGCCTTGGAGGCGCCCATCACCGTGGCCGGTGAAACAGCCTTGTCGGTCGAGACGAGCACGAAGGAGCGAACCCCCATCTCGCCGGCCAGGCGGGCCATCAGGCGCGTGGCGATCGAGTTGTTGCGCACCGCCTCGACGGGGTTGCCCTCCATCAGGCCGACATGCTTGTACGCCGCGGCGTGGAAGACGTGGGTCGGCCGGTGGCGGCGGAAGACCTCGGCCATCCGCTCGCGCTCCTTGCAGTCGGCCAGCACGGCGGAGACCGAGGACGGGTGAACGTGGCGGTCCTCCTCCAGCTCGCGCTGGATCTCGAAGAGGTTGTCCTCGGCGTGATCGACCAGCACGAGCATCCGCGGGGCGACCCGGGCGATCTGGCGGCAGAGCTCGGCACCGATCGAGCCGCCGGCGCCGGTGACCATCACGACCTCGCCGCTGAGGTAGGAGCCGACGCGGTCGATGTCCATCCGGACCGGCTCTCGCCCGAGGACGTCCTCCACCTGCACGTCACGGACCTGCCTGACCACGAGCCCCGAGCCGGCCTGCAGGAGCTCGAAGACGGTCGGCAGGGTGCGGACCGGTATCCCGCGGTCCCGGCCGGCCTGGACGACCTTGGCGCGGACGGTGCCGGGCGCCGACGGGATGGCGATCATGATCTCGTCGGGCTCCGATTCGTCGAGGATCCGGCCGAGCTGGTCGGTGCCGCCCAGCACCTTCACGCCGTCGAAGCGCAGGCCGAGCTTGAGCGGGTCGTCATCTATGAACCCGACTGGGTTCAGGTTCAGCTCCGGGTTGCGGACTATCTCGCGAAGGGTGAGCCGGCCGCCGTCACCGGCCCCGACGATCACTACGCGCCGCGCGTCGCGGCTGGCCCGGAAGCCGCGGATCGGCCGTTCGTTGATGGCCCGGGCCAGGAACCTCACCCCGCCGGTGAAAAGGAGGGTGAGAAGGAAGAAGAGGGCCAGGACGCCGGTCGGGATCGTCAGGTTGACCAGGCCGTCGGGCGAGTTCACGGTCACCGGGTGGATCAGGGCGACCAGCCCGGCGACGGTGACGGTGAGGACGACGACGGCCTGCAGCACGCCGAAGAAGTCGCGCTGGGTGAGGAAGCGCCACTGCTTCTGCTCGACCCGCAGCAGGGCGAAGATCACGACGGCCGCGACGAAGACCCAGATGATCGTCGCGTCGAGCAGCCGCTGGTAGCGCTCGGGCACGACCACGCCCTGGTCGAACCGCAGGCGGTAGGCGAGAAAGTAGGCGAGGGAGGCGAGTGCGCCGTCCACCGCCAGCTGGATAAGGGAGTGGCGGTGAAGCGGCGGCATCGCCGTGCGAAGGCGCCGTCGCATCTCCTGCGGATTCTACCCCGCGGCGCCAGCCCCTTCAGCCACGGCAAGGGCACTGGCAGGAGGGCCCAGGGCGCTGAGCAGCAGGTCGACCAGGAGCTGCGGATCCCGGCGAACGCGGTCCCCGCCGCCGGGGTCGGCGCGTCGCTCGAGGACGATCTCGCCGACGCTGTCCAGGCGCTGAAGACGCCCGTCGGCCAGAAGCGCCTCGTCGACTCCGCCCATCCTGCCCTCGAAGGTGGTGATCACCGGCGTACCGAGCGCGACCGCCTCCCGGTTCATCGTGCCGCCACCGCTCACGACGAGGTCGGCGAGGGCCACCAGCGACGGGGCATCGATCGCCCCGTCGGGAACGATGAAGCCGCCGAGCCGCTCGATCTCCTCGCGCTGGTCGGGGTAGCGAGGCAGCACGACGACCTGGCCCTGCTCGCGCAGGCTCGTGAGGACGTCGCCGTAGGAGCGGTTCTCGAAGCGGTGGTAGAGGGCGACCTCAGGGGCCGGCCGCACCAGGGCCAGCGGCTGGGAGCGGTCGACGCCGAGCGCGTCGAGGACCCCGGGATCGGGCTCGAAATCGCTCAGGTAGTACTCCTCCTTGAGCCCCGGGTAGCGACGCAGCTTGCCGCGCGCCCCGTAACGGTCGAGGCGCCCCGGGGGGATCAGTTCGGGGACCACGACCGCGGCGGCGAGCCGGCAGTTGACGTTGTGCTGGACCGTCGCCCACTCGTAATCGAACATCGTCGCGCTCGGAATCCCGAGCATCCGCGAGGCGACGGTGAGGTCGTTGGAGCCGTGGGCGATCGCGATGTCGAAGCGGCGCCCGCGCGCCCAGCGGCGCAGGTCGAGCGAGCGGTCGACGAGCCCGCGCGCCTTCCCGGAGAGCGAACTGCCGCCGTGGCTGCCGATCACCTCGGCGTCGATCCCATGGAGCCGGCAGAGGTCGACGGTCTGCGCGAAGTCGCGGGCGGTCACCTCGACCTCGACGCCCTGGGCGCGGAGGCGGTCGATCACCGGCTCGAGGACCAGGACGTGCGGCGAGTTGGTCAGGTCGACCCAGGCGCGCATCAGGCCAGCAGCTCTTTCACCGCCCCGGCCACCTCGTCTACCTGGCCGGCGGTGATCGTCGCGCTTATGGGAAGCGCAAGGTGGGTGCGGGCGGCCTCGTCGGTCCCCGGGAGGTCGGCTTCGGCGCCGTGCCAGCAGGCCATCGCCGGCTGGCGGTTGACCGGCGTGCGGTAGTAGCCGCGGGCCTCGATGCCGCGGGCGGCCAGCCCCTCGGCGAGGGCGTCCGGGTCGGGGGTGCGGACGACGTAGAGGTGCCAGGCCGGGTCGGCACCCTCGGTGGCCTGCGGCAGGCCGACCACGCCGTCCAGCGCTGAGGCGTAGCGCTCACCGGCGGCGCGGCGCCCGGCGGCCCAGTGCTCCAGCTCGGGCAGCATCACGCGAAGCACTGCGGCCTGGATCTCGTCGAGGCGCGAGTTGTAGGCCGCCTCCTCGTAGACGACCTTGTCGCGCGAGCCGTGGAACCGGAGCATCCGCACCCTCTCGGCGAGGCCGTCGTCGCCGGTGGTAATCGCCCCACCGTCGCCGAAGGCGCCGAGGTTCTTGGAGGGGTAGAAGGAGTGCGTGGCGATCGTCCCAAGCGCTCCGGGGCGCCCGTCGGGGCCGGTCGACCCGGCCGCCTGGGCGGTGTCCTCGACCACCGGAACCCCGAGCGCCTCGATCTCGCGCACCGGCGCCACGTTCCCGAAGAGGTGAACCGCCACCACCGCCTTCGTCTTCGGCGTCATCACCGCGCGGACGTGCTCGGCGGTGGAGACGAAGCTCTCCGGGTCGACGTCGCAGAAGACCGGCACCGCGCCGAGGGCCGGGATCGCCTCGGCGCTGGCGAAGTAGGTGAAGGAGGGCACCACCACCTCGTCTCCGGGACCGACCCCCAGCGCGCGCAGGGCGATCGTGATCGCCTCGGTCCCGTTGGCCACGCCGACTGCGTGCGGGGAGCCGATGGCGGCGGCGAACTCGGCCTCGAAGGCCTCGACGTTCGGGCCGAGGATGAAGGTGCCGCTGTCGACCACGCCGGAGATCGCCTCGTCGATGCGCGGCCGCAGCGGTTCCAGCGCCGTGCGCGAGTCGAACAGAGCGATCCCCATCAAGGGGCAACGGTACCCTCCCGTCCGGTGCCGACCGCCTCGCTCCTAGTCACGGCCGCGATCACCGACAAGCTGGCCGACTGGGCCACCACCGTTGTCGGAGACCTCGGGCTCCCGGGGATCTTCGTCCTGATGACCCTGGAGAGCGCCTGCATCCCGGTTCCCTCGGAGCCGACCATGCTCTTCGCCGGATTCAACGTCGACGAGGGGACCTACTCCTTCCTCGCCGTGGTGTCGGTCGCCGTGGCAGCGAACGTCGTCGGGTCATGGATCGCCTACGCGGTCGGACGCTTCGGCCGCTACGAGCTGGTGCACGAGCACGGCAAGTGGCTCCACATCACCCCGGAGAGACTGGCCCAGGCCGACCGCTGGTTCGAGAGGTACGGCGGCGCGGCGGTCTTCTTCTCGAGGATGCTGCCGATCGTGCGGACCTTCATCTCGCTTCCGGCCGGGGTGGCCAAGATGCCGTTCGGCAGGTTCACCCTCTACACGGTCCTGGGGTGCATTCCGTGGATGGCCGGCCTGACCTTCATCGGGATGATCGTCGGGGAGAACTGGGAGGCGTGGAAGGAGAAGCTCCACTACCTCGACTACCTGGTCCTCGCCGTGATCGTCGTGGGCGGGATCTGGCTATTCCTGCGCTGGCGGCGCAACCGCGGCAACCCGGCCGATGCCAGCGCCGCCTGAGCGGCAGGAGGTGATCTCCAACGGGCAGGCGGTCGCCCTGGGCCTGCTCCACGGCCCGACCGAGCTGCTGCCGGTCTCCTCCTCGGGCCACACGACGCTCGTTCCCTGGCTACTGGGCTCCTCGTATCCCGACCATGACCCGGCCCTGCGCAAGAGCTTCGAGATCGCGCTTCACGCCGGCACCGCCGCCGGGCTGCTCTGGGCCCTGAGGCGCGAGGTAGGAGAGGCCTCCCGCGGGCTCGACGCCCGCCGGCTGGCATTGATCGCCGGCTCGTTCCTGCCCCCGGCGATCGTCGGCTACACGCTCGAGGGACCGATCGAAGAGCGGCTGGGCACGCCCAGGACGATCGCAATCGGGCTGATCGCCGGCTCGGTCGCGATGGCCGCCGCCGACCTGCTCGGCCCGCAGCTCCGGGAACGCGAGGAGGCCGGCGCACTCGACGGGCTCCTGCTCGGCCTCGCCCAGGCGACCGCGCTCATTCCCGGCACCTCGCGCGGCGGCATGACGCTGGCGGCTATGCGGGCCCGCGGGTTCAAGCGGCCGGCCGCGAGCGCACTCTCCCGACACGTGGCCCTGCCGGTGATCGCCGGCGCGGCGGCACTCAAAGGGGTGCGACTGGCCCAGCGCGGGCTGCCGCCCGGAAGCGCCCGGCCGCTGGCGATCGGGGCGCTGGCGTCGGCCGCCTCGACCGTCCTGGCCGCCCGGCTGGTGCCGGTCGAGAGGGTCGGCTCGCTGCTCCCCTACGCCGCCTACCGCTCCGCCCTGGGCGCGATCGCTCTGCGGCGTTTGGGAGGATCGGGGCGATGAGCGACGCCTATGCCGCCGCCGGGGTGGACACCGACCAGGCCGACCGCGCCGTCGCCTCGCTGGTCGGGGTCCTGGCCGGAATCGAGACCGGCTCGCCCTCGCGGTCGATAGTCCGCTCGGGGCACTACGCCAGCGTCCTGCGCCTGACCGACGAGCTCGCTCTCGCCTGCTCGACCGACGGCGTCGGCTCGAAGCTGGTCCTCGCCGAGCAGGCCGACCGCCTGGAGACCGTCGGGATCGACTGCATCGCCATGAACGTCAACGACGTCGTCTGCGTCGGGGCCGAGCCGATCGCGATGCTCGACTACCTGGCGGTGGAGCAGGCCGACCCGGTGGCGCTGGGAAGGATCGCCGAGGGACTGCGCGCCGGGGCGACCGACGCCGGGATCGAAATCCCCGGCGGTGAGCTCGCGGTGCTTCCGGAGCTGATCCGGGGCCATCCCTCGCCCCACGGCTTCGACCTGTGCGGCGCCGCCTTCGGGCCGGTGCGAATCGACGACCTGATCCTCGGCGACCGGATCGAGGCCGGTGACGCGCTGGTCGGGATGCCCTCCAGCGGCGTTCACTCCAACGGCTACACGCTCGCGCGCCGGGTGCTGGTCGACGAGGGCCCCGGACTGGACGCTGCGCCGGACGAGCTCGAAGGAGCGACGATCGCCGACGCCCTGCTGGAGCCGACCGTGATCTACGTGCGGGCGGTGATGGACCTGATCGGCTCGCCGGTCGACGTGCGCGGCCTGGCCCACATCACCGGCGGGGGGCTCACCAACCTGACCCGGCTCACCCCGGGCCGGCTGGGCTACGAGGTCGACAGCCCGCTGCCGGTGCCGCCGGTCTTCGGGCTGATCGCCTCGCTCGGGAACGTGCCGGCCGAGGAGATGTGGGAGGTCTTCAACATGGGCTGCGGGTTCGTCGCCGTCGTCCCCGAGGCCGACGTTGACGAGGCCGTCGGGATCCTCTCGGCCCGCCACCCGGGAACGGCGAGGATCGGAACGGTCACCGACCGGCCCGACGAGACCCTCGGGCCCGGCGGAATCAGGGTCGGAGCCGGCCAGGAGCGGTGAGCGCGCAGGCCGGAACGGTCCTCGGGGACCGTTACCGAATCGACAGGCCGATCGGGCGGGGCGGCATGTCGACCGTCTACCTCGCCTTCGACATGACGCTCGAGCGGCCGGTGGCCGTGAAGCTGATGCACCGCGAGGTCGCCCGCGACAGCGACCAGATCGAGCGCTTCCGGCGCGAGGCCCGCGCGATCGCCAAGCTCTCCTCCCCCTACGTGGTGGGCGTCGTCGACGCCGACGAGCAGGACAGCACCCCGTACATCGTCCTGGAGTACGTCGAGGGCTCGACCCTGAAGGAGCAGATCCGCTCGCGCGGCCAGCTCCCGGTCGAGGAGTCGGTGGCCTACGCGATCGAGATCGCCCGCGGCCTGCAGGCCGCCCACGAGGCCCACATCGTCCACCGCGACGTCAAGCCCCAGAACGTGCTGCTCGACGAGGACGGCGGAGCGCGGGTCACCGACTTCGGCATCGCGCGCTCGCTGATCGACGAGGGGCTCACCGCCGACGGCCGTGTGCTGGGAACGACCGACTACGTCAGCCCCGAGCAGGCGCTCGGCCACGCGGTAACCCCCCAGTCCGACCTCTACTCGCTCGGGATCGTCCTCTTCGAGATGCTGACCGGGGACGTTCCCTTCCACGGCGAGAACCAGGTGGCGATCGCCATGTGCCACGTGCGCGACGAGCTGCCCGACGTGATGGAGCGCCGCCCGGGAATGTCGACGACAACCGCCTCGGTGGTCGACCACGCCACCGCGAAGGACCTCTCCGTGCGCTACCCGGACGCCTCCGCGATGATCGCCGACCTGGAGGAGGCGCTCGCCGTCGAGACCTCGAGGTCGGGGCAGATCACCGGCGAGGCCACCGCCGTGTTCGAGACGCTGCCCTCGGGTACGCGGGAGAAGGTCGAGCCGAAGATCCGCCACCCGAGGCGCTGGATCGCCGGCCTGGCCGCGGTCGTGGTGGCCGGCGCGGCGGTGGCGGCGGTCGCCCTCTCGCTGGGCCAGCGAGGCACCGGCACCAAGGACGCGGCGCCGGGGGCCAACCTGGCCGCGGTCTCCCTGAGCCAGGGCGCGGTAAGCGCCTACGACCCTGCCGGCGACAACGCCGAACACGACGACGAGGCTCCCTTCGCCGTCGACCGCGACCGCTCGACAACGTGGTCGACCGAGAGCTACCTGAACGGCAACCTGGCCAAGCCGGGCGTCGGCCTGGTGGTCGACGCCAACCCGGCGCTGAAGGCCCGCGAGATCGACATCGTTACCCCCACGCCGGGGTGGCGCGGCCGGGTGCTGGGAGCCGCGGGGCCGGCTCCCCCCGCCGCGGCCACCGATCCGGGGTGGAAGGAGATCGGCACGATCCCCTCCGCTACCGCCCGCACCAAGGTGCCGCTCGACACCGGCGGCCAGGCGCTGCGCTGGTACCTGGTCTGGATCGAGGGCTTCGCCGCAGGCCAGGAGGCCGTGAAGATCAGCGAGGTCTTCCTCTACCGCTGATCAGAAGCGGTGGCGGCGGCGCTCTTCCTGGTCGGCGACCGCGATCTGCACGAGCCGGTCGCAGAGCTGCGAGTAGGGGAGGCCGCTGGCCTCCCAGAGGGCGGAGTAGACGCTGGTCGGCGTGAAGCCGGGGATGGTGTTGATCTCGTTGATCAGGACCTCGTCGCCCTCGACGAAGAAGTCGACCCGGGCCAGGCCGCTGCAGCCGATCTTCGTGAAGGCCGAACGGGCCTCCTCGCCGATCCGGGCCGCCGCCGGCCCGGATATCCGGGCCGGGACCTGGAGCTCCATCCCGCCCTCCTTGTACTTGGCGGCGTAGTCGTACCAGCCCCCCGGCGACTCGCTCCCCTTTACGACGATCTCGCCGGGCACCGACACCTCGGGGGCCCAGGTCGAGCCGAGCACCCCGACCTCGACCTCCAGCCCGCCGGAGGCGGCCTCGACGATCACCCTCGGGTCGTGGCCGAAGGCGACCTCGAGCGCCGGGGCCAGCTCGTCCTGCGCCGCCACGCGCACGATCCCGACCGATGAGCCAAGCCTCGCCGGCTTGACGAAGACCGGGTAGCCCAGGGAGGCGACCCGCTCGAGTGCCTCCTCGCGAAGGCCGGCAGGCTCGTCCTCGACCAGCCCCACCCAGTCGACCTGGGGCAGCCCCGCGGCGGCAACCGCCTCCTTGAAGCGGATCTTGTCGACGCAGATCGCCGAGGCCGAGACCCCTGACCCGACGTAGGCGACGTCGAGGATCTCGAGCAGCCCCTGAACGGTTCCGTCCTCCCCGTAGGGCCCGTGCAGGACCGGGAATACCGCGTCGGCGTCGAGCAGCCCGGCCCCGGGGTGCAGCTCCAGCGGGGCGCCGTCGAAGCTCCAGCCGCCTTCGCGGTCGAGAGTCACTTCCAGTACCTCGTGGCCCGCCTCCCGCAGTCCACCGGCCACCGCGGCGCCGCTGACCAGCGAGATCTCGTGCTCGCTGGAGCGACCCCCGCTGAGTACGGCGACCCGCATCAGCCCCCCGGCGGGGGGACGTAGCGGCCGACGACGATCGTCACCGTCGAGCCGACCTTGGCCCTGCCGCCGGTGGGGTTCTGGTCGACGACCGTGCCCTCGTCGGCCTCGTCGCTGACCGGGACCCGCTCGATGCTCACGCGGAAGCCCTCGCCCTGGATGCGATCGATTGCCGTCGCCTCATCGGTGCCAACCGTATTGGGCACCGTGGCCGTAGTGGCCTTCTTGGCGACGACTATCGCGACGGTCGAGCCACGGTCGGCCTCGCTGCCGCCGGCCGGGTCCTGGCTGATCACGGTGCCCGGCTCGGCGGTGGAGCTCTCGCGCTCGGTGATGCTCACGCCGAAGCCCGCGGCCCGGAGCGTGGTGTCAGCGTCCCCCTGGGACTGGCCGACCACCGAAGGCACCTTCACCTTCTCCTTGCCGGTGGAGACGATCAGGGTCACGGTGGAACCGAGCGGCGTCGGGGTCCCCTCGGGGGGCAGGGTCTCCACGGCGTCCCCGGCAGGGACCTTGTCGTCGGGTTTCTCGCGCTCGCGCACGTTGAAGCCCGCGTTCTCGAGCCTTCGCTTGGCCTTGGAGGCGGTCAGGCCTGTGACCGATGGCACCGCGACGCTCCGCGGCCCGTCGGAGACGGTCAGCGTGACCGTCGAGCCCTTGCCCGCCCGGTCGCCTCCGGCGGGGTCCTGGGCAATTACCTGGCCGCGGGGGCTGTCGGACTGCCGTCGCTCGGACTCGGTCTCGAAGCCGGCCTTCTCCAGGACGGCCTGCGCCTCGGCCTCCTGGCTTCCGACCACCGAGGGCACGGTCACCTGGGGGCCCCGGAGGATCAGCAGGAGGGCGATCACCGCCGCGGCGGCAACCACCCCGGCGGCGACGAAGATCCACCAGCGCCGGCCGGGACCGCCGTCGCCATCGCCGGCATCCTGGCCGGTGGCGGCCAGGGCGGCGCCGGACATGCCGGCCTGGGTCTGGCCGGCGGCGAGCGCGGTGGCCGCCGGGACGGCCAGCGAGGCGGTGTCGGGGAAGACTCCGTGCTGGGCCGCGTCGAGGGCAGCGATGAAGTCGTCGGCGGTGGCGAAGCGGCGGGCCGGGTCCTTCTCGAGCGACTTGAGGATCACCGCCTCGAGCGCCGGCGGGACCGCCGGGTTGACCGCCCTGGGCGCCGGCGGCTGCTCGCCGACCTGCTTCATGGCGATGGCCACGGCGCTCTCGCCGTCGAAGGGGAGCCGGCCGGTGGCCATCTCGTAGAGCACGACCCCGGTCGAGTAGAGGTCGGACTCGGGCCCTACCGGGAGACCCTGGGCCTGCTCGGGCGAGAGGTACTGGGCGGTGCCCATGATCGAGCCGGTCTGCGTCATGTCGGAGGCGCCGGCCCGGGCGATGCCGAAGTCGGTGACGGTGGCCAGGCCGTCGTCGTCGACGATCACGTTGTGGGGCTTGATGTCGCGGTGGACGACGCCGCGGCGGTGGGCGAAACGCTCGGCCCGGAGGATCTGCGAGGCCAGGTCGGAGGCGAGCGCCGGATCGAGCGGACCGTACTCCTGGATGATCTGCTTCAGAGAACGGCCCTGCAGGTACTCCATCGCGATGTAGTAGGTGCCGTCCCACTCGCCGCGGTCGTAGACCGAGACGATGTGCTGGTGCTGGAGGCCGGCGGCGTTTGAGGCCTCGCGGCGGAAGCGCTCGACGAACTCGGGATCCTGGGCGAAGCGGCGGTGGAGGATCTTCACCGCCACCTGGCGGTCCAGCTGGAGGTCGCTGGCCAGGTAGACGTCGGCCATCCCGCCCGAGCCGATCCGGCGCTCGATCCGGTAGCGGCCGTCGATCACGGTCTCCGGTCCCAGGTCGCGGGTCATTGCAGCAGCGCCTCCATAACCGCCTTGGCAATCGGGGCGGCGTCGGTCCCGCCGAAGCCGCCGACCGTCTTCTCGATCGTTACGGCGATCGCCACCTGAGGGTTGTCGGCCGGGGCAAAGCCGATGAACCAGGGCTGGGTGATGTTCTGCTCGACGTTGCGCTCGGCGGTGCCGGTCTTGCCGGCCACGTCGATCCCCTCGAGCGCCGCGGCGGTTCCCGTTCCTTCCTGCACGACGCGGGTCATCATCGCCGTCAGCTCCGACGCCGTCCGCGACGACATCACCCGCGAGTAGGTGCGTGGCTGGATGTCGAGCGCGGTGCGGCCCTCGGGATCGATCGTCCGCGTCCCGATCAGCGGGTGCATCAGCACGCCCCGGTTGCCGATCGCCGCGGCGACCATCGCCATCTGCAGCGGCGTGGTCAGCAGCTTGTCCTGGCCGATCGCGGTGCGGCCGATGTCGACGCAGCTCGCGGTCAGCTTCACGAGCTCCCGCTCACCGTCACGGGTGCAGTAGTCGCCGCTGGCCAGGCGCTCGTTGGGGGGAAGGTCGACGGGGACCTTGCGCCCGAAGCCGAGCCGCTCGGTGTAGCGCTGCATCGTGCGCTTGCCGAGCTTCTCGCCGACCTGGGCCCACCAGGTGTTGACCGACTGGGTCAGCGCGGTCCCCATGTCGATCTCGCCGTACTCCTCCCCGCCGGCGTTGTTGAGCGGGACGCCGGAGATCGGAAGGCCGTTCTTGCCGCTGAGAACCGAGTCGGGGGTGAAGCGCCCCGAGTCGAGCGCGGCGATGGCGGTGACCGCCTTGAAGGTCGAGCCGGGCGGGTACAGGCCGGCGGTGTTGCGGTTGAGCAGCGGCGCGCCCGGCGCCTGGTTGAGGGCGCTGGTCGCCTTGGCGCTGCGCAGGCTGTTGGGGTTGTAGTCGGGGATCGAGGCCATCACCTCGACGCGCCCGTCCCGGGGGTTGAGGGCGACCACGGCACCGGCCCGGCCGGCGAGCTGCTCGATGGCGACGCGCTGTGCAGCCGGGTCGAGGGCGGTCCGCAGCGTGTTGCCCTCCTCGCGCTTGCCCTGGAGCTTGCGCAGGGTGTTCTCGATCCCCTGCGTGCGCCCGGTGAGCTGCCCGTTGTAGAAGCGCTCGAGCCCGGCGGTGCCGGGGTTGAGGTACGAGTAGCCGAGGGCCTGGGCAAAGAGGCCGTCGAGCGGGTAGGTGCGCGTGTAGGTGTCGTCCCGGCGGCGCAGCGAGCGCGCCAGGAGCGTGCCGTCGCCGGCGTAGATCGAGCCCCGCTTGATCTTCTGCTGGGCCAGCAGCGCCCGCTTGTTCTGCGGGTTGTCCTCGAGCTCGTTGCGCTCCAGGACCGTCCAGCGGAGGGTGAAGATGGCGAGCAGGGCGAAGAGCACCAGCGTGACGCCGAAGACGCGGATGATCGGGCCATTCATCTGCGGGCCTCGCGCCGGGCGCGGTCGGAGACCAGGAGCAGGAGGGCCACGATCACGAAGTTGGCCACGATCGACGAGCCGCCGTAGGAGACGAACGGGAGCGTGACGCCGGTCAGGGGGATGACCTTGGTGACGCCCCCGACGATCACGAAGACCTGGAGGGCCACGACGGTGATCAGGCCGGTGGCCAGGAGCTTGGAGAAGGAGTCGCGCGCCAGGACGGCGATCCGGAAGCCGCGCTCGACGAGCAGCAGGTAGACCAGCAGCAGGGCGATCGCCCCCACGAGCCCGAGCTCGTTGACGATCACGGCGTAGATGAGGTCGGTCTGGGCGGCAGGCAGGATCGGGCTGTCACCGACCTGCACCAGCGCCTGGCCGAAGCCCTGGCCCCACATTCCACCGTCGGCCTGGGCAAAGAGCGATTGGGCGATCTGGTAGCTGCCGCCGACCTGCTCGTAGAGCCTGGGGTCGAACGGGTTCTGCCAGGCCTCGATCCGGTCGCCGACGTGGCCGACGGTGGCCGAGAAGAACCAGGCGCCCAGGGCGAAGAGGCCGAGCCCCACGACCGGGAAGATCAGCCGGTTGGTGGCCACGTAGAGCATCGCCAGGAAGCCGCCGAAGAACATCACCGAGGAGCCCAGGTCGCGGATGAAGACGAGCATCAGCATCGCCAGGCCCCAGACCAGGAGCAGCGGGCCGATGTGCTTGAGGCGCGGGATGGTGATCCCGAACTTCTTGCGGTCCACCAGGAGCGAGCGGGTGTCCCGCAGGTAGCTCGCCAGGAAGATGATGATCCCGATCTTCGCGAACTCGGCCGGCTGGAAGCTGACCGGGCCGATGTCGATTCCGAGGTAGGCGCCGTTGACCTGGGCGCCAATGCCGGGGATACGCGGCAGCAGCAGGAGCAGGATGCTGCCGGCGGCGATCACGTACCGGTAGCGCTCCAGGACCCGGTAGTCGCGGAGCAGGAAGATCGTCAGCGTGAAGGCGATCAGCCCGATCACGAACCAGGTCGCCTGGTCCCGGGCCAGGGTCTCGTTGAGGCGGTAGATGACGACCAGCCCGACGCCGGCAAGGACGGCGACGATCGGCAGGACGTAGGGGTCGGCGTCGGGGAGCCGGATCCTCAGGACGACGTGGGCCAGCAGGCAGAGGCCCAGGAAGATCGCCCCGTAGGTGAGGGAGAGGTCGCCGAGGATCGCCGACTCCTGGACGAAGACCGCGCCGAAGCCGGCGACGACCAGGAGCGATGCCGGTATGAGCCCGAAGAGCTCGCGGTTGCGGGCGCTCAAGGAACCCCCAGGCGCCCGGTCTCGAGCTGGCGGACGAGGTCGTTGGCGTCGGCCAGCGAACGCATCTGGTGCTCGCCCACCGTCTGGCGCTGGGCCGGCGGCAGCTGGCTGATGTTGAGGCCGGAGGTGTAGTCCTCGCGGTAGAGGTCGATGCCGGCGGGCAGCTCGTAGGGGACGCCCTGGTAGACGGTCACGAAGCCCTCCTCGTCGGAGCCGACGAAGTAGACCGCCTGGGAGGCCAGGAAGGCGGCGGAGGCGACGACGAAGACGAGGACGACCAGCAGCAGCGTGCCGATCCCCGGCCGCCAGCCTCGCCTCTTCTGCGGCTCCCGCGGGGCCCGGGGCGCTCGGCGCTCGACTGCCGCGGCGACCGGGGGCGCGGCCGCCGGGGCGGAGACGGCCTCCATGTTCAGGCGCGTCTGCTCGACCTCCTCTTCGGGGGTCGTCCCGACGCCCTCCAGCCGGAAGAGGACGACGGTGATGTTGTCTCGCCCGCCGGCCTCGTTGGCCCGGTCGACCAGGGCACGGCCCGCGACCTCCAGGCTCCCGGTGGAGCCGAGGACCTCGGCGATCTCGTCCTCGCCGATCATCGAGGTGAGGCCGTCGCTGCAGAGCAGGAAGAGATCGTCGCCGCGCGCGGGAACGGTGAGCGTGTCGGGCTCGACCTCGGCCTCCGGGCCCAGGGCGCGCGTGATGATCGAGCGCTGCGGGTGGATCGCCGCCTCCTCGGGGGTGAGGCGCCCCTGGCGGACCATCTCCTCCACGAGCGAGTGGTCGTCGGTCAGCCGCTCGAGGCGCCCCTCCCGCCAGCGGTAGCAGCGGCTGTCGCCGACGTGGACGAGGGTCACCTCCTTCTCCCCCACCCAGGCGGCGGTGAGAGTGGTCCCCATGCCGGCGCGCTCGTCGTCGCTGACCGAAAGGTCGTGGATCCGGCCGTTGGCCTCGCGCACGGCGAGGGCCAGGCGCTCCTCGACCGTGCCCCCGTCGGCGGGGATGCCGGCGGAGAGCACCTCGACCGCGGTCCCGGAGGCGACCTCACCCGCCTGCGCGCCGCCCATTCCGTCGGCGACGGCGAAGAGCGGCGCCCGGGCGTGGAAGGCGTCCTCGTTGACCCGCCGCTGGCGGCCGGTGTCGGTCCGCTCGAAGTGCTCGCCGACCCGGAGCATCAGCTGTCCACGTAGGTGAACTCGCTGTCGCCGATGCGGACGCGGTCGCCCTGGTGGAGCGGCTGTGGCCCGGCTACCTCCTCCTCGTTGAGGTAGGTGCCGTTGGTCGACCCGAGGTCCTCGAGGACCACGCGACCACCCTGGAGGGAGAGCCGGGCGTGGCGGCCGGAGGCGTAGGGGTCGTCGAGGCGGATCTCGGCCTGGTCTCCGCGGCCGAGGACCGCCCCCTCGCCGATCTCGTACTCCATCCCCGGCGTATGGCCGGGGGCCCGCTCGACGATCAGCCTCGGGTCGACGGCGCTGCCGGCACCGACGGTCTCGGCGCTGTGGATGCCCGTTGCGTCGGAGAGCGGCGCGCCGGCCACCATCCGCGAGGAGTCGGGTCCCCTGAGGTCGCGCAGCGAGCTGCGAACCACCCAGGCGACGAAGAGGAAGAGGACCGCCAGGAAGGCGACCTGGAGGATCACGGCGGTCGGCTCAAGCATCAGCGCTCGACGAAGCTCCCGTTCACCTTGCCGAAGGTGACCCTGTCGCCGCTGGCGATCGGGTGCGCGCCGGAGATGCGCCCGCCGTTTACCGCGACCCCGTTGGTTGAGCCCAGGTCTTCGACCAGCCACCGGCCGTCGGCTCCCATGACGATCCGCGCGTGGCGCCGGGATACGTCGGGGTCCTCGAGGACCACGTCGCACTCGCGGCTGCGGCCGACGAGCGTTCCCCCGGCGGCGACGGTGAACCTCGTTCCCTCTATCTCCAGCAGGGCCCGCCCCTCCACCGGCTCGCGCTGGGGAACCGGTTCCGGCCCGGGGACCGGCTCGACCACGAGGGGAGGCTCGGAATCGAGCTCGGCGACCGCGAGCGTCTCGATCCCGAACTCGCCGAGGCCGAGGTTCTCGTCTATCGCCAGCTCGATGGTCGGCGAGGAGGGAAGGGTCAGCCGCTCGGCCCGGGCGTGCTCGAGCAGGAAGCCGGCCAGCTCCCCGGTCACCTCGGCCTCGCGGCCGCGGAAGGCCTCGTAGTCCTGGATCGAGAGCCAGACGACGTAGTCGGCCGGAGCCGTGGGCCTCGACGAGGGGCCCTCGCGGTGCTCGTCCATCTCGCGGGCCAGGCGGCGGGCGATCTCGGAGACCCCGACCTCGGTCCGGAAGGCGCGGCCGAAGCCGCCCTCGACCAGGCCGGCGAGCTTCTGTTCGAGGTTTCTCAGGACGCTCATGGTCTGTTGGCGGAGCCGACAGCCACGGCCCTTCGGGGGCCGGGCCGGCAGGGCCCAATGCTACGGACTCGATCCGCCGCCAGGAAACGGCGCCGCCGGCACGCCGATTACTCGCGGGGGCGCATCGCCACGCCCACCAGCGCAACCAACGCAGCGACGGCCGCCCCGGCCACCAGTCCCCGCAGGGGTGCCCCGTCCGGGAGGGGCAGAAGCAGGCCGGCCGAGAGCGCGGTCGCGGCCGCCAGCCCGGCCGCCCACAGGGCGAGGAAGGCCAGGTCGGCGACCGACCGGTGGCCAACCGGCAGGGCGGGAAGGAGCCACGCCGCCCCGGCCCAGACCAGTGCGATCAGCGGAGCGCCGCTGGCGATCACGGGAACGAGCACGTCGGCGACGGTGGCCGAGACCGACGCCTCCCAGAGCCCGCGGTCGGGAATGGCGGCCGGGTCGCCGAGCAGGAGCGTCGGAGCGAAGATCGCCTCGGCCATCAGCAGCCACCAGAAGCCCAGGCCGGCCACGATCGCCCGGCGCGACGGGCGCGACAGCTGCCCGGCAAGGGCGGGGAAGGCCAGGGAGATCCCGGCCAGGCCGAGCACCGGAGCGCCCGCCGGGACCAGCCACAGGAATCCCTCGCGCGGGAGCAGCAGGAGGCCCGGCAGGAAGGCCGCGGCCAGGAGCACCGCCCAGCCGGCCACCCCACAGACCAGGAAGACGCAGCCCAGCGCCGCGGCCGCCACCAGCGTTCCCAGCCGCGGGAGCAGGCCGCAGGCCAGCGCCGCGGCGAGGGCGGCCACCAGGGCCGAGCCGCTGTTCACCGGCGCGTCGGCCGGAAGGGCGGCCACGCCGACGCCGCAGACCAGGGCACCGGCGGACGCGGCGAGGATCCGCTCGGGAACGGTGACCGGGTTTCGCACCGGGCGCGGGCGAGCGAGCGGCGCTTCCACTACCGGCGGGAAGGCGAGGGGCGGCGGCGCCCCGTCGGCGGAGGTCTCCTCGAGCGAGTATTCGAGCTCGTCGCGAAGATCGGCGACCGTGCCCCGGTCCTCCGGGTGGGGAGAGACCGCCCGGTCGATGGCCAGGCAGAGCTCCGGCGGCAGGTCGGGCCGCCAGTCGCGCAGCGGGGGGAGCTCCATGCCGACGTTGCGGGCGGTCTCGGCCGGCGTCTCCCCGCGCACGGGGTTGACGCCGCAGAGGGCTTCGTAGATGACCAGCCCGAGCGAGTAGAGGTCGGTGGCCGACGTGGCCTGCACACCCTCGGCCTGCTCGGGGGCCATGTAGGAGAAGGTTCCGACGATGTCCCCGTTGCGGGTGATCGTGTCGTCGCCGGCCAGCCGGGCCACCCCGAAGTCGGTGAGCTTGACGATCGCCGCCTCGCTCTCGGCGTTGTCGGGGATCATCACGTTGGCCGGCTTGATGTCGCGATGGACCACCCCCCGGGCGTGGGCGTGCTCGAGCGCGTCGCAGAGCGCCGACCCGATCCGGACGATGTCGCGGTCCGAGAGCCTCTCGTCGGCGAGCAGCTCGCCGAGCGTGCCGCCGAAGACCAGCTCGGAGACCAGGTGAATGGCGTCGGGCTCCCGGGCCGACTCGTAGAGCGCGACGATTCCCGGATGGGTGAGCCGCGCGGCGGCCTGCGCCTCCCGCTCGGCCCGCGCCGCGACCTCGGGGTTGGAGGCGCCGATCGTCTTGACGGCGACCAGCCGGTCGAGCTGCTCGTCGTGAGCCTCCCAGACCACGCCGAAGCCGCCGGCGCCCAGACGGCGCACAAGGCGGTAGCGCCCCATCACGAGGCGGTGAACCTCGGGGCCGTGGCCTTCGCCATCCTCCTCGGGAGGCTGGAATATCAGCGTCTCGGTGCGTTCCACCACCGTTGGAGTTCGCCGGCGGGGCGGCTCTGCCTGCCGCAGCGGAAAAAGCGCCGTCCTGGCCGAAAATTTGCAGCCTTCGGCGCATGAGGCGCCCGACGGTCATACTTTCTCCCTTCCGGCATCCCCGGATCCGCACGATGTCCTTCTTCGACGACGACGACCAGACGCAGATCTCGCCGCCTCCGCGGCAGCCTGCCCGCCCGCGCCGCCCGGCCGCCGAGAGCACCGCCACGGGCGGCGCCCCGGTCGACCGCAGCCAGGCGCGCACGCGCCAGCTGATCGCCGCCGGCGTCGGCCTCGTGATCCTGCTGGTCCTGATCTTCGGCGTCCGGGGCTGCCTGGACAGCCGTGCCGAGGGGGCGCTCAAGGATTACAACCGCAACGCCTCGGCGATCATCAACAACTCCGACAGCCAGGTGGCCAAGCCCTTCTTCGAGCTGCTCGAGAGCGGCGGCGGCACCGACGCGGCCGGGGGCGGCAACGACCTGCAGGTCCAGATAAACCAGATCCGCCTCGCCGCCGAGGAGGACTCCAAGCGGGCCGCCGAGCTCGACGTGCCCGGCGACATGCGCTCGGCGCAGCAGAACCTCGAGCTGACCCTCCACCTGCGGGAAGAGGCGGTGACCCGTGTCGCCGAGCTCCTCCCCAAGGCCCAGGGCACCGGCCAGGGCGCGGAGACCGCGATCAACGAGATCGCCGGCGAGATGCAGGCCTTCCTCGCCTCCGACGTCATCTACTCCCAGCGCACCGCCCCGCTGATAAAGCAGTCCCTCGACGGCGCAGGCATCACCGGCCAGACGATCGCCACGAGCCAGTCGCTGCCCAGCTATTCCTGGCTGGCCCCGAAGACCGTCGCCGCGGCGCTCGGCGGCAACGGCACGCCGGCCGGCCAGCCGGCTCCGGGCGCCCACGGCCACGAGCTGGTCAGCACCTCGATCGGCGCCACGACCCTCGAACCGTCGCCGGCCGCCAACAAGGTCTCGGCCAAGCCGCCGGTAGCCGTGGTCGTCAAGTTCACCAACGGCGGCGAGAACACCGAGCGCAACGTCAACGTAACCGTCACGATCACCGCGCCCGGAGCCAAGGAGATCACGGCCAAGAAGGTTGTCAACCAGACCAACGCCGGTGAGGACACCACCGTCTCCATCGCGCTTCCGTCGGTCCCCACCGGCGGCGCAGCAACGATGAAGGTCGAGGTCGCCCCCGTCCCCGGCGAGGAGACGACCGACAACAACGAGCAGACCTACACCGTCCTGTTCAGCGGCTGAGCCGCTCCTGGTCCCTGAAGGCGCCCAGCGCCGCTCCTATGCTCTGGCCCCGTGGCCGGGCTGTCCCAAAGCACCACCAGCCTGATTGCCGTCGCCGCGGCAGCCGTCGCCGTGGTCTCCCTCATGCTCGCGGCTGCGGCCCTCTGGCGGCTGCGGCGGGTCAGGCTTGACCAGAGCGCGGTCCTGGGCGATTCGCGCCGCGACCTTGCCACCCACGCAGCCGAGCTCGAGCGTGACTTCCGGGCGCTCAACGAGTACCTGACCGACGTCGCATCACGGCTCGACGGCCGGGTCGGCGCCGCCGAGGCGGTGCTGGCCGGAGCGGTGACCCACTGGGCGATCCACCGCTACGACGCCTACCACGAGATGTCGGGCCACCAGTCTTTCTCGATCGCCCTGCTCGACGACCACATCTCCGGAGTGGTGATCTCCTCGATCCACCAGCGCGACAGCTCGCGCCTGTACGTTCGCGAGGTGATCGACGGCGAGGCACCGATCGAACTTTCCCCGGAGGAGCGCGAGACGGTGCGGCTGGCTATGGCCGGCGGCCCGGGCGACCGGGCCGGGAGCCGGCAGTGAGGATCGGCTACCTCGGGCCCCCGGGAACCTTCTCCGAGCAGGTCCTCCAGGAGTCGGGCGAGGTGGCCGGCGCCGAGGTGGTGGCGGTGCCCACGGTGCGCGAGACGGTGATCGCCGTCCATGAGGGAGAGGTCGACCGCGCGATCGTGCCGATCGAGAACTCCCTCGAGGGAACCGTCAACGAGGCGATCGACACGCTCGTCCACGAGGCGGCCGACGTGAGGATCATCGGCGAGGCGATCCTCGACGTTCGCCAGTCGCTGGTTGCGCGCGAGCCGGTAGATGCCGGGGCGATCACCGCCGTCTACTCCCACCCGCAGGCGCTGGCGCAGTGCGCGGCCACGCTTCGCGAGATCGTCCCCCAGGCCGAGCTCCATCCCACCGCCTCGACCGCCGAGGCGGTCCGGATCGTCTGCGAGTCCCCTGAGCCCCTGGCCGCCCTGGCCGGGCCGCTGAGCGCCGAGCGTTACGGCGCGCACGTGCTAGTCGAGGACGCCGGCGACTCTGCCGGCAATACGACCCGCTTCGTCTGGCTCGGTCGCGACGGCGAGGTGGGCTCCGGCGAGACCTACAAGACGGCGATCGTCTTCTCGGGCCCGGGCGACGACTCCCCGGGCTGGCTGGTGGCCTGCCTGTCGGAGTTCTCCGAGCGCGGAGTGAACCTGACCCGCATCGAGTCGCGGCCCTCGAGGCTTGAACTCGGGCACTACCTGTTCCTGATCGACGTGGCCGGTTCGGCCGACGCCCCGGGCGCCACCGCGGAAGCGATCGAGGCGCTGGCCGGCCACTGCCGGCAGCTGCGGATCCTCGGCTCCTACCCGGCGGCTTAGGAGGGCGCGGCGGGTAGACTGCCGCAGGTCAACGAGACGCCATGGGGACGATCACGCCACCAGCGCCAGTCGGGTCCACGCCGGCCTCCGGGCACCGGCCGCGTGGACGTGAGGGCGGAAAGGTGCTCGTGCTGAACGCGACCTACGAGCCGATCAACGTCTGCTCGGTCCGCAGGGCGGCGGTACTCCTGCTCAAGGAGCGCGCCGAGATGATCGAGGAGGGCGACGTCCTGCTGCGCTCGGAGCACACCTCCCTGGCGCGGCCGGTTGTCGTGAGGCTCCTCAACTACGTGCACGTACCGCGGGACACGAGCCGGCGGAAGATCACGCGGCGGGCCGTCTTCGCCCGGGACGGCTGGGCCTGCCAGTACTGCGGCAACCGCTCAAACCTGACCGTGGACCACGTCATCCCCCGCTCGAAGGGCGGCGGGTCGACCTGGGACAACATCGTCGCCTCGTGCGCCCCGTGCAACCGCCGCAAGGGCAACCTCCTCCCCGCGCAGGCCCGGATGCACCCGCAGCGCAAGCCGAAGACTCCCGGCCCGCACGTCTTCATCACCGTCGCGGCCCAGAGGATCCCGCCGGCGTGGCGGCAGTGGCTGCCCGCCGAGGCGGCCTGAGGCGATTCCGGCACGACGCCGCTGGTTGCGGTCCCTCCCCGCTGGTAGCTTCCTCCCTACCAGAGAAAGGGGGTGGTCCAAATCGATTCATCTAGTTCTTGCGGGACCCTGGAGGTGACCGGGCGCTAGCCACGGTTGACTGGACCGCCTAGCGCAGTCCAACCCGGGACACCGCCGTTCGATCAGCCGGGAGTGGTCCCTCCGGCCTCCTGCCTCGGCAGGCGATGGAGATCGTGCGGTTTACGTCCAGTTGACGTATGGGGCGTCGGAGCGAAGGCTCCGGCGCCCTTTTCGTTTCAGGACTTCTTCTTGGGCGCCGGCTTCTTGCGGGCGGCCGGCTTCTTCTTCGCCGCGGGCTTCTTTGCCGCCGTCTTCTTCTCCGGAGCCTCTTCCTCGGCGGCCTCTTCCTCGGTGACCGCCTCAGCCTCGGGCTCGGCGGTCAGCTCCGGCTGTTCAGGCTGGTCGTCGGAAGTGGCCGGGGCTTCCTCGGCGTCGACCACGAGGGCGATAGCGCTGACCACGTCCTCGTCCTTGACGTTCATCACCTTCACGCCCTGGGCGGCGCGGCCGTAGCGGTTGATCCCGCCTGCTGCCGTTCGCTGGACCATTCCCTCGCGCGACATGAAGACGAGCTCATTGTGCTCGCGCACGACCAGCGCCCCGGCCAGGCCGCCCTTGGCCTCGGTCAGGGCGATGGTCTTGACGCCCTTGGCCCCGCGCTTGGTCTTGCGGTACTCGCGGATAAGCGTCCGCTTGCCGAAGCCGCCCTCGGTGACGACCAGGAGGTCCATGTCGTCACGGGCCACGTCCATCGAGATGACCTCGCCCTTGTCGCCCACGTCCATGCCGCGCACGCCGGTGGTCGAGCGGCCCATGGAGCGGGCATCGGCCTCTGCGAAGCGCACCGCCAGGCCGGCGCGGGAGACCATGATCACCTCGTCCTCGGGGTCGACGCCCCGGACGGCGATCAGCTCGTCGTCGTCACGGATCTTGATGGCGATGATCCCGTCGGCCTTGATCGGCGTGTTGTAGGCGGCGAGCTCGGTCTTCTTGACCACTCCGCCCCGGGTGGCGAAGACCAGGAACTCGGTCTCGCCGAAGTCGCGCGTGGAGAGCACCGACTGGATCCGTTCGCCCTCGCGGAGCGGCAGCACGTTGTTGAGCGAGCGCCCCTTGGCGGTCCGTGAGGCCTCCGGCAGCTCGTAGACCTTCGAGCGGTAGACCTTCCCGCGGTTGGAGAAGAAGAGCAGGAAGTCGTGGGATGAGCAGACGAAGAGATGCTCGATGTAGTCGCCGTCCTTCATGTCGCCGCCCTTGATCCCCCGGCCTCCGCGCTGCTGGGCGCGGTAGGTGGCGAGCGGCAGCGACTTGATGTAGCCGGTGTGGGTGATCGTGATGACCATCTGCTGGTCGGCGATCAGGTCCTCGATGTCGATCTCGTCCTCGCTGGCGGAGATGTCGGTGCGTCGCTCGTCGGCGAAGCGCTCGGCGATCTCCTGGAGCTCCTCCTTGATCAGGTCCAGGACGGCCTGCTCGCTGCCGAGCAGCTCGCGCAGCTCGCGGATCCGCTCGGTGACGTCGGCGTGCTCGGCCTTGATCGCGTCGGACTCCAGCGCGGTCAGCTGGGCGAGGCGAAGGTCGAGGATCGCCGTCGCCTGCACAGCGGAGAGGTCGAAGTCCTTGACGAGCTTCTCGCGGGCGATGTCGCGGTCCTTGGCGGCGCGGATCAGCTTGATCACCGCGTCGAGGTTGTCGAGGGCAATCAGGAGGCCGAGGAGGATGTGGGCGCGGTCCTCCTTGATCCCCAGCTCATGCTTGGCGCGCCGGACGACGACCTCGCGCTGGTGGCCGACGTAGGCGGTGAGCATTTCGCGGAGCGAGAGGGTCTTGGGGACACCATCGACCAGCGCCACCGCGTTGACGCCGAAGGTGGTCTGCATCGGCGTGTGCTTGTAGAGCTGGTTGAGAACGACCTTGGGGATCGCGTCGCGCTTGAGCTCGATCACCAGGCGCATCCCGTTGCGGTCGGACTCGTCGCGCAGGTCGGTGATCTCGGTGATCTTCTTGTCGTGGACGAGATCGGCGATCTTCTGGATCAGGCCGCCTTCGCCGCCCTTCTTGACCATGTAGGGGAGCTCGGTGACGACGATCGCCTCCTTGCCCTGGGAGAGCGGCTCGATGTGGGCCTTGGCCTGGACCCGGACGCGGCCGCGTCCGGTCTCGTAGGCGTCACGGATCCCCTGTCGGCCGAGGATGGTCCCGCCGGTCGGGAAATCGGGGCCCTGGATGTGCCCGAGCAGCTCGTCGACGGTGATGTCCGGGTTGTCGATAAGCGCGACCGTGGCGGAGATCACTTCGCCAAGGTTGTGGGGCGGAATGTTGGTTGCCATCCCGACGGCGATGCCGGCGGCGCCATTGACCAGCAGGTTCGGGAACCGCGACGGCAGCACGACCGGCTCCTGGGTGCGGCCGTCGTAGTTGGGCACGAAGTCGACCGTGTCCATGTCGAGGTCGCGCAGCATCTCCGTCGAAAGGCGGGTCAGGCGCGCCTCGGTGTACCGCATGGCGGCGGCCGGGTCATCATCGACCGAGCCGAAGTTCCCCTGGCCGTCGACCAGCGGGTAGCGCATCGAGAAGTCCTGGGCGAGCCGGACGAGGGTGTCGTAGATGGCTGAGTCGCCGTGCGGGTGGTAGTTGCCCATCACCTCGCCGACGATGCGGGCACACTTGGCGTATCCGCGTGTCGGTCCGAGCCCGAGCTCCGACATGCCGTAGAGGACGCGGCGATGGACCGGCTTGAGGCCGTCGCGCACGTCGGGAAGCGCGCGGCCGACGATGACCGACATGGCGTAATCCAGGTACGCCGTCTTCATCTCGTCTTCGAGCGCGCGCGGCTCGAAGCGGTCGGTCAGGACGTCAGCAGATGCCATATCTCTCCGGTCGGGTCATGGTCAGACGTCGAGGTTTACGACGTCGCGGGCGTTGTCTTCGATGAACTCGCGGCGGGGTTCCACGACGTCGCCCATCAGCTTGGTGAAGAGGCTGTCGGCGGCGGTCGCATCGCCGACGGTCACCTTCTGAAGGGTCCTTGAGGACGGATCCATCGTCGTGTGGCGCAGCTGCTCGGCATTCATTTCGCCCAGCCCCTTGAAGCGGCTCAGCTGCACGCCTTTCTGGGCGACCGACATGACCGAGCGGCCCAGGCCCTCGAACGACGGCGCAATCTCGGTGCGCTCCTTGAGCGTCACGTTGAAGGGAGGAGTTCCGGCGAGCTTCACCAGCTCACCGTGGACCTTGAGGAAGCTCTTGTACTCGGCGCTCTCGAAGAGCTCGCGAGGAAGGTTGTGGGTCTGGGCAAGGCCGGTGTCGGTCTCGGTGCCGAGGATGGTGAGTGTCTCACCGCTTTCGCCCTCCAGGGAGGTCTCGAGGGTTGCTCCCTTGGCGTCCTTCTTCTTGATCAGGGCGACCATCGCCTTGTCCGAGTCGACGCCTTCGTCGAGGGCGCCGGACTGCTCGAGGAACGCAACCGTGGCGGCGCTGTGGTTGGCCCGCAGGGCGGCCGCGAGCTGCTCGTAGCGGCGCATGCTGCGCCGGTAGCTCTGCCAGCGGGCCTCGGTGACCTTGAAGGGCTTGCCGCCGGCGTCAGTGATCTCCAGGTCTTCGTAGACATCGGAGAGGAGCACCTCTTCAAGCTCGGACTCCTTCTCGATGTAGCGCTCCTGAGAGCCCTGCTTGAGCTTGTAGAGCGGGGGCTTGGCGATGTAGACGAAGCCGGCGTCGATCAGCTCGGGCATCTTGCGGTAGAGGAGCGTGAGGACGAGCGTTCGGATATGGGCGCCGTCCACATCGGCGTCGGTCATCAGGATCACCTTGTGGTACCGGGCGTTTTCGATGTCGAACTCGCTCTCGATGCCGGTCCCGATCGCGGTGATCAGCGCCTGGACTTCCTGGTTCTGGAGGATCTTGTCGATCCTCGCCTTCTCGACGTTCAGGATCTTCCCACGCAGGGGCAGGACGGCCTGGGTGTGGCGGTCGCGGCCCTGCTTGGCCGAGCCGCCGGCGGAGTCACCCTCGACGATGAAGATCTCGGCCAGTGAGGGATCCTTGACCGAGCAGTCGGCGAGCTTGCCCGGAAGCCGTGAGTTCTCGAGCGCGCTCTTTCGGCGCGTCAGGTCGCGCGCCTTGCGGGCGGCGCTGCGGGCCTGGGCGGCCTGGACCGCCTTGCGGATGATCGCGCGGGCCTCGGCGGGGTTCTCCTCGAGGAACTCGGCGAGCTTGGTGTTGACCACCGACTCGACGAAGCCCTGCATCCCGGGGTTGCCAAGCTTGGTCTTGGTCTGGCCCTCGAACTGGGGATCGGTCAGCTTTGCCGAGAGAACTGCGGTCAGGCCTTCGCGTACGTCCTCACCGCTCAGGTTCTCGTCCTTCTCCTTGAGCTCGCCCTTGTCGCGGGCGTACTTGTTGAGCGTGCGCGTCAGCGCAGAGCGAAGGCCGGAGAGATGGGAGCCGCCCTCATGGGTGTTGATGTTGTTGGCGAACGAGAAGACCGACTCCTGGTACGAGGAGTTCCACTGCAGGGCGATCTCGACTGCGCCCTCGTCGCTCTCCGATTCGAAGTAGACGACCTTCTTGTGGATCGGCTCCTTGTTCTCGTTGAGGAAGCGGACGAAATCCTCGATTCCGCCCTCGTAATGGAAGTCGGCGCTGCCGCCTTCGGCGCGCTCGTCGGTAAGCGTGATCCGCAGCCCGCGCGTAAGGAAGGCGGTCTCCCGGAGGCGCTGCTCGAGAACGGAGAAGTCGTACTCGGTGGTCTCGAAGATCTCCGCATCGGGGAGGAAGGTGATCGTGGTGCCCGTCTCGCTCGTCTTGGCCCCCGTCTTCAGCTCGGTCTGGGGAACGCCTCGCGAGTACTCCTGGATGTGTTCGCTGCCGTCGCGCTTGACGACGACCTGAAGCTCCTCGCTGAGCGCGTTGACCACCGAGACGCCGACCCCGTGGAGACCTCCGGAGACCTTGTACCCGCCGCCGTCACCGAACTTGCCCCCGGCGTGCAGGACGGTAAGGACGACCTCGACGGCCGGCTTCTTCTCTTTCTCGTGCATCGCGACCGGGATCCCGCGGCCGTCGTCGGTGACGGTGACCGAGTTGTCGGCGTGGATCACGACGTCGACACGCGAGCAGTGGCCGGCCAGCGCCTCGTCGACGGAGTTGTCGACGATCTCGTAGACGAGGTGGTGGAGGCCCCTGACGCCGGTCGAGCCGACGTACATGCCGGGGCGCTTTCGGACCGCTTCCAGACCCTCCAGGACGGTGATGTCGCCAGCGTCGTAGCTGGCCTCCGTCTTGGTCTTCGAGGCGCTCTTCTTCTTCTCTGTCATGGGGCTCCGTCTACGTGAAAAACCCCGGTCCGTTTGTCTCTCCTGAGCGGGCCGGGGTGGGGTACTTCCGGTATCCAGAACAATAGCAGCGAGAGGGGCGGAAACGGCCCTTCTCGAGGGCGGAAAATCCCTTATTTCACCGGGCTTTTTCGGGCCTGGTAACGATCGTGACCAGCCCCGTTACAGATCGCCCTCGGACCACCTCCGCGCGGGAACGCTCTGGCACCTCAGCGAGGCGATCCGGTCCTCCCCCAGGGCGGCGTTCAGGCGTTCGGTCAGCGAGGCCGACATCAGCTCCAGCTCCTGCGCCCAGACGGCGCTCGAGCAGGTCACGGTCAGTACCCCGCCGGCCTCCCCGGTCGGCCTGGCCTGGGCCGCCACGGCCTCGCCGGCGACCTGGTCCCAGACCGCCTGGACCGAGGCCAGCGTGCCCGCCGGGGCGAGACCTTCGGCCACCGCGCGGATGCCGGGTCCGGCCGGCTTGAGCGGGCGGGGCCGCGGCGTCACCGGGCGGCCTGCCGGTCGACGACCTGTGCTCCCTCGACCGAAACGCTGAGGGCATCCTCGACCCCTTCCAGGGGAACGTGGGCCAGGTCGGTTGTCGTGATCACCGTCTGGCCTGCACGGGTAACGCGATCGACGAGCATCTCGCGGCGCGAGGCGTCGAGCTCGCTCATCACGTCGTCGAGAAGCAGGATCGGTGGGCGCCCACGGGACGCCGCCAGCGCCTCGCGCTCGGCGAGAAGCAGCGAGAGCAGGGCGAGCCGCTGTTCGCCCTGTGACCCGTACGAACGCAGCTCGCGGCCCTCGCGTTCGAGGCGCAGCTCGTCACGGTGGGGGCCATGGCCGGTGAAGCCGCGCTGGAGGTCGCTGTCGAGCCTCTCCTGCAGCTCGGCCGCGAACTCCTCGGGATCCTCCGCGTTGCTGCGGGGTCGATAGGAGAGATCCAGGCCGCCGGGAAGCCCCAGGTCGAGGGAGATCTCACGTGCGGGCTCCCGAACTGCCTCGAGTGCCTCCAGCCGGGTATCCCGAAGGGCTATCGCGTGGCGGCCAAGCTCGAGGTCCCAGGCAGCGATCGCATCGCGGTCCGCAGCGCCGCCGCGGATCCTCGCCAGCAGGGCGTTGCGCTGGGCCAGCGTGCGGGAGTACTCAGCGCGGGTGCGGGCCCGCGCCGGCCAGAGCCCGGCCACCAGGCGGTCAATGTGGTCGCGGCGTACACCGGGCGACCCCTTGACGAGCTCGAGGTCGTCAGGAAGGAAGACGCAGGCCAGGGGACGGAAGGGAACGTCGCCGAGCCTTTCGACCGTTCCGCCGTCCGCGGTTACCCGGCGCGGGGATCCGGGCTCGAACCCGATCGCGAGCTCATGGGTGCCGTCCTCATCCTCCACGTCGAGCTCGACGCGCGCAGCAGGCTGTCCGAAGCGCACGAACTCCCGGCCGTTGGATGTGCGGCAGGAGCGCCCTGTGCAGGCGAAGTAGAGCGCTTCGAGGAGATTTGTCTTCCCCGCCCCGTTGGGGCCGTGGATGACGGTGAGGACGGGACCGAGCTCCAGCTCCTCTTCTTCGTAGGAGCGCACATCCCGAAGGCGAAGCGTGCGCGCCAGCAGCATCAGACGTTCAGGCGGATGGGCATGATCAGGTAGAGGAATCCACTGTCGTCACCGGAGACGATCAGTCCCGGCCTCAGCGGGCTTATCAGGCGCAGCAGGACGTCCTCGGAGTCGGCGCTCTCCAGGCCGGAAAGCAGGAACTCGGGGTTGAAGCCGATCTCCATTGGTTCGCCCGCGAACGGAACCGGCATCTTCTCGCTCGCCTCGCCAACGTCGGGCGTCTGGGCGGAGATGGTCAGCTCGCCCTCGGAGAACGCCAGCCGCAGCGGCGCGTTCTTCTGGGCCAGCAGCGAGATGCGCCTGGCCGTGGCCAGGAATTCCTCCGTCGGAATCCGGAGCTCGTGCTCGAACTCGTCCGGCAGGAGCTGCTGGAAGTTGGGGAACTGACCCTCGATCAGGCGGGTGGAAAGGGCAACGTCGCCGATCATGAAGACGGCCTGGTTGTCGCGGACCGATACGGAGATCGACTCGGTCTCATCGCCGGCCAGGCGGGCAAGCTCCTCGAGCGCCCGGGCAGGAATGTTGGCCTCGAAGGCCGCGGCGATCGCCGCGGGAAGGGCGGTTTCCTTAACGCTGAGCCGGTAGGAGTCCGTGGCGACCATCCGAAGCTTCTCCCCTTCGGCAGAGACGAGCACTCCGGTAAGGATCGGACGCGTCTCGTCGCGCGAGGCAGCACGGGCAACACGCGAGATCGTCTCGACGAACTCAGCGGCAGGCAGGGCCACAGCATCCGATCCGGCCGGCTCGGGCAGCGGAGGAAAGTCTTCGGTCCTGAGAGTGCGCAGATGAAACTGCGCGGTTCCGCCAACGATCTCTACGTCCTGCTCTTTGACCCTGTATTCGAGGCTCACGGTCTCTCCAGGCAGCTGGCGAACAACGTCCAGAAGAAGCCGTGCCGGGAGGACGACCGTCCCAGCCTGGGCGACGTTGCCTTCGAGGGGGACGCGAAGCGAGAGTTCCTGGTCGGTAGCCCGCAGCTCTATGGCTTTCTCGGAGGCTTCTATCTGCACTCCAGCCAGCGCCTGGATCGCCGACCGCGCCGAGGCAACTCTCGCCAGCGTCTGGAGGTGCTCCAAGAGTTCTGCTGTCTTAACTGAGATCTTCATGTTCTTCCTTGAAAGTCTTGTTGAACGTAGGGATGTGAGTTTGTGAGAAGCGGAGGAAGAGCCTTAGGGCGTGGGCTTTTGGGCTTCCTTCAGCGTTTCTGATTCTGTCAGCAACCCCGGTCGCCGGGTCCATTGCTCACAGCCGACAGGAGGCTCGCTGACAGCATGCGAACATCCTGGTCGGCCTGAGGTTCCGATGACATCCTTTCCTCTGTTCTCCTGGCTGCATACAGAACAGCGCTGTGCGTACGTCCTCCAAAGTAAGCGCCGATTGAAGAGGTGCTCGACCGGGTGTGCTGCCTGGCGAGATACATGGCCACCTGCCGTGCCCACGAAACCTTTGCCGACCGGTTTGGCCCACGGAGGTCGCTTGGTTTGAGGTCAAACCCTCCCGCTACGACCTCGGTTACCTGCTCAACTGAGCAGTGGTGGTGACGAAGCTGTCGCGCTGGCTCCGGCTCTTCTCCCAGACCACGAAGGACCTCGCTGGCCGTTTGTGCCGTCAGCGGCTTTCCCGAAAGGGAAGCAAAGGCAACGACCCGAATGAGAGCTGCCTCGAGGGCCCGAATGTTTCCGGCTTCCGAACCCTCGGCGATAGCTGCGAGCACCTCCTCATCCTCAACCTCGATGCCGTCGAGGATCGCCCGCTTCCTGAGCGCCGTAATGCGCGTGGCTGGATCTGGCGGTCCCACGGGAGCCACCAGGCCGGAACCAAGCCGGTCCCTTAGCCGATCTTCGAGTCTCTCCAGTTGTGGCGGAGGACGGTCGCAGGCGAGAACGATCTGCGATCCGCTCTCACTCAGGGCGTTGAAGGTGTGGAAGAACTCCTCTTCGGTCCGTGCCTTGTCCATCAGGAACTGGACGTCGTCGACGAGGATCATGTCGACCTGCCGGTGATGGGCTTTGAACTCGTCCATGCGCCGCGACCGGATTGCCTCCACGAATGAGCTGGCGAAGTCCTCTGCGTTGGTGAGCAGGACCCTCCCGCCCCCGTGCTGGCGCGCGTAGGTGGCGATGGCGTGAAGGAGATGGGTCTTTCCCACGCCTGGCGGCCCACAGATGAAGAGCGGGTTGTAGGTGACCCCAGGGTTCTCGGCGACGCTCAGCGCTGCGCCGTGCGCAAAGCGATTGCCGGGACCGATAACGAACTGCTCGAATGAATACTTGGGACTCGGTTCCCGCGAGGGCATAGCCGGCCTGCCGACGGGCTCTTCTCTCCCGGCTTGGGTCTGCCCGGTTCCGCTGCGTGATTCTCTCCCCGGCGTACCGGCGGCGTCGACGATGCGTACCTCCACCGCTCCGCCGAGCGCCTTCGCCGCGCTCCTGGCGATCACCGATCCGTACCGGTCTGCCACCCAGGAGCGGGTGGCCGGGGGCGCGCTGACGGTCACCAGCGATTCGTCGATGGACACGAGCCGGAGGGGCGCCAGCCACACCTCGTATAGCTCGCCACCGACCGCGGCCCGGAGCTCGGTGGCGATCAGGTTCCAGACGGTGTCGGTGGAGGTAACGGTCACTTTCGCGTCGCAGGGGACGGGACCGGCTCGGTTGCCTACCGTTGGCGCCCCTGGCTGGCGCGGCAAGCTAACAGAGGGCGGGTCGCCTCTGGAACGCCCGGCGCTGATCAGTTCGCAAATGCGGACAAAGCGTTGCGGTGGGCATTGCGGCCCTCCCCGACGAGGCCCCGGCGGCTATCATGGCGCGGTCCCCACCCGCCCATGAAGCGCACTTACCAGCCCAAGAAACGCAAGCGAGCCCGAGCCCACGGATTCCGTGGCCGGATGAGCACGCGTGCCGGCCGTGCCCTGCTCAAGCGCCGGCGGGACAAGGGTCGTAAGCGCCTGAGCACCTGAGCGTGGAGCTCCCGCCCCGAGCCCCCCGGCGCCGCGCCAAGCGCCGGCTCTCCCGGAGCGCGGACTTCGAGCGTGTTTACCGTCAGGGCCGCTCCTACGGCGGCCGCTTCTTCATCCTGCACCTCTTTCCCCGCTCAGAGGAGTCGGCTGGACTCCCGGAAGGCCCCCGTCTTGGCCTGAGCGTCTCTCGCAAGTGCGGCGGCGCCGTGGAGCGGAACCGGATCAAACGCCTCCTTCGGGAGGCCTTCGAAACGCAGGCCCCCCGCCTGCATGTAGCCGATGACGTGGTCGTGGTGGCGCGTCCGGACGCCGGCGAGCTTGCCGAGCGCGAAGGGCTTGAGGGAGTTGAGCGGGAGCTCTCCGAGCTGGTCGCCCAGGCGGCCTCCGAGGAGAGCCAGTGAGCGCAGTCGCCAGGCGAATCGCCACTGCGCCGATCGTCTTCTACCAGCGGTTCGTCTCGCCCGGACTGCCCCGTCGCTGCAAGTACGAGCCGACCTGTTCGGCCTACGCGGTTCAAGCGGTGCGCGAGTACGGCATACTCCGCGGCCTTGTCCTGGGTGGCTGGCGCCTCCTCAGGTGCAACCCGTGGAGCCGGGGAGGGTTCGACCCGGTCCAGGAGCAGCGCCTGTTTAGCCACTGCCACCACGAGACCGCAGGTAACCCGACCCCATGACCACACCGCTAGCGCTCTCCGCCACCACCTTCGATAACGCGATCAAGACCGTCCTCGGTCCGCTGATCACGGTCCTCGATGCGGTCGTCACCTTCTTCCACGGCCTGGGCCTGGGCTGGGGCCTGGCGATCATTGCCCTGACCGTCGTGGTTCGGATCGTCCTGCTTCCGCTGACCATCAAGCAGTTCCGCTCGATGCAGGCCCTGAGCGACCTGGCACCTCAGATCAAGGATCTCCAGGCCAAGTACAAGGACGACAAGCAGCGCCTTAACCAGGAGATGATGAAGTTCTACTCCGAGAACAACGTCAACCCGTTTGGCTCCTGCCTGCCGCTGCTGGCGCAGATTCCGGTCTTCATGGCGCTCTTCTACATGCTCCGTGTCGACCTCAAGATCGATATCTGCCCGACGATCGCCGACAACTCGCAGAAGTTCATCCAGAACAACTTCTGCGTCGACAAGTTCAGCCCGGTGGGCGGCCCGGCCAAGTTCCTTTTCATCGAAGACCTGACTGCCCCCGGCGGCCAGGGCTTCAACCCCACCTGGGTCCTGGTCTTCCTTCTGGTCCTCTACGTCGGCTCGCAGCTGCTCTCGAGCATCCTCATGGCGACGTCGGTGGACCGCAACCAGAAGATCATCACCTACGCCCTGCCCTTCATCTTCGTGATCTTCATCCAGTCGTTCCCGACCGGGCTCCTCGTCTACTGGATCACCACCAACTTCTGGACGGTCGGCCAGCAGTACTGGATAAAGAGAGCCACCGGACAGCTGCCGACGTGGCTCGGAGGCGAGCCGGAACTCGCCACGGCCGGAGCGGCTGCCGGGGGTGGTTCGGCGGCGGTCAAGGCAAAGGGGAAGGCCAAAGGCAACGGCAAGGACGCTTCGACGAAGGCGACTCCGCCACGGCCGCCCCGCAAGAAGAAGAAGCGATCAGGTAAGAGAAGCTGATGGCAACCGGGGAAGAAGCGGTAGACCGCGTACGCGACCTGCTCGAGGAGATCGTCGAGAGCCTTGAGCTGGATGCTGAGGTGAGGGTCAGCGAGAACGAGGACGGGATCCTCGGGGAGCTCGACGGCGACGACCTGGGCCTCTTCATCGGCCGTCGTGGCCAGACAATTGACGCGGTACAGCACCTGGCCACCCGGATTGTCCAGCGGGACGCCGGCGACGGCGAGCGCGTGCGGGTGACGATCGATGCCGCCGGTTGGCGCGACCGGCGCCGGGAGGCGCTCGAGGAAGAGGCCGACGACGCTGCCGAGACAGCGGTCAGTGAGGAGCGCCCGGTCTCCCTGGAGCCGATGAGCGCCGCTGAACGGCGGATCGTCCATCAGCACCTTCGCGATCGCGAGGACATCGAGACTCACAGCGAGGGCGACGAGCCCCGCCGCTATCTCGTTGTCAGCCCCGTTATCCCCTGATTTGCCTGAGCGCCGGTCGCTCGCGGGTGCGTTTCACGTGAAACGCACCCGATCGGCAGAATGGCCCGCGTGAGCGTTCAGGATCGATGCGCAGAGCTGGCCGAACGCTTCGAGCTTGCTCCCGGCGCCCCACAGACCTTCGTTCGTCTCCTCGAACTCCTGGCCGCCGAGCCGTCTGCGGTTACCAGTGTCCGTGATCCGGAAGAGGCGGTGGAGATCCATATCGCCGATTCGCTTACTGGGCTTCTCGTCCCCGCCGTCGCATCGGCCCGGCGGATCGCAGACATCGGCGCCGGCGGCGGCCTGCCCGGGCTGGTGCTCGCGATTGCGCGCCCCGACGCCGAGGTGACGCTCATCGAGAGCGTGGGGGGCAAGGCTGACTTCATCGAGCGAACAGCTGCCGAACTGGGTCTCGACAACGTCGAGGTGATGGCGGTTCGTGCCGAAGAGGCGGTGGCCACGCCCGGCTTCGACGCAGTCACTGCGCGGGCCCTGGGGTCGCTGCCCCTTGTCCTCGAATACGCCGCCCCTCTCCTTGCTCTCTCGGGGTCCGCCGTGGCCTGGAAGGGAGCGAAGGACGATGAGGAGGCGGCTGCGGGCGATGTTGCTGCTGCCGAATTGGGTCTCTCGGAGCCGGTGTGGATACCGGTGGAGGAGGGAGCCGTTATCGGCGCTCGATCGCGCCACCTGGTCACCAGTGAGAAGATCGCCCCGACGCCCGAGCGATTTCCCCGCCGGCCCGGCGCGGCGCGTAAGCGGCCACTCGGAAGCTGAGCCCGGAAAGACAGCTCGGTTCGTACACGAATCGTTCGCACTCAGGCCGATTTCCCGACCGATTGCGCCGGTAGCTTGGGCGCGTGGGGACGATCTACGCGATAGCCAACCAGAAGGGCGGCGTTGGCAAGACGACGACTGCGGTAAACCTCGCCGCCTGCATCGCGGAGGCCGGCTACCCGACGATCCTCGTCGACGCCGACGCGCAGGCAAACGCCACGGTCGCGCTGGGAGCCTCGAAGCTCAGCGTTCCCAACCTCTACGACGTCCTCTCCGGCCGTGCGACGGCGAGCGAAGCCCTTCAGCCGACATCGATCGACAACCTCCGACTGCTGCCTGCGCATCCGGACCTAGCTGCGGCCAACATCGAGCTGCCCAGGACGCCGGGATCCGAGACGCGCCTCCGTGAGGCCCTTGCACCGCTGAGGGATGAGGCCACATACGTGGTGATCGACTGCCCGCCGTCGCTCGGTCCGCTGACGATCAACGCGCTGGCCGCCTCGGACCGCGTGATCGTGCCGGTGCAGACCGAATACTTCGCTCTCGAAGGGCTGGCCGGGCTCCTCGACACCCTTTCGCTCGTCCAGCGCGAGCTGAATCCGAACCTGGTGATCGCCGGGATGCTCCTGACCATGCATGACGGGCGCACCAAGCTCTCCCGTGACGTCGAGCGAGAGGTTCGCCAGCACTTCCCCGAACTCGTCTTCGAGACGGTCATTCCCCGCAACGTCAAGGTTGGCGAGGCACCCAGCTTCGGCCGTCCCGTCACGCATCACGACCCCAACTGCGCCGGTGCCGGCGCCTATTTCGAACTAGGAAGAGAGGTGGCAGCCCGTGGCTGACTCAGGAATCGGACGCGGCCTGGCCGCGATCCTCGAGGTGAGTGGGAGCGGCGAAGAGGGCGCCAGGCTCCAGGAGATTCCCACCGGGCTGATCGCTGCCAACCCCAACCAGCCACGCCGGCGCTTCGACGAGGATGCCCTGCAGGCTCTCGCCGACTCGGTCGGCCAGCAGGGCGTTCTCCAGCCGGTGCTGGTCCGGCCGGTGGCCGGTGGCCGTTACGAGCTGGTGGCCGGTGAGCGCCGCTGGCGCGCGGCCGGGATCGCCGGCCTCGAGAGCATTCCCGCGATCGTTGAGGAACGCGACGACGCAGCCTCGCTCGAGGCGGCGATCGTCGAAAACATGGCCAGGGCCGACCTCAACCCGGTCGAAGAGGCACGGGCAGTTGCCGCGCTGGTCGAAGAGCTCGGCCTGACCAAGAAGGCGGTGGGAAAGAGCGTTGGCCGCAGCCGCTCGGCCATCTCCAACCTCCTGAGGATCCTGGAGCTGCCCGACGAGGCGCTGGTCCTGCTGGAAGAGGGAAGGCTCTCCGAGGGCCACGGCAAGGCGCTCCTGCTGGCCGACGACAACGGCGACCGGCGGCGCCTGGCGCGCCAGGCAGCTGAAGAGGGCTGGTCAGTCAGGGTCCTGGAGGACCGTGCGCGCAGCTCGAACAAGAGCGGCGGCAGGAAGGGTGCCAAGCGGGCGAAGAACGTTCACCCCGACCAGCAGGCCGCCTGCGAGGAGATCTCGCTGATGCTCTCCGAGGCGATGGGCGCCGAGGTCAAGGTTCGCCCCCGCGGCACCGGCTACAAGGCCGAGATCGCGATCGACAGCCTGCAGGATGCCGAGGAGATAGCCGGCCGCGTACGGGCGGCAAGGCTGCCCTGACCGCTGCGCCGAAGCAGCCTTCCATCGCTATCCTGCCGGACTCCGCGGGCGATTAGCTCAGCCGGTTAGAGCGCGTCTCTGATAAGGACGAGGTCCCAGGTTCGAGTCCTGGATCGCCCACTCTCACTACCGCGGCAGGACGGACTATGGAGCTAGCCGGACTCGAACCGGCGACCTCCTGGGTGCGATCCAGGCGCTCTCCCAACTGAGCTATAGCCCCGCGAGGAACCGATTCTAACGGCCGGGATGTGCTTCCCGTCCGGCGTGCCACGGGCCGGCGGCTATGTCGTAGGCTCTCTTCAAATGGGAATGCTCGACGAAGCCATCCGCGAACACTTCGACCTCAAGCGCCGCAACGGGGCCGACCCGGCCGTAGTCGCCGTCGAGGAGCGCGAGGCCCTCGGGGATCCGGCCCAGCGTGAGGCCCGTGCCGCCGAGATCGCCGCCGAGCGCAGCCAGGAGATCGCCGAGGAGGAGGTCGAAGCGGTCGTCGTGGTCGCCGAGGAGCCCGGAGCGGTTGCCATTGTCGAGCACGAGGTCCTCGAGGCCCCCGACGTGGTCGCCGAGGACGAGACCGTGGTCGTCGCCCCCGAGGCGGAACCGGTCGTGGAGGCCGAGGTCGTCGAGGAGGCGGTCGTCGAAGAGGTCGAGCTTCCGGCCGAGGCCCCCGAGCAGGAGACTCAGGCCTTCACCATCGAGGAGTCCCAGGAGGCCGTGATGCCGGCCCCCCCGTCACGACCGGTAGGCGCTCCGCCGCCGGCTCCCGCCGAACCCCAGGGTTCGCCTGCGCCCGAGGGCGAAGAGGGCCGCGACGAGCTCGAGGAGACCCCTGAGTTCCTCGAGGAGACGCCGGAGCACGACCGGCTCTGGTTCGAGCGCAAGCCTCCCCGGGACTTCGACTTCTAGGAGGGCCCTCCGGCCGGGCTAGACTCGGCGCCGCACGGGGCCATAGCTCAGCTGGGAGAGCGCCTGCTTTGCAAGCAGGAGGTCGCCGGTTCGATCCCGGCTGGCTCCA
>JBBATA010000002.1:78078-88763 GCA_040399005.1 Solirubrobacteraceae bacterium
CTGCTCTGCATGGCGATGCTCCGGTACCACATGTCCGACGACATCAGGATCAGCCTGTGACCGACGCCGCCGCTTCCTCGAGCAGGGCGTCGGGGTCCTCCTGGGACACCAGGAGCGTCGTCCAGTTCTTCAACGGCCTCGGCGCCCTCACCGTGTTCGGCGTCGTATTCGGCGCTTACGGGTTCCAGTTCATCCTCCTCGAGCCGCCTTGCCCCCTATGCCTCCTGATTCGCCTGGGCATGATCGGAGTGGGCTTCGGCTTGGCCCTCAACGTCCTTTTCGGCCCGCACGTCCTCCATTACGGGCTGGCGCTGCTGGCCGCGATGTTCGGGGCGCTGGCCTCCCTGCGCCAGGTGATGCTGCACATCGTCCCTGGCACCGGCTCCTACGGCGACCCGGCCTTTGGCATGCATCTCTACACGTGGGCCTTCATCGTCTTCGTGACGATCACGCTGGCGATCGCCGTCGTCCTCTTCTTCCAGGACCAGTTCAAGCCGGCTTCGGGCCCGGTGCCCTCCGCCGTTCGCTGGATGGCGATCATCGTCATGGCCGCCGGACTCTTCCTCGCCGGCGCCAACGTCATCACGACGCTGCTGGAGTGCGGCGTCGGAGCCTGCCCCGACGATCCCACCAGCTACCTGTGATCGAGCCCGCCATGTTCATCGTCACCGGACTCGGCCTCCTCTGGCAGCTGCCGCCGATCATCTTCGCCTTCGCCGTACTGGTTGCGCTCTTTGCCGTGCTCCGCGAGCACCGGGGCAATCTCTGGCGCCGCGAGCCCGAGACGCGCGAACGCGACTGACCGGCGCCCTGGCGCTCGCGACTCGCCTGGCCGGAGGCTGGGAGCGGCGGCGGCCCGCCGCGCTGTGAAAGGCTCCCGCGCATGGTCACTTACGACGTTTCCGGCAAGGTCGTCCTCATTACCGGCGCCGCGCGCGGCATCGGTAACGCCCTGGCCCGCCAGCTGCGGGCCCGCGGAGCACTGATCGCGGTTGTCGACCTGCGCCCCGACGACGTGGACCGGGCGGTCGAGGAGCTCGGCGGCGACCCCGTCGCGATCGGCTTCCACGCCGACGTGACCGACCGCGGCGCGATGCAGCGGGTGGTGGCCCAGACCGTCGAGCGTTTCGGCGGGCTCGACGTGGTCGTCGCCAACGCCGGGATCGTCTCCCGCGCGGCGACGATGAGCTCGATGGCCACCGAGACCTTCGACCGGATCCTCGACGTAAACGTCAACGGCGTGGTCCACACGGTGCAGGCCGCCCTGCCGCAGGTGATCGAGCGGCGCGGCCAGGTGATCGTCATCTCCTCGGTGATGGCCTTTGCCAACAGCGCCGGCAGCATCCCCTACGGAATGAGCAAGGCGGCCGTCGAGGCCCTCGCCCGTGGCCTGCGCGTGGAGCTGCTGCCGCTCGGCGCGTCGGCGACCTCGGTCCATTTTGGCTTCATCGACACCGACATGGTCCAGCGCGCCCTGGACACCGACCCGGTCGTATCCGGGGTGCTCGAGGCGCTTCCCCGTCCGCTGCGCAAGCGGCTCAAGCCCGAGCAGGCTGCAGCTGCGGTCGTGGAGGGCATCGAGACACGCGCTGCGCGCGTGATTACGCCGGGTATCTGGAAGATCTTCTTCGCCCTGCGCGGGATCATCGGCCCGCTGCTCGACCTGCAGGCCGAGCGCGACGCCGGCACGCGCGCGTCGATGGCGGCGCTGCACGGCCGCGATGGTGAAGAGCTCGAGATGACCGCGTGAGCTGGTGCTCCGGCTAGCCTGACCCCATGGCCCACGCACGCGAAACGGTCGACAGCACGAAGCCGCAGAAGGAGGTCTTCGACTACCTCTCGGACTTCACCACCACGGCGCACTGGGATCCGGGGATCGTCAAGGCCGAGAAGCTCACCGATGGGCCGATCGGCGTGGGAACCCAGTTCCGGGTCGAGACGAAGTTCATGGGGCGCACGACCTCGCTCGTCTACGTCATGACCGCCTACGACCCGCCGGGAAGGTTCGTGGTCAGCGGCGAGAACGCGACCGTTACGAGCCTTGACGAGATCACGGTCGAAGCGGTCGGTGAAGGCTCCCGCGTCACCTACGACGCTGAACTGACCCTCAAGGGCCCCGCAAAGCTCTTCGACCCGCTCCTCTCCCTGGCCTTCGGGCGCGTCGCCGACAAGGCGATTGCCGGCCTTGAGAAGGCACTGAACTCCTGACGGCGAAGACCGGGGAATGACCCGGTCCACAGCGCTCATCATCGCCCTGGTGATCGCCGGTGGCGTCGTGGCCGCTCTGATCCTCGTGAACGGGGGCGGCTCGGGCTCCAGCGATACGCCGACCGTTGCCACCACTCCGCCGGTCGTGACCACCGAGGCGACGGCCACCACGTCGACGACCTCAAATAAGCCTGAGACCGTCCAGGTCGAGGCGACGGTGACCAGCTACGTCTCGGCCGCCGAGGAGGGCGACGCGACGGCGGTCTGCAACCTCCAGGTCGACGGCCAGGGCTCGGGCGCCACTTCGGCCCAGGCCTGCGCGTCGAAGGCCGGCATCGACATATCCAAGCTCCCGGCGCTCTCGCGCCTGAAGGTCCAGGACGTGAAGGTCGACGGCGACCGGGCCACCGCCAGCGTCGGCCGTTTCGGCGAGTTCACGCTCCAGAAGAGCGGGGGCCAGTGGAAGGTCTCCGGCTTCAAGGCCGTTGCCGCCGCGCCGTCGGCAGGCGCCGGCGGCACGTCCGGCTCTAGCGGCGGCACGTCCGGCGGCTCGACACCGGGGTCCAAGGCCCGTGAGCGCCAGGATTCCGGCGGCGCAGCGGCGCCCTCGGGCACCGGCGGCGCCAGCGCCCCCTAGCCGCGGGGGGTGACGATCGGAAAGCGGGCGTCGGGCTCCTCGAGCAGGCCGAGGAAGCCGGCGAGCGCCATCCCGTCCCCCTCGACCGCGATCGCGCCGGAGGAGAAGGCCTCCATCGGGTCGATCTCCTGGAGGATCAGCGAGTTGAGCGTCTCGCGCGTGGTGGTGACGGTGGCCTGCGCGTCGTCCGAGATCCTCCCGCGCACCGAGCTGAGCGCCCCGTTTGCGACCCGCAGGGTCCACTTCTCCCCGGTATCGGTGAAGTCCCAGGCGAGAACGAGCGGGCTGTCGGCGGCGCGGTGGCCGTCCATGCGCGTGGCCATTGCGTCGAAGAGCTGGCCGGTGTCCAGGGCCCGCACGATGTCCGGCGCCTGCGCGCGCAGGCCGCCCTCGGGGACTCCCTCTCGGAGCTCCATCGCTCCGGAGAGGTAGGCGTTGCGCCAGGTCGCGTTCTCGGTCTGGTAGGCGAGCTGCTCGAAGGCCTCGGCCTGCAGCTCGCGTGCGGCCTGGTTCTCCGGCTCTGAGAAGACCACGTGGCCGGCGAGGGTCGCCGCCCAGCGCTCGTCGCCGCCGTCCAGGGCCTCACGGGCCAGTTCGAGGGCCTTCGCGGCGCCGCCGACCGCTTCCACGTAACGCTCGGCCGCCGCCTGCGGGGGAAGCGGGTCCAGGTTGACCGGATTGCCGTCGTAGACGCCGAAGTAGCGCTGGTAGACGGCCCGCGCGTTATGCCTGAGCGAGCCGTACGCACCGCGGGTGTGCCACAGCTCGGCCAGCGACGGGGGAAGCTCCAGCTGCTCGGCGATCTCCTCCCCGGTCAGGCCCTGCCCCGACAGCCGGATCGACTGGTCGTGCAGGTAGCGGTAGAGGTCGCGCTGCTGCTCCAGGAACGCGATGATCTCCGCCTGCCCCCACGTCGGCCAGTGGTGGCCGGCGAAGAGGACCTGCGAGCGGTCGCCGTAGAGCTCGATCGTCTCGTTCAGGCACTGGGACCACCAGAGCGAGTCCCGCACCTCGGCGCCGCGGATCGTGAGGATGTTGTGGAGCACGTGCGTGGCGGTCTCGACGACGCAAAGCGCCCCGGTCTCGGGCAGGAAGAAGTTGAGCTCGGCCGGCGCCTCGGTTTCGGGGACGAGCTGGAACTCGAAGGTGACGCCGTCGATCACCTCGGTCTGGCCGGTCTCGGTCACCTCGTTGGTGACCGCGCGAAGCGAAGGGCTTCCGCTCGAGACGCCCTTCCCGATTCCCACGTCGACCTGGCCGCGCGGGCCGCGCTCGAGGCCGGCGCCGTACATGTACCCGGCCCGCCGGGCCATCGCCGGGCCGCCGATCACGTTTTCGCTTACCGCAGCGGCGGTGAAGCCCTCCGGCGCCCAGACCGGTACCGGCTCGTCGCCGATCACGCCGGCAACGCCGCCGAAGTGGTCGATGTGGCTGTGGGTGTGAAGCACGGCGGTGACCTGCCGCTCGCCGCGGTGCTCGCGGTAGAGCGCCAGGGCGGCTGCGGCAGTCTCGGGAGAGATCAGCGGGTCGACGACGATCACGCCCTTGTCGCCCTCCACGAGCGTCATGTTGGAGATGTCGTAACCGCGTACCTGGTAGACGCCCTCTGCCACCTCGTAGAGGCCGGCGGCGAGGTTCAGCCGCGCCAGCCGCCAGAGGGCCGGATGGACGCTCTCCGGTGCCTCCTCGCTCTCGCGCAGGAAGGCGTAGGGCGCCAGGCTCCAGACCACGCGCCCGTCGGCTGCGGTTATCTCGAGATCTTCGGGAGCCGCGGCGACGAGGCCGCGCGCCGCATTGGCGGCGTCGGTCCCGTCGTCGCCGGGCAGGTCGGCGAGCGCCCTCGAGTTGCGCTCGCGGGTATGCGCGGACGGCTCCGAGGGACCGCCCAACTTGCCCTCCTAGACCGCCGCTACCGGCCCGCGGCCCTGGAGCAGCTCTTCGGCTACGCGGTCGGTCGCCATGCCGCTGCCGCCGACGAGCCGGCGGTTGAGCTGCGAGCGCCGGAAGAAGAGCGGCGCGTCGTGCTCCCAGGTGGCCCCGATGCCGCCGTGGACCTGGATCTGCTGGCGGCCGGCGAAGTCGAGCGCTCCTCCGGCGACCGAGCGTGCGGCCGATGCGGCGTAGGCGAACTCCTCCGGCGCGTCGGCGAACGCGTAGCCGGCGTAGATGCAGAGCGACCGGGCGTTCTCCAGGCGGCGCAGGATCTCGACGATCCCGTGCTTGATCGCCTGGTAGGAGCCGATGGCCCGCCCGAAGGCGTAGCGCTCCTTGGCGTACTCGACCGATACCTCGAGCGCGGTGGAGACCGTCCCGACCGACTCGGCCGCGATCAGCGCCTGGGTCAGGTACCAGGCGCGGGCGATCTGCTCCTCGTCCACGTCGAGCTTCGATCCCGTCGCTTCGGCGAGGGTGATCGTGCCCAGGCGCCGGGTGGCGTCGTAGCGCCAGCCGCGTTCCACGGTGACTCCGTCGGAGCCGGCCTCGACCACGCCGGCGACCGGCTTGCCGTTCTCCACGCCGATGACGACGAGGAGGTCGGCCTCCCCGGCGTCGGGTGCCCAGGCGACGGTTCCGGTGAAGGTGACCGAGTCGCCCTTGACCTCTGCCTGCGGCGCTTCGGGGCGGTTCATGCCCTCGATCGGGTCGACCGTCCACTGGTCCTCGACCGAACTTGGCGGTGCGGCGGGAAGCCACGCGGCCTTGGTCTCCCCGGCCGCGACGGCGCCGACGCGCTCGTCCCCCCCGAGGTCCATGAGCATCGAAGCGGGGAGCGTTCCCAGCAGGGGAGCCCCGGCCAGCACCTTGCCGGCCTCCTCGGCCACGAGCATGGCGTCGTAGGCGCTAAGGCCCGCACCGCCGTTCTCCTCGCTGACGAGCAGGCCAAGCCAACCGGCTTCGGCGGCTACCGGCCACAGGTCGGTCAGCGCGCCCTCGTTCTCGAGCGCGTCACGGGCCTCCTCGACCGTCTTGATCCGCGAGAGCGAGCCGGCGGCTGCCTCGCGGAGGAATTCCTGCTCGTCGGAGAGCTCGAGGTTCATGCCGGCACCCCTTCCTTCTCGAGGGCGCGGAGCTCGCTGAACGGGACGCCCTTGTCCAGGCGCGGCTCGGGGGGAAGGCCGAGCACGCGCTCGCCGATCGTGTTGCGCAGGATCTCCTCGGTGCCGCCGGCCGACTTGAGGCCGGGGAGGAAGGAGATCATGTAGGCCCACTCGCTCTCCTCGGCGAGCGCCTCGGGGCCGATCACGTCGGCGAGCAGGTCGCCGGCCTTGATCGCGCAGTTGACCGTGGTGATCTTGGCCAGGCCGAATTCCGGCCCCGGGATCTGGCCGCCCTGGAGGGCGCTGATGGCGCGGTATCCGCCCCAGCGCACCGCTTCGAGCTCGGCGGCAAGGTCGCCGAAGTCGTGGCGGACCTCGCTGTCATGGGCGGCGGTCTCGTCGGCGCGCAGGGCATCGCCGAAGCGGACGCCGCGGTAGCCGAAGGACGAGGAGCCCACGCCGATGGTGAGCCGCTCGAACATCAGGGTCGTCAGGCCGGTTCCCCAGCCGTTGTCGACTCCGCCAACCACCGAGTCGGCGGGGAGGACGACGTCATCCATGAAGACCTCGTTGAACTCAGCCTCGCCGGAAATCTGGCGCAGCCCGCGGATCGTGACCCCTTCGGCGTCCATCGGCAGGATGAACATGGTCATGCCCTTGTGCTTGGGGACGTCCGGATTGGTGCGGGCGAGCATCAGCCCGTACGAGGCGTACTGGGCGTTGGTCGTCCAGACCTTCTGGCCGTTGATCTTCCAGCTGCCGTCGTCCTGCTGGACGGCCCGGGTCTGGACGGCGGCCAGGTCGGAGCCGGCGGCCGGCTCGGAGAACATCTGGCACCAGACCTCGTCGCCGGTGAGCATCGGGCCGAGGTAGCGCTCCTTCTGGTCCTCGGTCCCGTGGGCGATGATCGTCGGGCCGAGCATGCCGACCCCGATCACGTCGAAGATGTTGGGAACGCCGGCGCGCTGCAGCTCCTGGGAGATGATCACCGACTCGATCGGCCCCACTCCCTGCCCGCCGAACTCCTTGGGCCAGGTTGCTCCGGCAAGGCCTCCGGCGGCGAGCTCCGCCTGCCACTTGCGATGCGCGACCGCAATTTCGTCGGGGTCGGTTATGGCGTCGGGGCCATTGAGCTTCGGGGCCGAGCCCTTGTGCTCGTCGAGCCAGGCACGGATGCCGGCCCGGTACTCAGCCTGTTCTGGGGTGTCGTTGAGATCCACTCTTCGCTCCTTGGACTGACTGGTCGGTCAGCAGAGCATACGCTTAACCGGCGGGCCGTGGATTATCGGAGGGGGACGGGCTCAGTCGTCGTCGGGCGGGCTGCCCAGGGCGCCGAAGATGCCGATCGACATGATCCCCACGATGAGCAGGGAGATCACGGTGAGGATCGTGAAGCCGCGGTCGAGCGCCGCGTAGATCGTGATCCCGAAGAAGCCGAGCAGGAAGACGAAGGCGACGGCGAGAACGGTGGCCCTGCGCATCGCTGGCCGCTCTCAGGCGGCCGCGGCGCCGAGCGGTCCGACGCCGGGACGCTCCTGGGGAACGTGCTCGTCGGCGTGGTAGCTGGAGCGCACGAGCGGGCCGGCCGCGATGTGGTCGAAGCCGAGCGCGTAGGCCGCCTCCTCGAGTGCCTTGAATTCGTCGGGGTGCCAGTAGCGCACGACCGGCAGGTGGTTCTCGGTCGGCCGCAGGTACTGGCCGACGGTAAGGACCCGGACCCCGGCTTCGCGCAGGTCGCGGAAGGCGGCGACCATCTCGTCGTGGGTCTCACCGAGGCCGACCATCAGGCCCGACTTGGTGACCAGCTCCTCGTGGCCGATCTCCCGGGCGTTGCGCAGGACGCGCAGCGAGCGCTCCCAGCGCGAACCGCGGCGGGCCAGCGGGTAGAGGCGGGGAACTGTCTCGACGTTGTGGTTGAAGACGTCGGGCTTCTCGGCGAGCACCCGGGCCAGCGGCATCTCCTCGCCGCGGTAGTCGGGGGTCAGGACCTCGATCTTGCAGTCGGGCGCCTGACGGTGGCACTGCCGGATCGTCGCCGCCCAGATTCCCGCTCCGTAGTCGGGCAGGTCGTCGCGGTCGACGCTGGTGATCACCGCGTGGCGCAGGCCCATCTTCGCGATAGAGCGCGCCACCCGGGCCGGCTCGAGAGGGTCGTTCCAGGTCGGCTTGCCGGTGTTGACGTTGCAGAAGCCGCAGCGGCGGGTGCAGGTGTCGCCGAGGATCATGAAGGTGGCGGTGCCGCGCTCCCAGCACTCGCCCACGTTCGGGCAGGCGGCCTCCTGGCAGACGGTGTGGAGGTTCTCGTCGCGGATCATCGCCGAGAGCTCGCGATAGCGCTCGCCGCCGGGCGGCGGGACCTTGAACCACGGCGGCTTGCGGGCCCGGATCGGCTGGACCTCCTCGCCGAGGATGTCGAGAACGTTCATCCCGCCGGGGTTCGCCCGCGAGCGGGTCTGGTGCCGGCGCTGGTCGGGAGCGGTGGCCACGGTCAGGCGACCCCGGCCGGCACGCGGGCGACGATCTCCCGCAGCCGGCTCTCGCTCACGAGCCGCTGGCGGCGCCCGCAGCGCTCGGTCCAGGCGTAGGCCACGCGCTTGCGCAGGCAGGGCAGGAGCGGGGAGCGCCCGGTCTCGATCTCCGTGGAGGTCATGGGGGTCGAGAGGCCGCACGGGACAATCCAGCTCCAGGGTTCCATCTCCATGTCGGCGTTGACGGAGAAGCCGTGGGTGCTGACTCCGCGCCGAACGTGAACGCCGATCGAGCCGATCTTGCGCTCGCCGACCCAGACCCCCGTGTAGTCGGGACCCTCATCGGCCCGTGACCGGGCCTCGATTCCCTCTTCGGCGAGGGCGGCGATGATCGCCTCCTCCATCCGCCTCACGTGGGCGACGACGTCTTCGACCCGCATGATCGGGTAACCGACCAGCTGGCCGGGTGCGTGGTAGGTGACCTTTCCCCCGCGGTCGGTCTCGAAGATCTCGATGCCGCGGGCCGCGTACCAGCCTTCGTCCATCGTCAGCTCGCCGTCGGCGCTGCGACGGCCGACCGTGTAGGTCGGGTCGTGCTCGAGCAGCAGGAGCGTGTCACCGATCCGGCCCGATTCGACCGCGTCGCGGACCTGCTCCTGGAGCTCCAGGCCCTCGGCGTAGGGAAGGCGGCCGAGGTGGACGACCGTCAGCTCGTCGCGTGAGTCCGCCATTGCCCCTCCAGCGTACCCTCAGCGAAGTGCGGAACGGGGACGAACGGTTCTTCTGGCTGCGCCGCCTTCGCTGGCGCCTGAAGGGCGCATGGCTGGTGCCGGCCTTCTTCGCCGCCGTGGCCATCGACACGCTGGTGGTCTGGCTGCTCCCGTTCACCGGGGATCGCTCGATCGGCCCGGTCGGGTCGTTCCTCATCGTCGCCTTCGTGAACCTGCTTGTGGTCGCGGTGGTCGCCCCGCTCGCGGGGATCTGGCTCCGTCGCCGCAGCCCGACCCTTCCCGCCTTCGCGGCGCGCGACCGGGCCGGGGTGGTCGCGCTGGCAGCCCTGTCCGTGGTCTTCCTGGCGGCCGGCATCCTTCATCGCCCCGCGATCACCGGCCAGCAGGACGAGGTGGTGGCCCAGGCGGACGCGGCGCGCGAGTGGTTCCACCGCCAGGCCCCGAACTCCTACCTGCGCAACCTTCGGGACATCTCCAGCTGGAAGGCGGGTCCCGAGCTCTACCGGACCTGCCTGCCTGGCCCCGACCCGTCGAAGGCGATCTGCGTCTACGTCAACACCGACCAGAATCCGCCCGGCGTGAGCCGGGACCCCAGCCAGGAACCCAACGCAACGCTCGTCGGGCCGGACAACCCGGGCTCTTCGCTGCGCTGATCAGCGGGCGAGCGAGAGGGGCGCCTCGAGAAGCGCCCGGATCCGCTCTAGCAGCCGAGCGCCGTCGGCCCCGTAGAGCACCCGGTGGTCGCAGGCGAGGGTCAGGTCCATCAGCATCCGGGGAACCACTTGTCCGTCGTGGACGGCCGGCCTCTCCCGGACGGCCCCGACGGCGAGGATCGCCGCCTGGGGCTGGTTGATGATCGCCTCGAAGGCCCGCACGCCGAACATGCCGAGGTTGCTGACGGTGAAGGTGCCGCTGCTGAGCTCCGGCGGGGTTATCTCGCCGCTGCGGACGCGAGTCGCCAGCCCCTGCGTGGCGGCCGCGATCTCGGCGAGCGTGAGGCGGTCGGCGTCGAATACGGTCGGCACGACCAGCGAGCCCTCGCCGGCGACCGCGACCCCGACGTTCACCCGCGAGTAGCGCTCGAAGCGCCCGTCCCGCCAGGCGCCGTTGGCGCCCGGCTGTTCGCGAAGGGCGATTGCGGCTGCCTTCACGACGAGGTCGTTGACGGTGGGAACGAGCTCGCCGTCGAGCGCCGTCTCCTTCATCTCCGCGCGGAGAGAGACGGCGGTCGTCATGTCGACCGTGGTCTCGAGGGTGAAGGAGGGAACCGTCGCCCGGGACTCGGCCATCCGGCGCGCGATCAGGGCCTGGGCCCTTGTCGGCTCGGTGGCGGTGACCGTCCCGCGGCCGCTCTCCCCGTCCTCGGTGCCCGGGGCCGAAGGGCCCACCGCCGGCGCGCCGGGAGCGCCCGCGGACTCCCCGGCGGTGTCCGCAGGCTCCTGGCCTGCGGCCTCGACGTCGGCCTTGACGATCCGCCCGCCGGGACCGCTTCCGGCCAGCGCGCTGAGGTCGACGCCCCGCTCCCGGGCGATCCGCCGGGCTACCGGCGAGGCGAAGGTTCGCTCGTCCGCTCCTGTCGCGGCCGGGGTAGCCGCCGGGGCCT
>JBBATA010000002.1:88863-96510 GCA_040399005.1 Solirubrobacteraceae bacterium
CTTCGGCCCGTCCCGGGGAGCTCTCCGGAGCCTGGCCGGCCCCGTCTTCGCCGACGGTGGCGATCACCTCGCCGATCGGGAGCGTGCGGCCCTCCTCGACGAGGATCCGCAGGACTCCCTCGGCGTCGGACTCGTAGGGCATCGTCGCCTTGTCGGTCTCGATCTCGACGAGCTCGTCACCGCGGCGGACCTGGTCGCCGTCGGCCTTCAGCCAGCGCACGATCGTCCCCTCCTCCATCGAGTCCGAGAGCCGCGGCATGACGATCTCGGTCACGGCGCGGTCACCTCCCGCCCGACCGTGGCCAGCACGGCGTCGATCACGTCCTGCTCGTGCGGGAAAGAGAGCTGCTCGAGGTTCTTCGCGTAGGGCATGGGCAGGTCGGCGCCGGTCACCCGGGCGACGGGAGCGTCGAGCCAGTCGAAGGCCTGCTCCTGGATCAGCGCCGCCAGGTTCGCCCCGACGCCGCCGTGGGGCCAGCCCTCCTCGACGACTACGCAGCGGTTGGTCTTGCGCACGCTCTCGAGGATCGTGTCGAGGTCGAGCGGGCGCAGCGTGCGCGGGTCGATCACCTCGGCCTCGATGCCGTGGTCGGCGGCGAGTTTCCCGGCCGCCTCCTGCGCGGTGATCGCCATCCGGGAGATCCCGACGATCGTCACGTCGGAACCCTCCCTGCGCACGGCAGCGACCCCGAAGGGAACGGTGAAGTCAGGGTCCTCGGGCACCTCACCACGCATCCCGTAAAGGGTCTCGTGCTCGATGAAGACCACCGGATTGTCGTCGCGGATCGCCGTCTTGAGGAGACCTTTCGCGTCGGCCGGGGTACTGGGCACGGCGATCAGTAGCCCCGGCACCTGCAGGTAGAAGGCCTCGAACGAGTGGGAGTGGGTGGGCCCCAGCTGGTTGCCGGCGCCACCGGGCATCCGCAGCACCATCGGAACGGTCGCCTGGCCGCCGAACATGTAGTGGATCGCCGCGGCGTGGTTGACCACCTGGTCGAGCGCCAGCAGCGAGAAGTTCACGGTCATGATCTCGACCACGGGCCGCAGCCCGGTCATCGCCGCGCCGATCCCGATGCCGGTGAAGCTGTTCTCGGAGATCGGGGTGTCGCGGACGCGCTTCTCCCCGAATCTCTCGAGCAGTCCGTTGGTCACCTTGAAGGCGCCGTTGAAGACACCGATGTCCTCGCCCATCAGGAAGACGGTCTCGTCGCGCTCCATCTCCTCGGCCAGCGCCTGGTTCAGGGCTTCGCGGTAGCGCATCTCGGGCATCAGCCGGCGGCCTCCTGCCCTTCCGTGTTGCGCCCGACCTCCCGGTGGTCGGAGTACCAGCCCCGGACCTGGCCGCCCAGGACATAGATGTCGTCGTGGAGCGAGCCGGCCTCCGGCTCGGGGGAGGCCTCCGCGAATTCGAGTGCCCGGTCGACGGCGGCGACTGCCTCGGCGTCGATCCGCTCCCGGTCCTCGGGGCTGACGATTCCCGCCTCCTCGAGCCGGTCTCCGAAGAGGAGGATCGGGCAGCGCTCGCGCCACTCCTCGACCTCCTCGCTGGTGCGGTACTCCTCGGGGTCGGCTACCGAATGGCCGCGGAACCGGTAGGTCTCGGCCTCGACGAGGATCGGCCTCCGTTCCCGCCTGGTCGTCTCGACCGCCTCCGAGACGGTCTTCCAGGTGGCGACCACGTCCATCCCGTCGCACTCCACCCCTTCCACGCCGAGACTCTCGCCCCGGCGCTTCATGTCGGGCTGGGCCGAGTGGCGCTCGACCGACGTGCCCATGCCGTAGAGGTTGTTGACGACCATGAAGACCACCGGGAGGTTCCAGAGGGCGGCGAGGTTGAGCGTCTCGGCGAAGGTTCCCTGGTTGACGGCCCCGTCGCCCATCTGGCAGAGCGTTACCTCGTCGGTGCCCCGGTAGTCGCTGCTCAGGGCGATCCCGGCGCCTATCGGCAGGTTGCCGCCGACGATCCCGTAGCCGCCCATGAAGCGCACGTCGGCGTCGAACATGTGCATTGAGCCCCCGCGGCCGCGGCAGAGGCCGTCGACCCGCCCGAAGAGCTCGGCCATCACGCGCCCCGGCTCGCTTCCGCGGGCCAGGACATGGCCGTGGGTCCGGTAGGTGCCGATGAGGTAGTCGTCGGGCCGCAGGGCGGCGACGGTGCCGACGATCGTCGCCTCCTCGCCGATCCCAAGGTGGAGGAAGCCACCGATCTTCGCCCGCGTGTACTGCTCACCGGCCCGCTCCTCGAAGCGGCGGATCAGCACCATCTTCTCCAGCCATCGGCGGGCGGTGTCGGGATCTGGCAACTCGCCTGCGCTCATCACCGCTGACCCTAGAGCCCGTCGCCTAGATGTCGTCGGGGGATACCACGGCACTCCACCGGGAGAGGAATTCCTCTTCTCCCATCAGCGCGAGCTCCTCGCGCAGTGCCGCCTCCATCCGGGCGGTATCCCGGGCGGGCACGTCCCAGAAGAGGACGACCTCCATGTCCTCCAGTGAGATCACCTCGACCAGGTCGAAGCGCCCGGGCGATAACCGGCCGGGGGCCAGGCCGGCGCGGGTCACCTTTACCTCGTAGCTGCGGGCGGCGCTCACGGTGCCGGGACCCTCTCGCCGACGGCCGCCGCTGCCGCTTCGAGCTCGTCGTCGCCGTGGAAGACGCGGTCGGGCGAATCGCCGGAGCCGGGCACCCAGACCGCCGGCACGTCGCGCACCTCGCGCTCGCGGGCGAGCGCGGTGGCGGCGTCGAGCTCGTCGGCCACGGTCGCGGTCTCGATCGCCCTGAGCAGTGCGGTTGGGTGCATCTCGCAGGAGGAGCCGGCGATCGCGATGCCGTCGTCGTCGAGCGTTCGCCCCGCGGCGAACGACTGGCGCCAGGCGGCGAGCGCGAACGGGACCGCCCTCCCGATCTGTCTCGCGTAGGTGGCGGCGAGCATCGCGCGCGTGGAGTCGAAGGGGAACGGGTCGGGGAGCCGCAGCTCCTGGAGGCCGCGGGCGGCGATCCGCTCGCGGGCCATGGCTACCTGGCCGGCCGGGTCGGCCGGGGCGGCGAGCGCTCCGGCGCTGACGCCAACCCACTCCACCGGTGCGGGCATGATCGAGAGGATCCTCTCGGCGCTCAGGTATGCCTCGAGGCTGGAGAGGTCGAAGTAGAAGGCGGGGAGCCGGTCCACCGCTCAGCCGTGAATCAGCCAGCCGTCGGCGGCGCGGGCGGCCTCCATGACTGCCTCGCTGAGGGTTGGGTGGCCGTGGATCATCCGGGCTACCTCCGGGTAACCGCCCTCGAGCAGCTTGGCGTTCACCAGCTCCTGGATCAGGTCGGTGGCCCGATAGCCGACGATGCTCGCGCCGAGCAGCTCGCCGTAACGCCTGTCGCCGACGAGCTTCACCATTCCGGACTTCTCGCCGTAAACGGCGCCGGCGCCTACCGCGCCAAAGGGGACCTTGCCGACGACGACGTCGTGGCCGGCCTCCTTCGCCTGCGCCTCGGTCAGGCCGAAGCTGCCGACGTTCGGGTCGCAGAAGGTTGCGCGCGGGATGTCCTGGTAGTCGAGGGGGTGCGGCTCCTGCCCGGCAGCGGCCTCGGCGGCGATGATTCCCTCCTCGCTTGCCTTGTGGGCCAGCGCCGGTCCGGGGACGATGTCCCCGATGGCGAAGATTCCGGGCGCGCTGGTGCGCATCTGCCCGTCGACCTTCACGCGGCCGTCCTCGCCGAGCTCGACGCCGGCGGCGGCCAGTCCGAGGCCCTCCTCGTCGGGCCCGCGGCCGGCGGAGATCACCATCCACTGTGCCTCGTGCTTTTCGTCGCCGCTCGTCCAGGTGACCGAGCCGTTGCCGGCGGAGATGTCCGAGAGGTCGGCGCCGGTAACCACTTCTACGCCCTGCTTCTTGAAGGCGCGCTCGACGAGGCGGCTCACGTCGGGATCCTCGGTGGGAAGGACGCGGTCGGCGACCTCGTAAAGGGTGACGTCGGTGCCGAACCGGGCGTAGGCGCTTGCGATCTCGCAGCCCGAGGCACCGGCGCCGACGACGGCCATGCTCTGCGGCAGCTCGTCCATCGCCCAGGCCTCCTCGGTGCCGATGATCGGTCCACCGAACTCGGTTCCGGGAATGGGGCGCCCGACCGAGCCGGTGGCGACGATGATCGCCTTCGTCGCCTCGAGCTGGCGGCCGTCAACTTCGACCCCGAGGCCGCCGGTGAGCGTGGCGGCTCCCTCGATCAGCTCGATGTCGTTCTTCTTGAGCAGCATTCCCACGCCGCCGGTGAGGGCCTTGATCACCTTGCCGCGGTGTTCGGCGACCCCGGGGAAGTCGACGGTCGGCTCGCCGACCACGATGCCGTGCTCTCCGGCCTTGCGCACCTCTTCGAGCAGGTCGGCCGACCGCAGGACGGCCTTGGCGGGGATGCAGGCGACATTGAGGCACCGGCCGCCGATGTGGGTGCGCTCGATGACCGCGGTCTTCATCCCCAGCTGGGAGGCGCGGATGGCGGCAACGTAACCGCCCGGTCCGGAACCGATGACGATGCAGTCGAAGCTGTCCTGCGCCATGCGGCGAGTCTATGAAACGGAATCCGGCGGGGCGGCCCGGTTATTGCGGGCGCGCGTGGTCCCCGGGCCGCGGGACCCTCACCCGGCCCATGACGCGAATCAGCTTCCAGAAGAGCCAGCCGCCTAGCGCGAGGACGGCCAGGCAGAGGACCAGGGCCAGGACGTTGCCGGCGACCATCAGGGAGAGGCCGGCGATGACCAGCGTCACCGCGAGCAGCGCCTGGAAGCCGATCAGCGCCCAGTAGCGAAGGTTCCACATGCCCCAGGCGGCCATGAGCATGAGGGCGCCGAAGAGCAGGACCCCGAACAGATTGGGCTTCTGGCCCTGTACTTCGACGCCGGCCAGGTAGAGCCCGATGTTCGAGACGGCCAGGACTACGGCGATCACGGTTGCCACGACCACCGGCGTCGGCCGTTCGCCGGGCTGCAGCGGCGTCAGGCCGGCACGGGCGATCTCGTCGCGCTCGGCGCCGGTGAGCCTCTTCTTCGGCTCGCCCTGCGAGGGCGGCGGCTTTCGGCTTCTCTTGCCCACGGTCAGCGGGTGAGCAGTGGGTCGGCGGTGCGGGTCATCGCGGCAAGTCTCGCAGGGCGGGTGCCGGTAGCGTGGAGACGAGTGGACGAGCTCCTCGACAGCTTCCAGGAGGCCTGGTCGGGACGGCGCCGCGGGGCCTTCGCCGCGGTCTGCGCGCCGGACCTCCACTGGACCGACCCGCTCGTCAAGGAGCCGGTCTACGGCCCCGAGGCCCTCGGGGACCGCGCCGCCCTTCTCTGGGACGCATTCCCCGACGCGACCGTCGAGTCGGCCGGGGAGCGCCTCACCAACGGCCACTTCATCGCCGCCCCCGTGCTCGTCAGCGGCACCCACCAGGAGTCGATCGCCTCGATCCCGCCGACCGGCCGGCGCCTGACCGTTCACGCGCTCCTCTACTGCGAGCTCGACCCGCCGCGCGAGCGGCTCTGGCGGGTCCGGGCCTTCTTCGACGCCTACGAGGCGGCGATCCAGCTCGGCGTGATGCCCAGCCGGGGCTCGATCGGCGAGAAGGCGATCCTCCTGGTCCGGGGATTCGGCCTGCGCCGCCAGGGCGGCGACGAGGTCGAGCGGCGCGGCTGAGCGCCTGCCTTCTTCGGGTCGTCTCGCGAAACGTCCGAGGCGGTGCAACGGCGCGGGCGCGCCGCCCGGACAGGCGCCCTTATATTCACGCGCCTTGTCACGCCTCTTCCTCACCGGAGTCGAGCCTGGCCGCGACGGGCTGGTCGCGATGATCGCGCGCGCCGGCGAGCTGAAGGCCGAGCCGCTCTCATCCGCGGCGCTCGACGGGAAGGTCGTGGCGATCCTCTTCGAGAAACCCAGCACGAGGACCCGTCTCTCCTACGAGGCGGGGATCGTCGAGCTCGGCGGGTACCCGATCGTGCTTCGCCCCGACGAGATGCAGCTCTCGCGGGGCGAGTCGGTCGGCGACACCGCGAGGGTCCTCTCCGGCCAGGTCGCCGCGGCCGGGATCCGCACCGGGAGCGAGGAGACGATCAACGAGCTCGCCGCCACCGCTTCGATCCCCGTCTTCAACATGCTCTCCCCGCTCCATCACCCGTCCCAGGGGCTGGCCGACCTGATGACGCTTGCCGAGGCCTTCCCGGGGCGGGAGCTCGGCGACCTGACGGTCGCCTACGTCGGTGACGGAAACAACGTTGCCCGCTCGCTGGCCCTGATGGGCAGCGAGGTCGGCGTTGACGTCGTCGTCTCCTCGCCCCCCGGCTACGAGCTGGAGGCCGAGGCGGGGGGAAGGCGGGTGGCCGATCCCCGCGAGGCGGTGGAGGGAGCCGACGCGATCTACACCGACGTCTGGGTCTCGATGGGTGACGAGGAGACCGCCGAAGAGCGCCGGTCCGCGCTTGCCGGCTGGCAGGTGAGCGAGGAGCTCCTGGCGCTGGCCTCGCCCGACGCCATCGTCATGCACTGCCTGCCCGCCCATCCGGGCGAGGAGATCAGCGAGGGACTCCTTTATGGCGAGCGCCAGCGGATCTGGGACCAGGCCGAGAACCGTCGCCACGCCCAGAAGGCGATGCTCGAGTGGCTCCTCGGCCAGCCCTGAGCCGAAGCTGCGATCCTCGCCCGAGTGAGCACTGAGGGGACCACCGGCGCAGTTCGCAGGCGCGTCGACCGTGGAGACGAGCTGGAACTCGGCATCGAGTCGCTCGCCTTCGGCGGCAACGGCGTGTCCCGCGTGGAGCTCGAAGGGGGCCGCAGCTATGTGGTCTTCGTTCGCGACACCGTTCCCGGTGACCGCGTGCGCGCGGTCGTCACCCGCCGCAAGCGCCGCTACGCCGAGGCACGCCCCCTGGAGCTGCTCGAGGCCGGGCCGGACCGGATCGAGCCGGTGGCCGACCATCCCGGCGTTCCCTGGCAGGTCCTCTCCTACGAACGCCAGCTGGAGATCAAGGAGGCGCAGGTCGAGGAGGCGCTCAGGCGCCTCGGGGGGCTCGACGGCTTCGAGATGGAGCCGATCGTCCCGGCGGTCGAGCAGTGGCGCTACCGGAACAAGCTCGAGTACTCGTTCGGCTCGGTGGACGGCGAGCTCTGCTGCGGCTTCCACGCGCCCGGCTCGTGGTCGGAGATCGTTCCGCTCGACGACTGCCTGCTGGCCTCCGAGAAGGGAAACGAGGCGCGGCGGGTGGCGCTGGAGGCGCTGCGCCCGCTCGGGCTCGAGCCTTACGACCGCCGCGCCCACACCGGCTTCCTGCGCAACCTCGTGGTGAGGGAGGGACGCCGAACCGGCGACCTTCAGGTGAGGCTCGTGACGTCGCCCGGGCCGTTCGACGGCTCGGCCTTCGCCGTGGCGATGGAGGCCGCCGGGGCAACCAGCGTCATCCACTCGGTGGCCGAGCGAACCGGGGAGACCACCCACGGCGGCCGCGACACCCTGCTGGCCGGCAGCCCGGAGATCGAGGAGCTGTGCGCCGGCCTGCGCTTCTCGCTCGGCGCCGAGGCCTTCTTCCAGACCAACACCGAGATGGCCGACGTCCTCTACGCGACGGCGGCCGAGTTCGCCGGGCTGAAGGGCTGGGAGCGCTGCTACGACCTCTGCTGCGGGATCGGCTCGAT
>JBBATA010000003.1:0-86742 GCA_040399005.1 Solirubrobacteraceae bacterium
GCGCGGCTGGCGCGAGCGCCGCGAGGGCCTGCCGGGGGCCCGCGGGGGCGGCGGCGGTGGCGGCGGGGAAGGGTGCCTTCCCTCGCGGGGCGGGAGCGGGCGCCGGCGCGGGCTTGCGTCCGCGGGCGACCCGGCGCGGTAGACCCGGTAGTCACCGCGCGTGCTCTCGGTCCGGCGGCGCCGGCGAGGCTCGGGCGGAAGCGGTGAGTCGTTTCCCATCGCTGGATATGGTGGCGGCCATGGCGGCCAAGTGCGTAATCGGAGTCGACCTGGGCGGGACGAAGATGCTCGCCGCGGCGGTGGACGAGTCGCTCGGCGTGCACCACCGCGCCCAGCAGCCGTCGGGAGACCTCACCACCAACGAGCTGCTGGACCGCCTGGCCGAGCTCGTCGAGGAGGCGGCCGAGGAGGCGCCCGGGGAGGTGATCGGCGTCGGCTTCGGGATTCCGGCGATCATCAACCGCCCCGAGGGCGTGGTCGCCGCCTCCCCGCACCTTCCGCTCGAGGGAGTGCGCTTCCAGGACCTCATGGCCGAGCGCCTCGACCGCCCGGTGGCGATGGACAACGACGGCAACTGCACGATGCTCGCCGAGTGGCGCCACGGGGTCGCCGAGGGGGCCCGGGACGCGCTGATGCTTACCGTCGGCACCGGAATCGGCGGCGGGATCGTCTGTAACGGGGAGATGGTGCGGGGCAGCACCGGCGGCGGCGCCGAGATCGGCCACATGGTGATCGAGATCGACGGACCGCCCTGCCGGTGTCCCGGCCACGGCCATTACGAGTGGTACGCGTCGGGCAGGGCGATCGGGAGGGCCGGCGAGGATGCCGCCGACCGCAACCCCGACTCCGCGCTGGGCCGGGCCAGGGCGGAGGGCCGGGAGATCACCGGCGCGCTGGTGACCGAACTGGCCCACGACGGCGACGAGGACGCGGTCGCCGCGATTGCCCTCGTAGGCGAGCGGCTCGGCCTGGGAATGGTCTCGCTGGTCAACATCTTCAACCCGGAGGTGATCGCGATTGGCGGGGGCGCCGTCGCCGCCGGCGACCTGCTGCTCGGGCCGGCCCGGGAGGTCGTCGAGACGCAGGCGCTTCCCTCGATGCGCAACGCGGTGCGGATCGTCCCGGCCCGCTTCGGCTCCGACGCCGGGCTGATAGGCGCCGCGACCCTCGCCTTCGAAGAGCTCCCGGCGAAGTGAGCCCGGCCGGGGCGGGGAGCCTCGTCGTCTGCCCGACGCCGATCGGCAACCTCGACGACATCACCACCCGGGTGGTCGAGGCGCTGCGCGGCGCCGACGTGATCGCCTGCGAGGACACGCGCACCACCGGGGTGCTCTGCGATCGCCATGGGATCGACACCCCGCGGGTGCGCTGCGACGAGCACGGGGAGCGCCGGGCGGTGCCCCGCCTCCTGGAGCGGATCGCCGCCGGGGAGACCGTCGCCCTCGTCAGCGACGCCGGCACCCCGGTGGTCAGCGACCCCGGGTTCCTGCTCGTGCGCGGCGCGATCGAGGCGGGCCTCCCGGTCGAGGTGCTGCCCGGCCCCAGCTCGGTGACGACCGCCCTCGTGCTCTCCGGGCTGCCGGCGGACAGCTGGCGCTTCTGCGGCTTCCTCCCGCGCCGGCGGGGCGAGCTCGAAGAGGCCCTTGGTGGCGGGGAGACCCTCGTCGCCTTCGAGTCACCGCGCCGGCTGCCGGCCACGCTCGCCGCGCTCGCCGCAATCGACCCCGAGCGCCCGGTGGCGGTCTGCCGGGAGATCAGCAAGCTTCACGAGGAGACCGTCAGGGGCACCGCTGCCGAGCTCGCCTCCCGCTACGAGGGCGGGCCGCCGAAGGGGGAGGTGGTGCTGGTGGTCGGGGCCGCATCGGGGCCGGGCGCCGACCGCGGGGAGGCGGTCGCGGCGGTGCGCGACCTCGTCGAGGCCGGCGCCAGGCCGCGACAGGCGGCCTCGGTGGTGGCCCGCCTCACCGGGCTCGGCGCCAACGACCTCTACGGGGAGGCAGTTACGGGAGACGAACGCCCGGCTACCTGAGGGTTACAAGGTGGCCGCTGCCGGCCCGGCTTCGGCCCGGCGGACGGGTCCCGGGCCTACGGTCGGCGCCGTGCCCGCCCCGATCCTCCTCCTCGCCCTGCTGGCGGCCCTTCCGGGCCCGCCGGTCGCGCATGGCGCGCCCGGCGGCAGGGAGGGCGCGTGGCGCCTTCCCCTCGCCGGCCCGTCGGTGGCCGGGCACTTCTCCTTCGACCGGCGCCGCCCCTTCGGCCCCGGCCAGAGACGGGTCGTGGCTCTCACCGGCAGGCCCGGCGAGGCTGCGCGGGCGCCGTGCGCGGGGACCGTCTCCTTCGCGGGTTCGCTTCCCGGCGGCCGGGGCGTATCGGTGCGCTGTGGCCGCCTCTCGGCGACGCTCACCGGCCTGGCCTCGGTCGCGCCGCGCCGCGGGGAGGCCGTTGCCGCCGGGCAGCCGCTCGGGCGCACCGGCCGGGACGGGCGCCTCTTCCTCGGCGCCCGGGTTTGGAACCGGGCGCACGGCTACCTGGACCCGCTGGCGCTGCTCGTGCCGGAGTCGGGACCGGCGCCCCTGGCACCGGCGCTGCGGCCCGGCCGCCCGCTCCGTCCCCGCCCGCGTCCGAAGGGCGTGCCGAAGCCGGGCTTTCCGGCCGCCGCCGTGCTCCTGGCGGCGGCGTGGCTGGGGCTCGGCGTCGCCGGCACCGCGGTGGGCCTGGGGATCGCGCTGCGCACGACCGGCCGGTCTCGCCTTCCGGCCCGGCACCCGCGCCCGGCCGGCCGCTAGCGTTCAGCGCCGATGGGCGCCGGCAGCTTCTACGTCACCACACCGATCTATTACGTCAACGCGGCGCCGCACCTCGGCCACGCCTATACGACTATCGCCGCCGACGTGATGGCCCGCCACCACCGCCAGCGCGGCGAGAAGGTCTTCTTCCTGACGGGGACCGACGAGCATGGCGAGCCGGTCGCCCACGCCGCCGCCGCCGAGGGCGTCGAGCCCCAGGAGCTCGCCGACCGAAACGCCGCCCGCTTCCTCGAGCTGACCCCCCAGCTGCAGGCCAGCAACGACTTCTTCATCCGCACCAGTAATCCCGACCACGTCAAGCGCGTCCAGGAGGTCCTCGAGCGGGTCAGGGAGAACGGCTACGTGTACGAAGGCACCTACGAGGGCTGGTACTGCCCGCGCTGCGCCGACTTCAAGACCGAGCAGGAGGTCGGCGAGGGCAACACCTGCCCGATCCACCACATCGAGCTCACGCGCGAGAACGAGCAGAACTGGTTCTTCCGCCTCTCCGACTTCCAGGAGCCGCTCGAGAGGCTCTTCGACGAGAACCCGGACTTCGTCAGCCCGAAGTCGCGCTTCAACGAGGCGCGCTCGTTCATCGCCGGCGGGCTGCAGGACGTCTCGCTCTCCCGGCGCGGACTCGACTGGGGGGTACCGCTCCCGTGGGACCCCGACCAGGTCGCATACGTCTGGTGGGACGCCCTCCTCAACTACTACACCGGGCTCGGGGTGGCCGACCCGGGCGGCGGCCTGGAGGAGACCTTCTGGCCACCCGACTTCCAGCTGATCGGCAAGGACATCCTCAAGTTCCACGCCATCTACTGGCCGGCCCTGCTCATGGCGGCCGGGCTGGAGGTCCCGAGGCGGCTCTTCGTCCATGGCTTCCTGCTGATGGACGGGGAGAAGATGAGCAAGTCGCTGGGCAACGTCCTCGACCCGGTCGAGGTGGTCGATCGCTTCGGCGCCGACGCGCTGCGCTTCTACCTGATGCGCGACGTCCCGTTCGGCTCGGACGGCTCGGTCTCCCCGGCCGCCTTCGACGCGCGCTACGAGACCGAGCTGGCCAACGAGTACGGCAACCTCGCCGGCCGCTCGATCGCGATGGTCCACCGCTACCGCGACGGCGCGGTGCCGCAGGTCGCGCCCGACCCCGAGCTGGCGGCGGCCTTCGAAGGCCTCCCCGACCGCGTGGCCGGGCTCATCGACGAAGGCTCGATCTCGCAGGCCCTCGACGAAATCTGGGAGCGGGTGCGCCGCTGTAACCGTTACGTGGAGGAGCAGGCTCCCTGGCAGCTGGCGAAGGACGAGGACCAGGCCGAGAGGCTCGACGTGGTCCTCGCCTCGCTGATCGAGGGAGTCCGGGCGCTGACCGTTCTCCTCTCTCCCTGGCTGCCCGCGAGCACGGGGAAGCTGCTCGCTGCGCTCGATGCCGGCGACGAGTCGTGGGCGATGGCGAGCTTCGGGGCCGGGCAGGTGGGCACGATCGCCGAGCTCGAGCCGCTCTTCCCCAAGGACCCCGGCCCCGCAGCGACCTGAGCGGCAGGCGGGCGCCGTGATCGACAGCCATACCCACCTGGAGCTCTGCGACGGAGAGGTCCCGGAGCTGGTGGGCCAGGCGCGGGAGGCCGGCGTGAGCCGCATGCTCACTGTCGGAATCGACGAGGAGTCCTCCCGGCGCGCGCTCGAGCACGCCCGGGAGAACGAAGGTGTCCGGGCGGCCGTCGGGCGCCACCCGAACTCCGCGAGCGGCTTCGACGCCGGGGCCGAGGCCGCGCTGCTCGAGCTGGCCGCCGACCCGGCCTGCGCCGCCGTTGGCGAGACCGGGATCGACCTGTACAGGGACGCGGCCCCGCTGGCCGACCAGGAACGCGCCTTCGCCGCCCAGGCGCGGATCGCGCGGGAGGTGGGGAAGCCGCTCGTTATTCACACGCGGGCCGCCGAAGACCAGACCATCGCCTTCCTGCGCGAGCACGCGAAGGGGCTGGCGGTGATCCTCCACTGCTTCTCGATGGCCGACCGCCTCGACGAATGCCTGGCCGAAGGCTGGTGGATCTCCTTCGCCGGCAACGTCACCTACCCGTCGGCTTCCGACCTGGCGCAGGCTGCCCGCCGGGTCCCCGCCGAGCGGCTGCTGGTCGAGACCGACGCGCCGTACCTGGCCCCGCAGGCCCACAGGGGCGAGCGCAACTTCCCGGCGTACGTCGTCGATACCGCCCGGTTCCTGGCCGGCCTTCGCGGGGTCCCCTACGAGGAGCTCGAGGCTTCGGTAGAGGCCAACGCGCAGGAGCTGTTCGGATGGTGAGCCCGGCGCGTGAAGGCGGCGCGGGCGGCGGCGAGCCCACGCAGCCGAGCCTGAGGCGCCTGCGCGAGCACGACGTCAGGCCCCGCCACGACCTGGGCCAGAACTTCCTGATCGACTCGAACATGCTCGAGGTGATCGGCTCGCTCGCCGCCGTGGGGCCAGGCGACACGGTGCTGGAGGTCGGGGGTGGCCTCGGCGTTCTGAGCGAGTACCTGGCCCCGGCCTGCGGGCACCTGCACGTGATCGAGGTCGACCCGGCGCTCGAGCCGGCGCTGGCCGAGGCGCTTGCCCCCTTCGGCAACGTGACCCTCACCGTGGCCGACGCCATGGACGTCGACCTGGCGGCGCTGAAGCCGGAACCGACGGTGATGGTGGCCAACCTGCCCTACGGGGTGGCCGCGACGATCATCCTGCGTACGGTCGCCGAGCTGCCGGCCATGAGGCGCTGGGTGGTGATGGTCCAGCGGGAGGTGGGGGAGCGTTTCGCCGCCGGCGCCGGGGAGGAGGCCTACGGAATCCCATCCGTGCTCGCCCAGCTCTCGTGCGACGTCCGCGTCGAGCGGCGGGTCTCCAGGAACGTCTTCCATCCCGTGCCCAACGTCGACTCGGTGCTGCTGAGGCTCGAGCGGACAGGGCCGCCCGCCGACCCGCAGGTCGCCGCGATGGTGCGGGCCGCCTTCGCCCACCGGCGCAAGGCGCTGGCGCGCTCGCTCGACACCGCCGGCTGGGGCGGGCAAGATGTGCGCTCCCGCGCCCGCGAGGCGCTTGCGGAGCTCGGCCTGGCGCCCGACGCGCGCGCGGAGAGCCTCACGCCGGCGCAGCTGAGGGAGCTTGCGGAGATGCTTTCCCGATGACCGCAATAACCGAACCGGCGCCGGCCAAGATCAACCTCGGGCTCACGCTCGGCCCGCTGCGCGAGGACGGCCGCCACCGGCTCGTGACGGTGATGCAGCCGGTCGACCTCTGCGACCGCGTCAGCGCGGTACCGGCGACGATCGGCGCCGGCGAGGACGAGTGCATCTGCGAAGGGGTCGAGGGGGAGAACCTCGCGCTGGCCGCGCTGCGGGCCTTCCGGGAGGCGACCGGCTGGGACGGCGCGCCGCTGAGGCTCGAGATCGAGAAGAAGATTCCCGTCGCGGCCGGCATGGCCGGCGGCTCGGCCGACGCCGGCGCGGCCCTGCGGATCGCCGAGCGGCTCTCCGGGGTGGAGGACGAGGAGCTGGTCGACTCCGTCGCGGCCGGCCTCGGCTCCGATGTGCCGGCCCAGGTCTGGCCCACCCGCTACCTGGCGACCGGCGCCGGCGACGTCCTCCACGCGCTGCCTGAGCCGGCGCCCTTCGGGGTGCTGGTCGTGCCTTCGAGCCACCGGCTCTCCACTCCCGACGTCTTCCGCGAGGCCGACCGGCTCGGCCTGCCCCGCAGCGGCGCCGAGGTCGAGGCGCGCGAGGCGGAGCTGGTCGGCGCCCTGGCCGCCGGCGCCGCCTTCCCCCCCGAGGACCTGATGGCCAACGACCTCGAGCCGGCCGCCGTCTCGCTCCTGCCCGAACTCGAGTGGACCCTCGACGAGGTACGGGGCGCCGGCGCCCTGCGCGCCTTCGTCTGCGGGTCGGGCCCCACGGTGGTGGGCCTCTTCGACGGTCACGGCAGCGCCCTGGCTGCAGCCACCGCGCTGGCGGGCCGCGAGCCGCGCCCGGTGGCGGTCGAGCCCTGGTATCCAAGCGCCCTGGGGGCGAGCCGCCGGTGAAGATCTGGCCGTTCGTGGCGGCGGCCGCGCTGGTCGCCTTCCTGGTGCGCCGCCGGCGCCACCTCGAGCCGCCGCTGCTCGTCGGTGGCTTCCTGGTGGCGGTCGGGCTCTGCGTGTACGGGTCGGGGCTCGTCCAGCTGCCCAACATCGAGGAGGTCCTGCTCCAGGTCGGCGAGACCCTCGGCCAGTGGACCTACCTCCTCGTGCCGGTGCTGGCCTTCCTGGAGACCGGCGCCTTCATAGGCCTGCTTGCCCCCGGCGAAACGGCGATGATCCTCGGCGGCGTAGTCGCCGGCCAGGGCGAGATCTCGGTCATCACCCTGATCGGCCTGGTCTGGATCGCGGCGATTCTCGGCGACGGATTCAGCTTCTGGCTCGGGCGGCGCCTGGGCCGCGAGTTCCTGGTCAAGCACGGCCCGAAGTTCCGCATCACTCCCGAGGTAATCGAGCGGGTCGAGGGGTTCTTCGAACAGCACGGTGGCAAGGCGATCCTGCTCGGGCGCTTCGTGGGAATCGTCCGCGCGGTGGCGCCGTTCATGGCCGGCACGGGGAAGATGAGCTTCCGGCGCTTCCTGCCCTACGACATCCTCGGCGCCGGCCTCTGGGCGACAACCTTCATCCTCCTGGGCTACGTCTTCTGGCAGAGCCTGGGAACGGTGCTCGAGTACGCCAAGAAGGGCGCCCTCGGGCTCGGGATCACGATCAGCGTGATCGTCGGGCTCGTCGTCGCGGTTCGCTGGCTCAGCCGGGAAGAGAACCGGCGCGAGCTGGCCCAGCGGATGGACCGGGCCGTCGACCGCCCCGGGCTGCGCTTCCTGCGGCCGGTGGTGCGGTGGGTTCAGGGGCCGCTGCGCTTCTTCATCGCCCGGCTCACGCCCGGCGAGCTCGGGCTGGAGCTGACCACCCTCCTGGCCGTGGCCGCAGTGGGATCGTTCGGCTACTTCGGCTACTGGATCGCGGTCACCGACCGCGGCTACGGGGCGCTCGACCTGACGGTCAACACCTGGGCCGTTGACCTCTACAACCCGGTGCTCGCCGACATCTCCCGGTACGTGACGGTGCTGGGCGCGCCGGGCCTGGTCTGGACGGTCGTCGGCGTGGTCACCATCCTGCTCCTCGTTCGCCGCCACTGGGTCGAGGGTGCGGTGCTGGGGTCCGGGATGCTGCTGACCATCTTCTTCGTGCGCCTCGGCAAGATCGTCGTCGACCGCCCCCGCCCGGCCGACGCCCTGATCGACGCGAGCGGCTCTTCCTTCCCGTCCGGCCACGCCGCATACGCGGTGGCCTGGGTCGCGCTGGCGATCATCGCGATGAGGCTCGTTCCCTCGCTCAGGGGCCGCTGGTGGGTGGTGGCGGCAGCGATCGCGGTGGCGGTCGTCGTCGCCCTCACGCGTGTCTACCTGCGGGTCCACTGGCTCTCCGACGTGCTGGCCGGGGCCGGCGTGGCGGCGATGTCGTTCTCGCTGGTGGCGGTCGTCGCGCTGGTCGTCGACTTCGTGCGGCACAATCCGCCCGGAGCAGCAAAGAACGATGGACAGTGAATCGCTAACCCTCCTGATCGCCGCCTGCTGCGGCGTCTTCGGGCTCGTCGCATGGGTGGGGCTGATGGCCGCGCCGGCCTGGCAGTCCTACAGCCGCCTCTGGGAGCGGATGGCGGCGGTCTTCCTGACCCTTTACTCGCTGGCCGCCTTCATGATCGTCGGCCTTGGGCTGGGAATCGCCGTGATCTGGTTCTGGGACCGTTTCGCGGCCTGAGCGCCGCCGGGCGCCCACACATACAATCGGCGCATGGGTTCAGCGGCTCAGCGCGCCACCGGTCGGGTCGACCTCGGCTCGCTCGACGCCGTCACCGCCGCGGTGGAGTCCGGCGCCGGGCTGCCCGAGGTGGTCAGGGCCGCGGCCCGCGCGCTTGACGCCAGCGTCGCGGTGAGCGACAGGGGCGGCAGCGTCCTGGCCGTCGCTGCCCGCTCCAGCTCCGACGAGGCCACCCTCCTGGCCGACGGCGAGCGGGTAGAGCTCCAGGAGCTTCGCGTGGGAGACCAGGAGGTCGGAATCCTGCGCCTGCGCCCGCGGGCGCCGGTGGATCCCGTCGTCCTGCGCCTGGTCTGCACGCTCGTGGCCTCCGAGGTCGAGCGGGTGCGAGCGCCGGCGCGGGCCTCGGCCGACGCGGCGGAGGCCTTCTTTGCGGCGCTGCTCGCGGGGGACCTGGCCGGCAGCCAGGCGATCGCCGCCGCGGCCGGCGAGGTCGGGGTCGACCTCGCCGAGGGCTCGTCGATGCTGATGGTCCGGGTGCACGCGCACGTAGCCGGCGACGACGGGCGCCGGGCCCGCGCCCTCTCCCTGGTTGACCGCGCGGCTCGCGGCTCGGTGACCGGCGCCCTCTGCGCCCCGACCTCCAGGTCGGGACCTCCGGGCGAGGAGATCATCGTCCTCCTCCCGGCAGCCGACGAGACCGCCGCGGCGCGGGCCGCCGACTCGGTCCAGGCCGAGCTCGTGGGGGGGATGAGTGGCAACAGCGTCGCCATCGGCATCAGCCGCCCGTGCACCGACCCGGGCGACCTTACCCGCGCCGCCGCCGAGGCGACGCTCGCGGTGAACGTCGCCGAGGGCGAGCCCGACCGTCCGCCGCTGGCCTTCGAGCAGACCGGCGCCTACCGGCTCCTGCTGCCGGCGATGGCCGACGACCCGGAGGAGCTGCACCGCTTCTACGAGGAGACCGTCCAGCCGCTGGTCGCCTACGACGAGCAGTACGAGACCGACCTGCTCACCACCGTGGAGACCTTCCTCGAGGCCGACGGCAACGTGGCCGGCACGGCACAGAGGCTCTTCACCCACCGCCACACCGTCCGCTACCGCCTCGAGCGGGTCAAGGAGCTCTCCGGCCTGGACGTCGGCTCCAGCGACGGGCGCGAGAAGCTCAGCCTCGGCCTTAAGGCCATGCGCGTGCTGGGGATCTCCCGGCGCGGTGGCCCGGCCACCGAGGCCGGCACAGGCGCTGGGCGCATCCCTGGCCGCGGCTGACCGGCGCCCTTATCATCGGCCGGGCCGGTGGGGGGTGGTGTAACGGCAGCACGACGGCCTTTGGAGCCGCAGGTCGGGGTTCGAATCCCTGCCCCCCAGTAACCGGCCGGTCCGGCGGCGGCCGTTCGCGGCCGGCCTGAGTGGTCCGCGAACAGCTTCGCCCGCCGCTCCCGGGCCGCGGGGTCTACGATGGCCCGGTGAGCGCGCCGACCGTGGTGATCCTCGCTGCCGGGCAGGGAACCCGCATGCGCTCCCGCACGCCGAAGGTGCTCCACGACCTCTGCGGCCGCCCGCTGGTCGGCTGGCCGATCGCCGCCGCGCGCGAGGCCGGCGCCGGAAAGGTGATCGTCGTCGACTCCCCGGCCCGGGCGCTCGACGGCCACCTGCCCGACGATGTCGAGGTCGCCGTCCAGCCGGAGCCGGACGGAACCGCCGGGGCGCTGGCCGCCGCACTGGACCTCATTCCCGAGGGCGAGCCCGTGGTCGTACTCAGTGGCGACGTGCCGCTCATTGCGCCCGCCTCCATCGCCGGCCTGGTGGCCGGCCACGAGGATGCCGGCGCCGCCGCGACGGTGGCGACCGCCGAGCTCGACGACCCGACCGGCTACGGGCGCGTGGTCCGCGCCGCCGACGGGACGCTCGAGAAGATCGTCGAGACCAAGAACCCCGGGGACGCGACCGAAGAGGAGATGGCGATCCGCGAGGTCAACAGCGGCATCTACGTCTTCGAGCCGGGCGCCCTCGCGCAGGCCCTCCCGAAGGTCGGGACCGACAACGCCCAGGGCGAGCGCTACCTGCCCGACGTCCTTCCCGCAGTGGCCGCGGCCGGGGGGAAGGTGGCCGTCGCGCTCGCCGACGACCCCAACCTGCTGCTCGGGGTGAACGACCGCGTCGCCCTGGCCCGGGTCCGCGAGCTCGCCCGGGCCGGGCTCGCGGAGCGGCTCATGCTCGAGGGTGTCGACATCGTCGACCCCTCCTCCACCCTGATCGACGTCGGGGTCGAGATCGGCGAGGACACCGTGGTCGAGCCCTTCTCGGTTCTTTCGGGCCCAACCTCCATCGGGGCGGGCTGCCGGATCGGCCCCGGCTCGACCCTGGACGGCGTGCGCGTCGGCGACGGCGCCACGATCCTGCGTAGCCACCTCTCCGACTGCGAGGTCGGGGAGGGCGCCAGCGTCGGGCCGTTCAGCCACGTTCGCCCGGGGACGGCGATAGGCCCCGGGGCGAAGATCGGGGCCTTCGTCGAGCTCAAGAACGCGCAGATCGGCGAGGGCGCCAAGGTTCCCCACCTCTCCTACGTGGGCGACGCCGACGTGGGCGCCGGGGCCAACCTCGGGGCCGGCACGATCACCGCCAACTACGACGGCACCAACAAGCACCGGACAGTCTTCGGCGAGCGGGTCCACGGCGGCGTCCACGTCTCCTACGTGGCGCCGGTCGAGCTCGGCGACGACGTCTGGACGGCCGCCGGCACGGTCGTCACCGACGACGTTCCCGACGGCTCGCTGGCGATCGGCCGCGAGCGCCAGGAGAACAAGGAGGGCTACGACGACCGCAAGCGCGAGAAGGATGGTGGCGGGTGACCGACCTCGCGCCTAGACTCCCCGGCGACCCGGAATCGCGGGCCGATTCGCTGATGACCACCAGCCTCCCGATCGAGTACGACAAGCGCCTGATGCTCGTTTCGGGGCGGGCCAACCCCGAGCTGGCAGTGCGCATCGGCGACCGGCTGGGCGTAGACCTCGGCCCGGTCACGCTGAAGACCTTCGCCAACGGCGAGGTCTACTGCCGGTTCGAGGAATCGATCCGCGGAGCCGACGTCTTCATCGTTCAGCCGACCTGCGGCAACGAGGCCACCGGCGTGACGGCCAACGACGCCCTGATGGAGCTGATGGTCATGATCGACGCCGCCGTCGGCGCCTCGGCGCACCGCGTGATCGCCGTGACGCCGTGGTACGGGTACTCCCGCCAGGACAAGAAGTCCTCGCCCCGTGAGCCGATCAGCGCCCGCCTGGTGGCCAGGATGCTCGAGTCGGCCGGCGCCGACCGGGTCCTGACGATGGACCTCCACGCCGGCCAGGTCCAGGGCTTCTTCCAGATCCCCGTCGACCACATGACCGCGATCTTCATGCTCACCCAGTACTTCGGCGACCTCGGGCTCGACGACCTCGTCGTCGTTTCCCCTGACGCCGGCCGGGTGAAGCTCAACAAGAAATTCGCCTCGATGATCGGCGCCGAGCTGGCCATCCTCGACAAGGAGCGCCCGGCCCACCAGGTCGCCGAGATCGGCTACGTGATCGGTGACGTCAAGGGCAAGACGGCGATCATCGTCGACGACATGATCGACACCGCCGGGACGCTCGCCGCCGCCGGCCAGACCGTGCTCGAAGCCGGTGCCGACCGCGTCTACGCGGCAGCTACCCACGGGATCTTCAGCGGGGCCGCCTACGAGAACCTCTCGAATTCAGGGTTCGAGGAGATCGTCGTCACCGACACGATCCCGCTGCGGCCCGGGGCGCCCGACAACATCCGGGTGCTCACCTGCGCCGACCTGCTGACCGACTCGATCCGCCGGATCTTCACCGACGACTCGGTGAGCGAGGTCTTCGGCGGCGAGAACCAGCTCTTCTAGCCGCCGATTACGAAGCCCCGGCGGGTAAGCGTCTCCAGCGCCGCCTCGAAGCTTTCGAAGTCGCGAGCGAGGAGCAGCTCGAGGGGGCGCCCCCCGGGACCGGCGGTGCGCACCCAGCGGGGCAGGACCCCGGGGGCGACCTGAGCCTCCACCTCAGCGGTCATCTCGAGCAGGATCCCCAGCTCGGGACGGTGCTCGAGGGCCCCGGAGACGATCTCGATCGGGTCGGCGTCGAGGATCGTGCAGAGCTCGGCCTCGTCGAGCCCGAGGCGACCCATCAGCTCCGCCGCCTGTGCGGCGCCGCTCACTCGGAGCGCTGGCGCAGCTGCGGGGCCGGGGCGGGGCTCTTCTCGCCCGGCCAGTAGCCGAAGAGGTAACGGAAGGCGGATGCGGCGACCCGGGTGAAGGCGGCCGCGGTCACGGCGATGATCGAGCCGCGAAGGGCGGCTGCGCCTACTACCTCCGGCCATGTGGCCTGCTCGGTGGTTGCGGTCGGCGGCAGCGTTCCGCGCGAGCTCGCCCAGCCCTTCTCGAAGGCATTGGCTCCGACCTTCTTGGCTACGACCATTCCCAGAAGGATCCCGATCGGCAGGAAGAGGATTCGCGCAATCACGCAGCAAGCGTATAGGGCTGCAGGGGAACCGGCGCGTCGCCGCCCCCGCGGCCATTACCCTGACCAGGAGTCATGATTCGCCTGATCCGCAGTGCGACCCTGGCCGTCCTCGGCTGCCTGGCCTTCGCATCGCCGGCCCTGGCCCAGTCCGAGTCGCCGTCCAGCGCGCCCTCCAAGAAGGTTCTCTACGAGCAGGGGCCGAGCGGGCGCTTCCTGCTCGACGGGACCTGGCTGCGCCGCCTCGACCCGGGCGACGCCGGGCTCGGCGCCGGCTGGGCCTCCAGCGCGTCGACCGAAGGCTGGGAGAAGGTCACCGTTCCCGAGGCCTGGAACGCGACCGACGAGAGCATGGCTTCCTACCTCGGGGGCGTTGGCTGGTACCGCCGGGACTTCAGGCTGCCCTCAGGCTCGCCGGCCTCCGCCTCCTGGGTCGTTCGATTCGAGTCGGTCAACTACGCCGCCACCGTCTGGCTCAACGGCCGCCGGCTGGCAACCCACAAGGGCGCCTACGAGCCGTTCGAGGTGAGGCTGCCCGCCAGCGCCCTGAGCCGCAACGGCGTCAACCGGCTCGTGCTTCGGCTCGACACGCGGCGCACCGAGAGCGACATCCCGCCGGCGACCACCGACGCCCGCGGGCGTCCGCGCGGGGGCTGGTGGAACTACGGGGGAATCCTGCGGGAGGTCTACCTGCGCCAGGTCAACGACATCGACATGGAAGAGGTCACGGTGCTGCCGGACCTTCCGTGCGCGAGCTGCGCGGCAACGATCCGCTGGAAGGTGACGGCCCGGAACCTCTCGACGAAGGCCAGGTCGGTGGAGATCACCGGTCGCTTTGGCGCCCGGCGAATCGGGGTCGGCCGCGGCCGGATCGCCGCAGGCCAGGCCCGCACCTTCACCGCGTCGCTCAAGGTGCCCAGGCCGAAGCTCTGGACGCCTTCGCGGCCGACGCTCTACTCCGCCGGCGCGAGCGTGAGCTCGGGCGGCAGCCAGCTCCAGAGCTTCAACCGCCGCGTCGGGGTGCGCTCGATCGCCGTCAACTCCGCCGGGCGGCTGACCCTTAACGGGAAGCTGATGAACCTCCGCGGGATCGGGATGCACGAGGACTCGCGCGACCGCGGCTTTGCGGTGGACAACGCCTTCCGCCAGCGCCAGCTGGAGATGGCCAAGGAGCTGGGTGCCGGGATCGTCCGCGCCCACTACCCGCTCCACCCGAACTCGCTCGAGTGGGCAGACCGCAACGGCCTGATGGTCTGGTCGGAGGTGCCGGTCTTCCAGCTGTCGGCTTCGGTCCTGCGCAAGGACGAGGTCCGCCGCCGGGCGGTCTCGGCCTTCGCCGGGATGGTCAGGCGCCTCAACGGGCACCCGTCGATCGCCATCTGGTCGGTGGGCAACGAGATGTCCTCGCGCGTGAGCTCCGGCCAGGAGGCCTACATCGACGCCGCGACCGCCGCCGGCCGCGCGATCGACCCCACCCGGCCGATCGGCATCGCCATGGCGCCCTCCCCGACCACCGACTGCCAGTCCGGCTACTCGTCGCTCGACGTGATCGGGGCCAACGTTTACTACGGGTGGTACATCGGGACCGACGGCAGCATCGCCGACCGCGAGCTGCTCGGCCCCGAACTCGACGACCTGCGCAAGTGCTACCCGAAGAAGGCGGTCCTCATCTCGGAGTTCGGCTTCGAAGCCAACCGCGACGGCGCCCCCGAGGAGCGCGGGACCTACCAGTTCCAGCGCGAGATGATGGATTACGACATGAACGTCTTCGACTCCAAGCCGTGGCTGAGCGGCCAGTTCTACTGGGCGCTGCAGAGCTTCCGGGTGCGCCCCAACTGGGACGGCGGCAACCCTTACCCGCAGTCCCCGATCCACGAGAAGGGCGTGCTCGACTTCGAGGGCAACAAGCGCCCCAACTTCGATCACCTCAGGGACCGCTTCCGTACGGCCAACCAGTTCGGCCGCTGAGCGCCCGCGCCGGCTGAACGCCCACGCGCCGGCGGTCGCACGGTTCCCGCTACCATCGCCCCGCTCATGGCCAAGTCCGACTCCACGACCCTCTCAGCCCTTCCCCGCGAGCCCGGAGGCTCACGTGACGCACGCCGCCTGCGCCGCGAGGGCAAGGTTCCGGGCGTTCTCTACGGAGGGGAAGGGGAGACCGTCTCCTTCGCGGTCGATGGCCGCGAGCTGCGCCGCGCCCTCCAGGCCTCCGGCGCGGTGATCGAGCTCGAGCTCTCCGGAGACGGCTCGCCGGCGGTGCTCCGCGAGGCCCAGCGCCATCCCGTCCGCGGCGACATCACGCATGTCGACTTCGTGCGGGTGAACCTGAACGTCGCGATCGAGGCCGTCGTGCCGATCGCCGTCGAAGGCCTCGACGACTGTCCCGGCCTGCGGGACGGCGGCGTCCTCGACCAGCCGGTAAGGGAGGTCACGGTGCTCGCGCTGCCCAACGAGATTCCCGAGTCGATCCCCGTTTCCGTCGAGGGCCTGGTGATCGGCGAGAACGCCTCGCTGGCCTCCGCGGTGATGCCGGAAGGCGTCGAGCTGGTCGACGACCCCGAGATCGTCGTTGCGTCGATCCTCGCCCCGCGCGTCGAGGTCGAGGAGACCGTCGAGGAGGAGACCGAGCTCATCGGCGAGGGCGGCGAAGGCGCGGAGGGCGCTGCCGAGGAGGGCGGCGAAGAGTCCGGCGGCGAGGAGTCGGGCGGCGGGGACGCCGGCGGCGACTCCGGCGGCGACTCCGACTAGCGGCCGGGACCGGCCCGCGGCTGCGCTCAAGTGCGGCGCTTGTTTTCCGGATCGGGCCCTGCCGACTGGCTGATCGTCGGCCTGGGCAACCCCGGGCCTGGCTACGCGTGGACTCCCCATAACGTCGGCTGGCTCGTTCTCGAGGAGCTCGTCCGCCGCTGGGAGCTGGGCCGTGCCCGCACCGCCTTCGACGGGCGCCTGGTGCGCGGCCGGGTGGGCGAGCCCGGCGGCCCGCGTCCCGAGGTCGCGCTGCTCGCACCGCTCACCTACATGAACGAGTCGGGCCGCTCGGCCGGCCCGGCCCGGGGCCAGCTCAAGGTCGAGCTCGACCACGTGCTTGCCATCCACGACGAGATCGACCTTCCCTTCGGCGAGGTTCGCGCCCGCGTGGGCGGGGGCCTGGCCGGCCACAACGGTCTCAAGTCGCTCAAGCGCGGGCTCGGCGGCGACGGCTTTGCCCGGCTGAGAGTCGGCGTCGGCCGGCCGGACTCGACCGACCGTGAGGTCGTGAGCGCCTACGTGCTCGGTCGCTGGCAGCAGTCCGACGAGGAGGTCGCCGCCCTGGTGGCCAGCGCCGCCGACGAGGCCGAACGGGTCGTCTTCGAAGGCATCCCAACGCCCGGCCAGGCGTAGGCTCGGGCCATGGCCCTGCGGTCACTCCTCGGGCGCCTCGCGCAGGATCCTGCCGGGGCGAAGCTCATCGCCGGGGGCGGCCGGGCCTTCGTCTCGTCGGCGATGCGCCCGTACGCGATCGCCGCCGTCCTGGACGCCGCTCCCGACCGGCCCGGGCTCGTGGTCGCCGGCGACGACCGGGAGGCCCAGGAGCTGGCAGATGACCTTTCGGCGTGGCTGGCACCGCGGCCGGTCCTCTTCTACCCGAGCCGCGGCGTGGCCTACGAGTCGCACCTCTCCCCGCCGCCACACCTGGTCGGCCTGCGGGTGGCCGCACTGGACGCGCTCCTCGAGCCCGAGCCGGGCGAGCCCCCGGTAGTCGTGGCCTCGGCGGTGGCGCTGTCGGAGAAGCTCCCCGACCCGGCGCTGCGGCCCAGGTCCTTCACGCTCTCCCGGGGCGGGCTGATCGACCTCGACGAGGTGGCTCAGGCGCTGGTCGAGGCCGGTTACCGGCGAGAGGAGGAGGTCACCGAACGCGGCCAGTTCGCGATCCGCGGTGGCATCCTCGACTGCTTCCCGGCCACCGGCGAGCACCCGGTGCGGGTCGACTGCTTCGACATCGAGATCGAGTCGATCCGCGAGTTCTCGGTCTTTACCCAGCGCTCGCTGCAGGAGGTCGAGGAGGTGAGGATCGCGCCGGCGGCCGAGCTCGCTGCCGAGCATCGCGAGGCCGCGGAGATCGCGACCGTCGTCGACGCCGAGGATCGCCCCGACGTCGCCGAGCTGCTCCCGGTGGACCGCTTCGTGGCGCCGCTCGACCTCGTCGGCGAGGGGACGAAGGTGATCGTTGCCGCCGAGGAGGAGATCCCCCCGGCCCTCGGCGACCACTGGCAGGACGTCTGCGCCTCGATCCACGATGAGGACGCCCACCACCTCTACCTCCCGCCGGAGAAGGTCTCGGAGGCGATCGCTGCCCGGGCCGGCGAGTCGTTCTCCTCGCTGGCCTCCGGCCAGGAGATCGAGCTGCACGCCCAGTCGGCCGACTTTGCCGCCCGTTCGATGGCGGCCGCCGAGCCCGAGCTCGAGACCCTCGTCCGGGGCGGCTACCGCACGGTCGTGACCTTCGGCCACCGGGGGGAGGGCGAGAGGGCGGCCTACAACCTCGCGCGCCTCGGGGCGTCGTGGCTTGGGGATGCCGAACCGCCGCCGGCCCCCGGCGAGGGGAGCTTCTCCTTCGCCGAGGCCTCGCTGCGCGGCGGCTTCGTGGCCGCCGGCGCACGGCTGGCGGTGATCCCCGACCACCGCCTGCTGCGCCGCCGGCCCTCGCGCCAGGCGGGCGCTTCACGGCGCGGGCGCCTCGCGGCCTTCGGCGAGCTTGCGCCCGGCGACTACGTAGTCCATGAGGACCACGGCATCGCCCGGCTGGCCGGGTTCGAGACCAAGACGGTGGCCGGGGTCACGCGCGACTACCTCGAACTCGAGTACGCCGGTTCGGACCGCGTCTTCCTGCCGGTCGAGCAGCTGACCAAGGTGGGCCGCTACGTCGGTGCCGGCGACGGCGAGCCGACGCTCTCGAAGCTGGGGGGGAAGTCCTGGGAGACGCTCAAGGCCCGCGCCCGGAAGGCCGCCCAGGAGATGGCCGGGGAGCTGCTCAACCTCTATGCCGACCGGCGCCGCCACGCCGGCCACTCCTTCCCGGCCGATTCCGCCTGGCAGATGGACTTCGAGGGCCGCTTCCCGTACCGGGAGACGGCCGACCAGGCCGAGGCGATCGACGCGGTCAAGGAGGACATGGAGGCCCCGCGCCCGATGGACCGGCTGATCTGCGGCGACGTCGGCTACGGCAAGACCGAGGTGGCCCTGAGGGCGGCCTTCAAGGCCGCCGACGACGGGCGCCAGGTCCTGGTGCTGGCTCCGACCACCATCCTTGCCCAGCAGCACTACGGGACCTTCTCCGAGCGCCTCGCCGACTTCCCGTTCACCGTCGATGTGGTCAGCCGGCTGCGGAGCCCTGCCGAGCAGAAGGCTTCGGTCGAGGCCTTCAACGAGGGCAAGACCGACATCCTGATCGGGACCCACCGGCTCCTGGGCCGTGACCTGAGGCCGAAGGAGCTCGGGCTGCTGGTCGTCGACGAGGAGCAGCGGTTCGGGGTTCGCCAGAAGGAGCTGCTGCGCCAGCTCAAGCTCAAGGTCGACGTGATCTCGATGAGCGCCACCCCGATCCCGCGCACGCTCCAGATGTCGCTGGCCGGGGTGCGTGACATCAGCGTGATCGAGACGCCGCCCGAGGGGCGCAGGCCGGTCAGGACCTACGTCGGCGAGTACGACGAGGAGCTGGTGCGCAACGCCCTCGAGCGCGAGAAGGAACGCGGAGGCCAGGCCTTCTTCCTGCACAACCGGGTCGAGACCATCGAGGAGACCGCCGCCCGCCTGCGCGGCCTCTGTCCCGGGCTTACCTTTGCGGTGGCCCACGGGCAGCTGGACGACAGCGACCTCGAGGACAGGATGATGGCCTTCCTGCGCGGCGACGTCGACGTGCTGGTGGCCACGAGCATCATCGAGTCGGGGATCGACATCCCCCAGGCCAACACGCTGATCGTCGAGCGCGCCGACCTCTTCGGCCTCTCCCAGCTCTACCAGATCCGGGGCCGCGTGGGACGGAGTCGCCAGCGCGCCTACGCCTATCTCCTCTACCCGAGCGCAGCCGCGCTGAGCGACGAGGCGACCCGCCGCCTCAGCGCCCTCTCGGACTACACCGAGCTCGGGGCCGGCTTCAAGGTTGCGATGCGCGACCTGGAGATCCGCGGGGCCGGCAACCTGCTCGGCGATGAGCAGTCCGGGCACGTGGCTGCGCTCGGGTTCGAGCTCTACCTGTCGATGATCGACGACGCCGTCCGCGAGGCCGGCCCGGCCGGCGAGGGCGAGCCGCGCGAGCCGGTGCGCGTGGACGTGGACGTGGACGTCTACATCCCGGCCGATTACGTGCCTTTCGAGCAGGCGAAGATCGACATCCACCGCCGGGTCGCCGCCGCCGCCGAGGTCGCCGACCTTGGGATGCTGCGCGAGGAGCTCGAGGACCGGTTCGGGCCGGCGCCGCAGCCGATCCTCAACCTGCTCGCCCTCCAGGAGGCCCGGGTCAGGTTCGGCCAGGCCGGCGTGCGCAGCGTCGGCCTGCGGGGAGGGAGGCTGGTCGCCAGCCCGGTGGCGCTTGAAGGCGCGGCGGCCGACCGGCTGGCCCGCGAGCTGCCCGCCGCCCGCTACGAGCCGGGGCGCTCGACGCTGACCCTCGAGGTCGGCGAGGAGCCAGGCGAGCAGCTGGCCCGGGTCGGCGAGCTGGCGGGGCTGCTGGCCTCGCTGGCGCCCGACGGGCCGGCCGATGGCGCGTGAACGGGGCCGAATGCCTATTATCGCCGGAGCTATGAACCGGTCTACCCGTTTTCTGGTCCCTGCGGCTGTCATCGCCGCCTCGGTCTCGATCGCCGGCTGCGGCGGCGTGCCGAGCGACGACGTCGCCAAGATCGACGGCCAGACGATCTCCAAGGAGACCTTCGACCGTTGGGTGAAGGTCGCCGGCGCCTCCTCGGCCGCCCAGGACCCGACCGCCAAGGCCGCGGTCCCGGACCCGCCCAACTTCACCAACTGCATCGCGGCCAAGCGCAAGGACGCGCCGAAGCCGGTCAAGGGCCAGCCCGAGCAGACCGACGCCGACTTCAAGAAGCAGTGCTCTGACGCCTACGAGACACTCAAGACGCAGGTCATGCAGTTCCTGATCCGCTCCGAGTGGCTCGAGCTCCAGGCCAAGGAGCTGGGCATCGAGATTCCCGACTCGAAGATCAAGGCCGAGTTCGCCAAGGCCCGCAAGCAGGCCTTCCCCGACAACAAGGCCTACGCCGAGTTCCTGCAGAACTCGGGCCAGACCGAGGCCGACCTCCTCTTCCGCCAGCGCTCCCAGCTCCTCGAGCAGCGGATCACCGAGCAGGTCAACAAGTCCTCCAAGAACGTCAGCCAGGACGAGATCGACGCCTACTACGAGAAGAACAAGGCCCAGTTCGTCCAGCCCGCCACGCGCGACCTCAACGTCGTGCTGACCAAGGACAAGGCCACGGCCGATAAGGCCAAGGCGGCCCTCGAGAGCGGCGAGTCCTGGGCCACGGTGGCCAAGGAGTACTCGATCGACCCCGCCTCGAAGAAGAACGGCGGCAAGCTGCCGGCGGTCGCCCAGGGCTCCCAGGAGACCGCCTTCGACAAGGCGATCTTCGCGGCGCCGGAGGGCGAGGTCGAGGGGCCGGTCAAGACGAGCCTCGGTTACTACGTCTTCGAGGTCACCAAGGAGACCCCGAAGAAGACCCAGAGCCTCAAGGAGACACAGCAGTCGATCCGCCAGATCGTCGCCTCCGAGAAGCAGCAGAAGGCGCTGGCCGCCTTCGGCAAGGGCTACCAGGAGAAGTGGCGCGCCAAGACCGACTGCCAGAAGGGCTACATCGTGCCCGACTGCAAGAACTACAAGGCGCCCAAGGGCCAGCAGGCCCCGGGTGGCCAGCAGCCGGCACCGCAGCAGGCTCCCCAGCAGCAGCAGGCCCCCCAGAACGGCAACTGAGCCGGCCCCTCCGGCGGCGATGGGCGGTCCGGGCCGCGAACGGATCGAAGAGTCGCTCGGGCGGCTCGACGAGCTGACCCGCACGCTGCGCCGGGAGTGCCCGTGGGACCGCGAGCAGGACGAGCGTTCGATCGTTCCCCATACCGTCGAGGAGGCCTTCGAGCTCGCCGATGCGGCCAACTCCGGCGACGACGCGGCGCTCCTTGACGAGCTCGGCGACGTCCTCTTCCAGGTTCACTTCCTCTCCCTGCTGATGGAGGAGCGCGGCGCCGGCGACCTCGCCGCGGTGGCGGACGCCTGCCACGAGAAGCTGGTCCGGCGCCATCCCCACGTCTTCGGCGAGGTCGAGGTCGAAGGTGCCGACGAGGTCCTGGAGAACTGGGACGAGATCAAGCGGGGCGAGCCCGGGCGAAGGCCCGGGATCTTCAGCCACGTGCCCGAGAACCTGCCGGCGACGCTCCTGGCCCGAAAGGTCCAGCGGCGCTCCGCATCGAGCGGTTTCGACCCCGGTGACGCCGCCGACGCGGCAGCGGCGGTCGGCGCGCAGGCCCAGGCGGCCGGAGAGCTCGCCGACCGGCCGCGCTCGCCCGAGGCCTTCGAGGCGGTAGGCGACCTCCTCTTTGCCGCCGTCAACCTCGCAAGGCGCCTGAAGGTGGATCCCGAGCTCGCCCTGAGGGCATCGAGCGAGCGCTTCCGCGAGCGGGTGGAGGCGGCCGAGGGGCTGGCCGCCGAGGCCGGGCAGCGGTGGGGGGAGCTGACGCCGGAGGAGCAGCTCCAGTTTTATGTGGAGTCACGACTGAAGGAGAACCCTTGAGCAAGATCGCCTCCATCCACGCCCGCCAGATCCTCGACAGCCGCGGTAACCCGACGGTCGAGGCCGAGGTGACCCTCGACAGCGGCGAGTTCGGCCGCGCCGCCGTTCCCTCCGGAGCCTCGACCGGCGAGTTCGAGGCCACCGAGCTGCGGGACGGCGGGGAGGCCTACGGCGGGAAGGCGGTCACCCGGGCGGTGGCGGCGGTAAACGACGAGATCGCCGGACGGCTGGCCGGGATGGACGCGCTCGACCAGCGCGCGCTCGACGAGGCGATGATCGAGCTCGACGGGACCCCGAACAAGTCCAGGCTCGGAGCCAACGCCATCCTCGGCGTCTCGCTGGCTGCAGCGCACGCCGCCGCGGCCAGCGCCGGCCAGCCGCTGTGGCTGTACCTCGGGGGCGAGGAGGCCACCACGCTTCCGGTCCCGATGATGAACGTCCTCAACGGCGGCGCCCACGCCGACAACCGGGTCGACTTCCAGGAGTTCATGATCGTCCCCTGCGGCGCCCCTTCGTTCTCCGAGGCCCTGCGCACCGGTACCGAGGTGTTCCACGGCCTCAAGTCGGCGCTGAGCGCCCGCGGCCTGGGCACCGCCGGCGGTGACGAGGGGGGCTTCGCGCCCGACCTGGGCTCCAACGAGGAGGCGCTCGAGATGCTGATGGAGGGGATCGCCGCCGCCGGCTACGCCCCCAACGCCGATGTCGCCATCGCCCTCGACCCGGCCACCAGCGAGATCTTCGATGACGGTACGTACGTGCTCGAGCACGAGGGGCGACGCCTCAGCGCGGAGGAGATGGCGGGCTATTGGGCCGAGATGGCCGACCGCTACCCGATTCTCTCGATCGAGGACGGAATGGCCGAAGAGGACTGGGACGGCTGGGCGCTGCTCACCGAAAAGATCGGCGACCGCGTCCAGCTGGTCGGCGACGACCTCTTCGTCACCAACACCGAGCGGCTGGGTCGGGGCATCGAGCTCGGCGTCGGGAACTCGATCCTGGTCAAGGTCAACCAGATCGGGACGCTCTCGGAGACGCTCGACGCCGTCGCGATGGCCCACGACGCCGGCTACACCGCGGTGATGTCGCACCGCTCGGGGGAGACCGAGGACACGACGATCGCCGACCTGGCCGTCGCCACCGGGTGCGGCCAGATCAAGACGGGGGCGCCGTCGCGCTCCGATCGCGTCGCCAAGTACAACCAGCTGCTGAGGATCGAGGAGCAGCTGGGTGACCGGGCGCAGTATCCGGGCCGCTCGGTCTTCCGCCGCTGACGCGGGAAGGAAAACCGGCGCCGACGCAGAAGCGCCCTAGATATGGGCTTCCAGGGCGTCCACGACCGGGCTGAAGAGCCGTTTTCCCGCACCGGCATGATCCCGCGCCCGAAGCTGGTCGCCGGGCGGCCCGACGGCTCCAGCCCGATCCGCTGGGACCGCATCGGCAGGGCGCTGATCATCGGCGTCTGCCTGCTGATCGCCATCCTCTACATCCGCCCGCTGGTGTCGATCGTCTCCGCCCGCGGAGAGGCTGCCGACCGCCGGGCGCAGGTCGAGCGGCTCCAGGCGGTGAATGACCGCCTGACCAAGCGGGTCCAGACGCTCAAGAGCCCGGCTGCCCTGGAGCTCGAGGCCCGTCGCCTGGGCATGGTCAAGCCCGGCGAGCGGGCCTACGTGATCAAGGGCCTGCCGGACGCTCCCTGAGGGCGCCGCTAACCTGCGCGCCGTGTCGTACGAGACGGCGATCCAGCAGTGGCGCGCGGGCACCCGGTTCGTCGCCGAGCTGCCCCCGGAGCGCGAGCGGACAGCCCAGAGGGTCGAGGACGCGATCGTCGCCGAGCTGAGGCGGCGCTACGGCGGCGCCTTCACGGCGGAGGAGCTCGTCACCGGCTACGAGTCGGGCACTGCGTGGTGCCTCGAGCTGGCCAGGCGAACCGCTCCGAGAGACCCCTGGAGCTGGGACGGACGCCTCTTCGACGCCGCCTTCGCCCGTTACCTGCGGGGCGCGGTCGACTTCGCCGGCGGCCGGCGACTGGAAGCCGGCCCGTAGCTCAGTCGGCGCGGCGGATGACGATGCGGTCGGCTTCGACCTTCACGGTCACCGCCCGCTGACCGGCCCAGTGCTCTGCGTAGACGGGGTCGTCGGCGATCGAGGGGTCGAGCCAGAGGCCGTAGCCCTCCTCGCCGTGGTCGAAGGTGCCCTCCAGCTCGCGTCCGCCGCTGCGACGGCGTCCGCCGCGGCGCCCCCGGCGCGACCGGCGGGAACGGCGTGAGCCGCCCTCCTCTTCGGCCTCCTCTTCCTCGTCCTCGACCTCTTCTTCCTCCTCGCCATTGGCCCGGCGCTCGGCAGCGGCTGCCTCTTCCTCTTCGAGGCGGGCTGCCACCAGGGCCTCGTCCTCGGCCCGAAGGTCCACCTCGGTCTCGAAGCCGGCCGAGCCGTTTTCGGCCCCGGCCTCCTCGTCGAGGTCGAACTCCTTCTTGAAGCCTTCGACCTGCCCGACGGGAACCTCGAGCTGGTGGGCGATCCACGCGTCGGTCCGGCCCTGGCGCACCCACATGCGGATCTGGTTGAGCTGGGGCTTGAGCGACTTTCGGGCCATGGCCGGGCAGAGTAGCGAAGGCCCGAGCCGCGGCGCCCGCCGCCGGGGACGGCGAAGGCGCCGCCCCGCCTAGCCCATGACGATGTAGAGCGTCTCGAACATCGCGACCGCCACGATCACGGCGGTGGCGACGAGCAGGAGGACCAGGAAGAAGAAACGGACCGTGCCGTGGCGCTGGGAGCGCTCGACCTTCCGGCTGCGCAGCCGTCGCGCGGCCCGGTGGTAGACGTCCTGGTGGTGTTCGCGCTCGTCGAGGGTTTCCTGGTGAAACCGCTGTTCGAATTCGCGAAGGCTCTGGCGCATTCGCGAGGCCATCGGCTCCGATCCTAGCGGCAGGACCCCCACAGCCCGGCGCCCTCCGCCTGGGCCTTTCGCCGCAGCGCGGCGAGCTCCCTCGCGTGTTTGGTGTTGGGCTCGATCTCCAGCGTGTCGGCGGCGCCGCTGCGGACCAGCTGAGCGTTTACGAAGCGCCGGCCGCCGTCGGTGTAGACGTAGGCGAGGAGCCGCCCGTAGCGGTCGCGTGGCTCGGCCCCCGGCACGACCCTGACCTCGCGGCCGGCCACGAGACGGCGGTTTGCGGCGCTGGCCTGGGGGCCGAAACACTCGACCGGGCGCCCGGGAGCGACCGACTCCGGAGTGTCGATGCCGATGTAGCGCACCCGCTCGCTTCCCCCGGGAGCGCTGACGACGATGGTGTCGCCGTCGACCACCCGCTCCACCCGCCCCGTGAACTCGCCGTCGCCCTGGCCGCAGGCCGCGAGCGCCAGCGCGCAGCCGGTGACGAGGAGCGCTGCCGTCGGAACCCTCACCGCCCCGAAACTACCGGCAGCGGGCCGCGTTCCCGCCCGGCGAAAGGCCCGAAAGCGAGCCTCTGTCCGCTTCCGTTACGCCTGCTGCGCTCAGGCGACGGTGATCTCGTCGGAGAGGTAGACGTCCTGGATCGCGTTGAGGAGCTCCACGCCCTCGGCCATCGGCCGCTGGAAGGCCTTGCGTCCCGAGATCAGGCCCATGCCGCCGGCGCGCTTGTTGATGACGGCGGTCTTGACCGCCTCGGCCAGGTCGGTGGAGCCCGAGGAGGCGCCGCCGGAGTTGATCAGGCCCGAACGGCCCATGTAGCAGTTGGCCACCTGGTAGCGGGTCAGGTCGATCGGGTTGTCGGTGGTCAGCTTGTCGTAGACGAGGTCGCTGGTCTTCCCGTAGGAGACCCCGTCCTTGTTGAGCGCGACGTAGCCGCCGTTGTTCTCGGGGAGCTTCTGCTTGATGATGTCGGCCTCGATCGTCGTGCCGAGGTGGTTGGCCTGGCCGGTCAGGTCGGCAGAGGCGTGGTAGTCGGTGCCGTCGACCTTGAAGGCGCTGTTTCGCAGGTAGCACCACAGCACGGTGAACATCCCGAGCCGGTGGGCCTCCTCGAAGGCGGCCGCAACGTCGACGATCTGGCGGCGCGACTCTTCGGAGCCGAAGTAGATCGTCGCCCCGACCCCGGCGGCGCCGAGCTCCCACGCCCGCTGGACGGAGGAGAACATGATCTGGTCGTAGCCGTTGGGGTAGCTCAGGAACTCGTTGTGGTTGATCTTCACGATGAACGGGATCCGGTGCGCGTAGCGGCGCGAGACGGCACCGAGGACGCCGACCGTCGAGGCGACCGCGTTGCAGCCCCCCTCGATCGCCAGCTCGACGATCGCCGACGGGTCGAAGTAGGCCGGGTTGGGGGCAAAGCTCGCCCCGGCCGAGTGCTCGATCCCCTGGTCGACCGGCAGGATCGAGACATAGCCGGTCCCGGCGAGACGGCCGTTGCCCCAGAGCTGCTGCAGGTTGCGCAGGACCTGGGGGTTGCGGTCGGTCTCCATGAAGATCCGGTCGGTGAAATCGGGGCCCGGGAGGTGGAGCTGGGAGGCGTCGATCGTGGTGCAGGCGTGGCCGAGCAGCTCGCCGGCGTCGTCTCCGAGGAGCTCCTCGATCTGCGAAAGGGTCATTGAATCGGCCACTTGCTCAATCTCCGTGTCGGTTTGGGGTTGACCTGCCCGCGAACGCGGCCCATTACACGCTACCGACGTTCGCCCGACCGCGGTGGCCGGCGGCCGGCGGGCTAGCATCGCGGCCCAATGGCCGAGGATGCCGACCTCTTCGTGGTTTGCCGGTCCTGCGGCGCAGAGGTGTCCCGCTACGTAACCGAGTGCCCGTACTGCGGCTCCCGGGTGCAGAAGCGCGCCCCGCGGATCCCTGCCGGGGGCTCCACCGCCAAGGCCAGGGCTCCGCGCCGACCCAGGGCGCCCCGGATGCCCGGCCTCGAGGGCTCGCTGCGCCCGGTCGTCTCGTCTTCCCTCGCCGTGCTCTGCGCCGTGGGGACGGTGATTCTCGTCCCGGGTGCCGTCTCGCCTGGCGACGTCGGTGTCGTCGGGCCGGTCGGCGGCGAGTGGTGGAGGGTCGCCGTCGCCCCGTTCCTGGCCCCGAACGTCTGGTACGGGGCGCTGGGCGTGATCGGCGTGGCCTGCTTCGGGGGGCTCATCGAGAGGCGGGACGGGCCCCTGGCGGTGGCGGTTCTGTTCGTCGCCTGCGGGATGGGCGGCATCGCCGCCGCGGCGGCCCTGGAGACCATCCCGTTCGCCCTCGGCGCCAATGCCGCCGTGCTCGGGCTGATCGGGGCCTGGGCGGTTCCCGAGGCCAGGGCCGTCGGCTCCGGCGGGCGTGAGTGGACGGAGCTGATCCCGGCAGGCATCTGTGCCGCGGTGATGCTGCTCGTCCCGCTGGCCGCGCCGGAGGCCAGTCCCACCGCCGGGCTGGTGGGGCTCGCGGCCGGGCTGGCCATCGGCGCGCTTCTCGGGCGCCGGTAGGCTCTGGTCAGGATGACCGAGCGCCGCTACAGCGCCGAGGAGGTGGACGCTGCCGTCGCCGCCCTTGCCGACGGCGAGCGCTTCGCCCACGCGCAGGAGATCGTCACCCACGCAGCGCCGGGCCTGCAGCGGATCCTCGGCGAGGCACTCCAGGCCGGCGGTTTCTTCGAGCCGGCCCACGAGGGAGAGATCGACCGCGTCGCCGCCGTCGAGGCGGTCGAGGAGCGGCGGTCGGCGATTGCCGTGCTGATGACCGAGGAGTCGCGGGTTGCCATGCTGGTCGGCGTCGCCGTCGGCCTTGAGCTCGCCGCGGAGCTCCAGGCGGGGGCAGGGTCGGAGACGAACAGAGAGGAGAAGCAGTGAGCGCCAAAGTCACATTCCTGGGCCATTCGGCACTGGCCATCGAGAGCGGCGGTACGACCGTCCTCGTCGACCCGTTCCTGACCGGCAATCCCAATGCGGGTGCCGATCCGGCGACCATCGATGCCGACTACATCCTCCTCACCCACGGCCACGCCGACCACATCGGCGACACGGTGGACATTGCGCGCCGGACGGGAGCAACCGTCGCGGCGATCGTCGAGCTGGCGGGCGAGATCGGGGAGGACCTCGGCGAGGACCACGACGTGATCGACCCGAACCTCGGCGGCACGGTCGAGTTCGACTGGGGATGGGCGCGGTGGGTCCCTGCGTGGCACACCTCGACGACGCCCAAGGGGACGGTCAACACGCCGGCCGGGATCGTCATCAACATCGGCGGCGTGACGATCTACCACCTCGGCGACACGGCGCTCTTCAGCGACCTCCAGCTCGTCCCGCAGCGCGACTCGATCGACCTTGCCTGCATCCCGATCGGCGGCCACTACACGATGGATCGCCACGACGCGGTGGCCGCAGCACGGATGGTCGAAGCCCCGAAGGTCCTGCCGATCCACTACGGCACCTTCCCCCCGATCGAGACCGACGCCGACGCCTTCGCCAGCGACCTCGCCGCCGACGGCCGCGAGGCGGTCATCCTGGAGTCCGGCGAGAGCCTCGAGCTCTGATGATCACCGCGATCCTCCTCGTCGAGGCCGACCGGAACGCCCTTTCGACCCTGGGGGAGAGGATCGCCGCGATCGACGGCGTCTCGGAGGTCTATTCGGTCACCGGGCAGTGGGACTTCGTGGCGATGGTCCGGGTGCCCCGGCACGAGCAGCTCTCCGAGGTGCTCGCCGGCCCCGTGGCCGAGCTGGAGGGAGTGACACGCCTGCAGACGATGGTCGCCTTCGCAGCGATCTCCACCGCCGACCTCGACGAGGTTTTCGGGGGAGACGAAGGCTAGGCTGGGCGGCCGTGCCGGCGCTGGTCAAACCCGAGTTCGGTCCCTCCCTCCCGGAGCTGGCCGGCCCCCGCCTCCGGGCACTGCCCCGTTGGGTGCTCTGGGCCGCTGTGGCCTTCTCGGTCCTGCTGGTCGTGCTGGCCGTCGTCGGCTGGCTGCTGGTCCGCACGCCGACCCGGACGATCGAGGTCAAGTCGCCGGTCGCCTTCTCGGTCACCTACCCGAGCGAGAGCCTTGAGCGGCTGCCGGCCAGCGGGACGCAGGTAGTCCGCCTCGCCTCTCCGGCAGGAACTCCCAACCCGGTGGAGCTCGAATTCAGCAAGGTCGAGCTGCCGGCGGGGCTTGAGCCCACCGAGGGCCAGCGCGAAGCGGCCTTCCCGCTCCTCTCGCAGCGCCTGATCGAGCAGATGCGCAGCGAGGACCCGAACTTCGTCGTCCGCGGCGAGCAGGCAGTCAACTACGGCGGCCAGGCCGGCTTCCAGATCTACTACCAGACCGAGCGCGACGGAAAGACCTGGTACGGGCGCCGGGTCCTGCTCTTCTCCGACAACCTCGAGGACAACGTCGGCGTCGACGTCGACGCCCTCGCGCTGCGACCCGAGAGCGGCGGGCCGAAGACGGTCTGGGAGGTAGCCCAGGCCGATCCCCTGCTGCGCACCCTTCGGTCGATCAGGCTCGCCAGCCAGTAGGCCGGCAGGCGCTTACGGCGCCGGCGCGGGAGCCGGGGGCGCCGGCGCGGCCGGTGCCTCGGGAGCGGGAGCCACCGGAGCCGGCTCGGGCTGCGGAGCCGGCTCGGGGTCGGCCGGAGCCGGCTCGGTCGGGATGCTGACGACGTCGTGGTGTTCCTCCACCGGCGCAGGCGCAGGGGTCGCCGGAGCGGGGGCCGCGTCGGCAGGGGGAGCCGGCTCGGCGACCGGCTCGGGAACCGGAACCTCCGCCGGCTTCTCGGCCTGCGGCTCGGCCGCCGCCTTCACCGGGTCCGGAACGACGACGACGGCAGGCTCGGGGGCAGGAGAGACCGGCACCTGAGCCACTACCGGCGCGCTCTCCCGGCTCGGCTCGGTGGTGGTCGCCTGGCGCACCTCTACCGCTCCGGCGGTGACGATCGCTGCCGCGGCGGCGGTGGCGGCCGCCTTGCTGGCCACCGAACCGGCGGCTCCGGTGAGGAAGCCCCCCGAGGCGGCGAGGCCGGCGCCGCCGGAGGCGCTGGCGGTGGTGCCGAGCTGGGCAAGCAGGAACTTCTTGGCGAGCAGGAGGGGCCCGATGGGCAGGAGAAGGGCCAGCGCCTTGTTGTTCTCCTTGAGGTGGGCCTGGAAGGCCTTGCACCGGTCGCACTCCTTGACGTGGCGGCGGGCCGGGGAGGAGAGGCGCGCAAGGCCCTCGGCAACCTCGCCGAGCTCCACCCGCACCTCGTCGCAGGTGAGCCGGCGCGCCTCGGCCGCCTCGGCGAGGCCGACGCGGGCACGGACGAGGAGCGACTTGACGCTCGGGACGGTGGTCTCCATCGCCTCGGCGATCTGGTCGTAGGAGAGGGCGTCGATCTCGCGGAGCAGGAGGGCCGTGCGCTGCGACTCGGGCAGGGCCTGTACGTCGCCCATCAGGAGCCGCAGCTCCTCGCGCTGGCCGACCTCGTCGGCGGTGGTGCGGCCGTGGTCGGCTACGTGGAGGTCGAAGTCGTCCACGCCGATCGCCTTCTGGCGGCGCATGTGGTTGAGCGAGCGGTTGCGGGCGATCCGGTAGAGCCACGGCTTGACGTTGATCGGCCGCTCGTCGGCCATCATCGCGCTGTAGGCCGCGGCGAAGCTCTCCTGCGTGACATCCTCGGCGTCCTCGCGGCTGCCGAGCATGTGGCGCGTGAAGCCGAGGATGCGGGCGTGGTAGCGACCCATGAGCGCCTCGTAGGCGCTCTGGTCGCCGCGTCGGGTCATGGCGACGAGCTTCTCGTCGGACTGCAGGCGCAGCAGGGCCACCGGCTTCTTCAGCCCCGGACCCGCGTTGGATATTGCCGATGCCTCCACGATTGCTCCCTCGCCCATACCAACACCGCCGAGGCCCGAAGGTTTCGCGGTTTTCGGTGTCCTGCGCGAAGCCATAACCTGAGGATAAGGCGCTCCTGCCCGGGTGGCGGAACTGGTAGACGCAGCCGGCTTAAACCCGGCGGTTCCTTTCGGAATGTGGGGGTTCGAGTCCCTCCCCGGGCACTGGAGGCCTCAGTCGAGGGCGCTGAGGCGCTTCATCAGCGGCAGGGAGTCGTACGGCTTGCCGCCCTGGTACCAGCCGGGGGCGGTCCACAGCTCGAGGTGCAGGTGGCAGCCGCTGGCGCGTCCCGTGTCGCCGACCGAGCCGACGCGCTGGCCGGTGAAGACCCTGTCTCCCTTGTCCACGAGCGGGCGCTCGCGGAGGTGCATGTAGGCGTAGGACTCGCCGTTGGGCCTCTTGATGACCAGGTAGTTGCCGGCGCGGCCGTGGGTGCCGACGTACTGGACCGTTCCCCGGGTCCAGGCGGCCAGCGGGGTGCCGCAGGCGGCAAAGTGGTCGGTGCCCTGATGGCCCCGGCCACCGCCGAAGCTCTGCATCGTCGTGGAGGAGAGCCGGTAGCGCCCGCGGATCGGGAAGATTCCCTCGACGAGCTCGAACTGGGTCTCGGTCGCGGTGCCGGACTGGGCGGCCTGCGCGGCCGCACGGTTGAGCCGCAGGGCGTACGTGCCCGAGCGGGCCGGCTCGTCGTCCACGAAGCCGTCCCAGGAGACCGTTCCCTGGCCGTCGGCCTCGACCGCCCAGCTGCGGACAACCTCTCCCGAGGCGACGCGAAGGGCTTCCACCCGCGCGCCGGCCGGACGGTCGCCGACGTCGTAGGTGAGCTCGGCAGCCTGGCGGCCGCCGGCGAAGACCCGGCCGCCCTGGCCGGCCTCGTCGGTGGGCGGGGCACCGGCAACCAGGTCGAGGGCCGGGATGACGGCCGGTTCGCCGACCGAGCTGCGCAGCTTCACCGGGCCGCTCCTGGCCTTGCGGGGCACGGCGACCACCAGCTCGCCGGAGCGCGCGGCGCGTGCGGAGACCTTTACGTGGATGTCGTCACGCCTGCTCTTGCCTCCGAGGAACTCGATCCGGTTCACCGACTGGAGGCCCTCGCCGGTGATCGTCATGAGCTGGCCGCGGCCGCAGCGCCCCTGCGGCTGGCCGGCACAGGCCACGCCCGAGACCTTCGGCGGCCCGGGAATCTCGGCGCCGCCAGGGCCCTGGGCTCCGGCTGCCGGGGCAGCCGCCAGCGCGCTGAGCGCGGCGAGCGCAGGGATACGGGTGACGTGTCGGATTCGGGTCCTGTTCATCTGGCTGTGCCTGCGAGGTGAGCTGACGGGCTCGCGCTTCTTCAGCGTGCGCGGCGACCCCTGACAGGCCGCTTCGCCCCGGAACTGATTGGTTCCCCCGCTCGCGAACTCCCGGGGAGCTCGCGATTCGGCAGACGCTTATGTGATTCGGCAATCTACAGGGCCTGGTACGGGGTAAAGCCCCGGCGGTCTCAAAACCCCGCAGATTCCGGAGATATAGACTCGCCGAATGGAAGCCGCCACCGGAACCGGGACCAATCTTCACGGGGGGCGGCTCGCCGCTCGCCGCCTGCGCGAGCACGGGGTGACCAAGCTCTTCACCCTCTCCGGAGGCCACCTCTTCTCGATCTACGACGGCTGCCGCGACGAGGGCATCGACCTCGTCGACACCCGCCACGAGCAGACCGCCGCCTTCGCGGCCGAGGGCTGGGCCAAGGTGACCCGGACCCCGGGCGTCGCCGCCCTCACCGCCGGCCCGGGAGTGACGAACGGGATGAGCGCCATCGGCTCGGCGATGCAGAACGGCTCGCCGATGGTCGTGCTCGGCGGCCGCGCCCCGGCGCTGCGCTGGGGCATGGGCTCGCTCCAGGAGATCGACCACGTGCCGTTCGTGAGCCCGCTCACCCGGTTCGCGGCGACTGCATCGGACGCCGGCGAGATCCCCGAGCTGATCGACGAGGCGCTCGACAAGTCGCTCGCCGCCCCCGGCGGGCCGACCTTCATCGACTTCCCGCTCGACGTCGTCTTCTCCGAGGGCTCGGAGCCCGGACCGGCGCCGGCGCTGCCCGACCCGGCCGCCGAGCCGGCTGCGCCCGAGGGGATCGACCGGGCGGTGGCGCTGCTGGCCGACGCCGAGCGCCCGGTGATCATGGCCGGCACCGGCCTCTGGTGGGGCCACGGCGAGGGGGCCCTGCAGGAGCTCGTCCGCGAGCGCCGGATTCCCGTCTTCCTCAACGGCCTGGCGCGGGGCTGCGTGCCGGCCGACGACGAGCTCTTCTTCGCCCGGGCCCGGTCGGCCGGGCTGCGGGATGCCGACGTGGCGGTTGTCATCGGCGTGCCGATGGACTTCCGCCTGGCCTTCGGCGAGGCCTTTGGCGAGCAGACCGAGATCGTCGTCGTCGACCGGATCGAGCCCGAGCGGGCGCACCCCCGCCAGCCGGCGGCCGAGTGTTACGGGGGCATCCCGGCGACGCTCGACGCGATCCGGGAGGGCACGGCCGGGCTCGAGGACCGCACCGCCCCGTGGGTCGCGAGCCTGCGCGAGATCGAGGACGAGAAGCGGGCGGCCGAGCGCGAGGAGCTCGAGGACGACCGCTCCCCGCTCCATCCCGTGCGCATCTACGCCGAGCTGGACAAGTTCCTCGACCGAGACGCAATCGTGATCGGAGACGGCGGTGACTTCGTCTCCTACGCCGGCCGCTTCATCAACTCCTACGAGCCGGGCTGCTGGCTCGACCCCGGGCCGTTCGGCTGCCTGGGATCGGGCGTCGGTTACGCGCTGGCGGCCAAGATCGCCCACCCCGACCGCCAGGTCGTCCTGCTGGTCGGCGACGGGGCTTTCGGATTCAGCGGGATGGAGTTCGACACCCTCGCCCGCCACGGCGTAAACGTCGTCGCGGTCATGGGCAACAACGGGATCTGGGCGCTGGAGAAGCACCCGATGGAGTTCCTCTACGGCTACTCGGTGGTTGCCGAGCTGCGGCCCGAGACCCGCTACGACGAGGTCGTCACCGCGCTGGGCGGCTACGGCGAGCTGGTCCGCGAGCCCGGCGAGCTCCAGCCGGCCCTCGAGCGGGCCTTTGCCTCCGGCTCCCCGGCGCTGGTCAACGTCCTCCAGGACCCGGACGTCGTCTACCCGCGCAAGTCGAACCTGGCCTGATCAGGCGCCGGCGTGCCCGGCGACCTGCAGCGCGACCCCGTAGAGGATGTCGTGCTGGGAGACCTCGACCTCGTCGATCCCGAAGCACTCCATCGCCACACAGAGGATGTGTGCCCCGGTGAGGATCGTGGGGGCGCGGTCGGGATGCAGGCCCTTCACCTCGCGCCGCTGGGCCTCGGTCATCGAGCCCAGCATCGCGGCGATCTCCCGGCAGCGCCCGAGGCTGATGCGGTCGCCGTGGATGCGGGCGGAGTCGTACTGCTCGAGCCCCAGGTCGATCGACGCCATCCAGGTGGCGGTACCGGCCACGGCGATCATCGCCTCCGCCTCCTGGCGGACCTCTTCGGGGACGGCGCCCTGGATCGTGGCGCGGGCCTCGTCGTCAAGTTCGCCCAGCTCGGCCGCGGTAGGCGGGTCCGAGTGCAGGTGACGCTCGCTCTGGCGAACGACGCCGAGCTGCGTTGAGACGTGGAAGTCCACGGTGCGGCCGCGGCCGACGATCAGCTCGGTTGAACCGCCGCCGATGTCGAGAACGCAGGTCGGGCGGCTGTCGCCGCCGTCGCGGTCGCTGGTCGCCCCGAGGAAGCAGAGCCGGGCCTCGTGGTCGCCCTCTATTACCCGGGTCTCGATGGCGAAGCGGTCGGCGATCACCGCCGCGAACTCCTCGCCGTTGGCGGCGTCCCGGCTGGCGCTGGTCATCACGCCGACCCGCCGGCGCACGTGGCCGATCGCGTCGATCTCCTCCGTGTAGGCGTCGAGCACGTCGTAGACGCGGTCCATCGCATCCCCCGAGAGCAGGCCGGTGGTGTCGACGCCCGCGGCAAGCCGCGTGACCTCGCTCCGGCGCGCCAGCTCGGTCACCTTCCCGTCGTCCGAGACCTCCGCGACCAGGAGCCGGGTCGAGTTGGAGCCGATGTCGACGACGGCGATCCTCATCGGGCCGGGTAGGGCATCGGGTCGCCGTCCAGCGCGGCGATCAGGTTGTCGGCCGAGAGCGATGCCATCTGGCTGCGGACCCGGGTGGTAGCCGACCCGATGTGGGGCAGCACGATGCAGTTGGGGGCGCTGAGGATCGGGTCGTCCGGCTGCGGCGGCTCGGGGTCGGTCACGTCCAGGGCAGCCGCCCCGATCTCCCCGTTCTCGAGGGCCCTGACCAGCGCGGGCTGGTCGACCACCGCGCCGCGGGAGGTGTTGACGAGGATCGCCGTGGGCTTCATCGCCGCGAGCTCGGCTTCGCCGATAAGGCCCCGGGTCGCCTCGGTGAGCGGGCAGTGGAGTGAGACGACATCGGCGTCGGGCAGGAGTGCCAGGAGGTCGTCGTCGCGCCCGGCCGCCTGGACCTCCATCCCGAAGGCCCGGGCCCGCTCGGCTACGGCGCTGCCGATTCGCCCGGGCCCGACCACGAGCAGGCGCGCCCCGCGGAGCTCGAGTCCGAGCCAGCCGGCCGGCTCCCAGGTGCGCCAGCGCCCCTCGCGCGCGTCCCGCTCGGCCTCCGGGAGCCGACGCGCGGCGGCGAGGATCAGGGCCATCGCCAGGTCGGCGGTGGCATCGGTCAGGACGTCGGGGGTGACGCCGACGGGGATGCCGCGCGCCGCCGCGGCATCGAGATCGACGTTGTCGGTGCCGACCGCGCAGTTGGCGATCGCCCGCAGCGCCGGCGCCGAGTCGATCACGCCGGCGTCGACCGGGTCGGTGAGCAGGCAGAGCAGCCCCTCGGCGTCCTGGAGGGCGGCCTCCAGCTCCTCGTGTCCGGGAGGCATCGGACCCGGCAGGACCGTCACCTCGTGGCCGGCCGCCTCGAGCTTCTCCGGCGCGTCGCCGGGGAGGGGCCGGGTTATGAGGACGCGCGCCATCGGTCGCCGCAAGATAACCGGGCGGGCGACGAAGCGGCGGTGTCTGCGAACCGTTCCGTTTATGCTCCCGCCATGGCTTTGAGGAGAGTCTTCCCGCTGATCGCGACCGTGGGCGCGCTTGCCGCCTTTGCGCCGGCGGCGTCGGCCCAGGCGCCGGCTGCCGCGCCGACGCCCGAGCAGGCGTACGAACTGGGCAAGGAGGCCTTCACCTACGGCTACCCGCTGCTGGAGTTCAACCGGGTCCGCTCCGACGACATCGCCAACATGGCGCCGGTCAATCGCCTCGCCAATGCCCGCAGCCTTGCGAAGGCCGGCGCCGACCAGGTGGTCGCCCCCAACGTCGACACCCTCTACTCGCTTGGCCAGTTCGACCTCGAGAAGCCGCTCGTCCTGCAGGTCCCGAAGATGAAGGACCGCTACTGGGTCTTCGAGTTCGTGGAGCCGTGGACCAATGTCGTCGGTTACGTCGGCCAACGGCTCAACGGCGGTAACGGCGGAACCTGGGCGCTCGAGTGGGACGGAGCGCCGGCCGGCAAGCTGCCTAAGGGCGTCAAGCGCTTCAAGTCCTCGGCCAGGCGACTCTGGGTCATCGGTCGCGTGCTGGTCAAGGGGAAGGACGACACGGGATCGGCCCGGAAGCTGATGTCGAAGTTCCGGACCGGCTCTCTCGCCGACTACAAGGCCGGCAAGCCGCTGGCCAAGCCGGTCAGCAACGTTGGCTACCGCGCCAAGGGCGGGCCTCCCGGCGGCCTCGAGTTCATCAGGCAGCTCAACGCCCAGATGGCCGCAGACCCGCCGCCCGAAAAGGAGGACGCAGCGATCCTCGAGCGCCTGGCGCCCGCCGGCGTGGGCATCGGCCGGAGCCCCGACTCGCTCCCGGCCGACGTGCAGGCCAGGCTCGCCGATGGGGTCGACGCCGCCTACGCCGCCCTGCCCGTCGAGGCCCGGCTGCCCATCCTGCAGCAGGCGATCGAAGCGGGGGGCTGGTACACGCCGCCCTCCGACATCGGGGACTACGGGACCAACTACACCTTCCGTGCAAGGGTCGCGCTCGTCGGGCTCGGCGCCAACACCCCGGTCGAGTCGGTCTACCCGGTCGCCCTGGCCACCCCGTCCGGCGAGACCTTCAACGGCGCCAACAGCTACCGGATGGTCTTCAAGAAGGGCAAGCTCCCGCCGACAAAGGCCTTCTGGTCGCTGACCATGTACGACACAGACGGCTACCTGGTCGCCAACCCGTCCAATATCTATGCGATCGGTGACAGTCACCCGCCGCTGCGCAAGAAGAAGGACGGATCGGTCGTGGTCGTCATCCAGAAGGACAAGCCGACCGAGAAGGACGTCAACTGGCTGCCCGCTCCGGCCGACAAGGGCTTCCGCCTGAACCTGCGGCTCTACATGCCCAAGAAGGCGATCCTCGACGGCAGCTGGAAGCCCCCGGGCGTCCTCAAGGCCGACTGACCGGCGCCCCGGTGCCGGCCGGGCTCCAATAGCCTCGCCCATCGATGGACGAGGCAGCGATTCCCGAGGACACGGCCGGCGCCTACTGGCCGGATACCTGGAGCAGCGAGGACAACGGCCCCCAGCGCTGGTGCTGTGCCACCCCCCAGGGCGGACCGGGCATCGGCCCCGGCGACCGGCTCGAGCTGCTGGCCTCCCGCGACGCCTACGCCACCGACATGCTGATCCGTCGCGGCCCGGGCGAGCTTTACGCCCTTCGCCACGGGATGCCCCTGCGGGGAGGTGCCCAGGGCGACCCGGTCAAAGGCTGGGTCGAGAAGCTCGACCCTGAAACCCTCGAGGTGGTCGCCTCGACCCCAAAGCTCCCGGGCGGCCCCTACTGGCCGGGCGGGATCGCCTTCCACGCCAACGGGGATCTCTACATGGTCTTCGGCTGCTGGGCGCACCGGATTACCCCCGACCTCGAGGTGCTGGTCTCCCGGCAGCTACCCGCACCCCGGCCCCACAACTCGTTCGTGATTCTCGACGGGGGGGAGATCGTCACCAAGGACTGCGACGCGCCGGCGGGGCGGGCGCCGTCGACGGTCAACGTCCTCGACCCGGAGACCCTCGAGCCGCTTGCCGCCCCCCTGGGCCTGCCTGAGGCATCGATCGGGCGCCTCTGCAGCGACGGCGAGGCCGTAATCGCCATCGGCACGACCCGCGTCTTCCGGATTCTCTTCGACCGCGACGCCGGCGAGCTGGCCATCGACCCGGACTGGCAGCCGGAGTACGGGCCGCGGCCGGGCAGCAGCTACGGCTGGGACCCGGTGATCACTCCCGACCACGTGATCTGGATGGACAACGGGCGCAACGACACCGACACCACGATGCTCGACAGCGGCGAAGCCCCTTCGCCGCTGCGGCTCTGGTGGGCCCGCCGGGATGACGCAAGCGTGATCGACTCGGTCGAGATCAGCGGCCTGCCCCACGGGACGGAATCCAACCCGCCGGCCTGGGACCCGGTGGGCGGGGTTGTGGTCGCCTACGACGCCGGCAACGCGGTGCTCCGGGCGTGGCGACTTGAAGGCGACGAAATGGTCCCCCTCTGGCGTCGCGACGGGTTTGCCCATGCCGCCCACCTCATCCTCTACCCGGACACGCGCGAGCTCGTGGTGCAGGACTGGCGCCAGGCCCCGGCTCTCCGCCGCCCGGCGGTTCGCCGCCTGCTCCGGCCGGCGCTCCAGCTGCTCGGCCACCTGTCGGTGGTCCGCCGCAGGGGCCTGGCCTTCGGCAGCGACCAGCTCGTGGTCGTCGACCTCGACACCGGCGAGGACCGGGCCCGCGTCGACATTCCCTCTCCCTGCCAGGCCTACCTCTTCCCGATCCCCGGTTTCGGGCGCGACATCTACTACCAGTCGGTCACCACGATCGCCCGGGCCGGGGTCGCCTGAAGGTCGCTGCCCGCGGTTGATCGCGGCCGTCCCCGCTTGCTATCTTCGAAGCACGTCGCGGGGTGGAGCAGTCTGGTAGCTCGTCGGGCTCATAACCCGAAGGTCGCGGGTTCGAATCCCGCCCCCGCTATCGATCGAGGCCCTCCTACCGGAGGGCCTCTTTTCGTTTGGCAGCCGTCGGCCGGTGCGGCGTCCGCAGCCTGTGGCCGAAACCTAGCCCTGCCCGGTCGCCGTCTTCCAGAGAGCCTTCGGGATCCCGGTGAAGCGGTTGGGCAGGCGGGCGGCCGGCGAGGCGCCCGGATGGGACCTGGCGATGCGAACCCGCAGGGCTCCGGGGAGGATCCTGAAACGGACCGGTGAATCGAGCTCGGTCGCCTCGCCGTCGATCCCGGCCGGGACCGCGCCGTCGGGGGTGAGCGTCAGCTCGGGCGTCTCCCACTGGCGCCAGGGCGTGCGGGTCAGGCCTCCTGCGGTTAGCGGCGAGACCTCCTCGAAGACGGTCACGCCGAGCAGGCCGTCGTCGATCCTCGGGCGCATGCCCGAGCCGAGGGCCTGGCCGACCCGGTACTGGTTGTTGGAGACCAGGATTGCGAGCGGTTCGCCGCCCCCGTCGTCGCCCGCGGCCGAAGGCAGGTCGAGGCCTCCGTCTTCGGCTATCTCGGCCGCCGTGCCGACGAGCGTCCGGATCTTGGCCCCGCGGTAGTCGTCGTTCTGGACCGCTTCGGCATAGAGGCCGAGCGAGACGTTGTTCACGAAGACCCGGCCGTTTACCTCTCCGAGGTCGACGCGCTTCTCGCCGCCGTCGACGAAGGCGTCCAGCGCCCCGACGAGGTCGTCACGGTCGACACCGAGGTCCAGGGCGAAGTGGTTGCGCGTCCCGGCGGGGATGCAGGCGAAGGGAAGGCCGGCCTCGGCGGCCAGCGCCGCGACCGTGGCCTGGGTGCCGTCCCCGCCTGCGGCAGCCAGGGCGTCTGCCCCGTCGGCGATGGCCTCGCGGACGAGCTCCTCGAGGTCGACTCCGGGCTGGAGCTCGACCGGGGTGATGCCCCGCGCCCGCGCCTCCTCGTCGAGCCGGGCCTGCGCTGCCTTGCCGCCGCCGGACTTCGGGTTCCAGAACACCACGGGGTGCTCCGGGGCCTCCTCGGCCGGCAGGTCGAGCCGGTAGCGCAGGGCCTTGCGGGTGAGGGCAAGCCCCAGAACCAGCGAGCCGATGGTCAGTGCGTCGGCCACCGGCTTGAGCGTGGCCAGCAGGACCAGGAAGGCGCCTGCAGCCAGGAGGGCCGAGGCGAAGAGGCCGAAGGCCCTGGCCACGCCCGCCTGGAGGATGGCCCGCAGGCCGACCACCACCGAGCCCGCCACCAGCAGTACGGCGACCAGGTCGAGCGGGAAGCGGTCGATCGCCGCGTAGAGGGCGGCCGCGAGGGCGGCCGCGAGGAAGGCGAGGGCGAGAATCGCCAGCAGCTGCGCCTGGCGGGGCGGCTTCAGCTTCGCTTTGGGCACGCGGCCAGAGTAATTGCCGGAGGGTGGCGGCGCCGCTGCCGGCCGGACACCGGTAGCTTTCGCCCCCGATGGCAAAGAAGACAAAGAAGAAGAAGAGCGACAAGAAGAAGGGCAAGGCGGGCAAGCGCGAGGAGATCGTCCTCGACGAGCGCCTCGTCCCGGACCTGCCCGACGAGATTCCGCCCCGCATGGCCGAGCGGTTCGCCGCCGGCGAGGCGGTCCGCGACGCCGTCCCGATCGCCGACCACGCCGGCTGGACCGCGCCTGCCGACCGGCCCGACCCCGTGGCGATCCTCCAGGAGCAGGCCGAGTCCCGTGTGCCGGAGCTGGTCCCGATCCGCTACGGCCGCATGCTCGTCTCGCCCTTCACCTTCTACCGCGGCGGTGCGGCGATCATGGCCTGGGACCTCTCGCGCACCGCGACCACCGAACTGCGGGTGCAGGTCTGCGGCGACGCCCACCTCCTCAACTTCGGGATGTATGCGGCGCCGGACCGCCGCATGGTCTTCGACATCAACGACTTCGACGAGACGCTTCCCGCCTCGTTCGAGTGGGACCTCAAGCGCCTGGTGGCCAGCATGGTCATCGCCGCCCGCGACAACGGTTTCTCGCCGAAGGAGGCGCGGGCTGCCGGCTACGCCGCTGCTGCCGGTTACCAGGCCAACATCAACCTCCTGGCGAGGATGAAGTTCCTCGACGTCTGGTACTCGCGCCTCAACGTCGACGACCTCCTCAAGATCATCGAGCAGAACGACGACGACAAGGTCGCCAAGCGGGCGAAAAAGACGGTCGAGAAGGCCCACACCAAGACGAACCTGGGGGCGCTGGAGCGCTACGCGCAGAAGACCGAAGACGGGTGGCAGATCGTTCCCGACCCGCCGGTGGTCGAGCGGCTCCCGCTCGAACAGCTTCCGATGGCCCAGGCGGTCATCGACCAGGGCTGGCACGACTACCTGTCAACCCTCGGGGCCGCGCAGAGGGTCCTCGTCGACCGTTACCGGATGGTGGACTTTGCCCGCAAGGTGGTCGGGGTGGGGTCGGTCGGCACGAGAGCCTTCATGCTCCTGACCATGGGCGACCGCGAGGACGACCCGCTCTTCCTGCAGATGAAGCAGGCGCAGGCCTCGGTCCTTGAGCCCTACGCGGGTGCGAGCACCTATCCCCAGCACGGTGAGAGGGTGGTCGAAGGACAGCGGCTGATGCAGAGCGCCAGCGACTCGTTCCTCGGCTGGATCACCAGCTCCGGCGGAGGTCGAAACCAGTTCTACATCCGCCAGCTTCGCGACATGAAGGGGTCGATGAAGGTGGAGAAGATGAATCCGGACCGGCTGGCCGGCTATGGGGTGCTCTGCGCTGCAGCGCTGGCCCGCGGCCACGCCCGCACCGGTGACCCGGCGAAGATCGCCGGCTACCTGGGCACCGGCAGCGAATTCGCCGAGGCGCTGGCCCAGTTCGGCGACGACTACGCCGACCAGAACGAGCTCGACTACCAGCAGCTCGTCGAGGCCGCCGCAGACGGCCGGGTAACCGTCGAGTCCGGAGTCTGAGCGGCCGCGGCGGCGGCCGCGCTACTCCTCGCCGGCCTCCCTGATCGCCTCGTCGGCGATCTCGGCGGCGAGCTCCTCCTCGGCGGCGCCGACGATCTCGGCCTCGGCCTCGACGATCTCGATTCCCTCGACGACCGCCTCGGCGTCCTCTGCGAGCTGCTCCTCGGCGGCGGCCACGACGATCGCGTCCTCCACCAGCTGCTCCTCGGCGGCGGCCACGACCTCGGCCTCCGCGAGCAGGGCCTCCTCGGCGGCGGCGACGGTCTCCGGGTCGGCGCTGGGGTCGGCGGCCAGGTCGGCAACGGCAGCGGCGTCGGCGCCGAGCTGCTCCTCGGCGGCCACGACGATCTCGGCCTCGGCGGCCAGCTCCTCCTCGGCGGCGGCCACGATCTCGGCCTCGACCTCCAAGCCGGCCGCTGCCTCGGCTACGAGCTCGGCATCGGCCTCCAGCTGGTCCTCGGCGGCGGCTACCGCCTCGATGTCCTCGTTGAGCTGCTCTTCGTCCATCGTCGTCCTCGATTCGTTCGGTGGGATCCCTGTGAAGGCGTAGCCCGCAAACTACGCGATCCCCGCCGGGCGCGTAACGGCACTGATCCGTACCTTCACATGATGGGACTCTCGAGCCTGCCCCTGATCGGGCGCTACCGGTCCACCGGCGCAGACCTGCCGTGGGGCGATCCGCGCCCGTACCACGGGGTTTCGATGGAGGGCTACTACTGGCGCCTCACCGACATCACGCGCGGGCGCTCGCTGATCGCGCTGATCGGCGTAAACCGCTCGGCCACCGGTCGCTGGGCGACGCTCGGGCTCGCCGGCTATCCGAACCGATTCCTGCGGACCGTCGAGTGGCCCGAGGCCGACGCCGACCCGGACCGCCTGGGCGCGAGCGCCGGGAGCGCCTTCTCCGCCGGCCCGGACCGCGTGAAGGTCGACCTGGGCCCGGATGCCAGGCTGGACCTCCTGATCGAGGACCCGGTCGAGTGGCCGCGCAGGTCGCTGGGGGGATCGAGCGTCTTCCAGGCGGTGCCGGCGCTCAACCAGTACTGGCACCCCTGGCTCCTCGGCGGACGGGCCTCCGGCACCGCCGTCCTCGGCGACGAGGAGTGGACGCTCGATGGCGCCAGCGTCTACGGGGAGAAGAACTGGGGCCAGGGCGGCTTCCCGCCGGCCTGGTGGTGGGGTCAGGCCCAGGGTTTCGCCGAGCCGGAGGCCTGCGTTGCCTTTGCCGGCGGGGTGATCGAGCCGGGCCCATTCACCACCGAGGTCACCGGGCTGGTCGCGTGGATGCCCGGCGGCCGGCTGATCCGCCTGGGCGACCCGGCCTTCTCGCCGGTGAGCGCGGAGATCGGCGACGAGCGCTGGGTGCTGCGCGGCCGCAGCGCCCGCTGGCAGGTCGACGTCGAGGGGACAGCGCCGCTGGGGGCGGCGCACGTGCTGCCGGTTCCGCTGCCGGACGAGAGGCGCAACATCGCCGGGGCGATCGAGCAGATAGGAGGCCGGATGAGCGTCGAGGTGAGGCGTCACGGGCGCCTGGCCTGGGCCGGGGAGTCGCCCATCGCCGCCCTGGAGCACGGCGGAATCGACCGGGCGAAGGCCGAGATCGTCCGCCGCGGCGGCGACCCCGAGGCATCCGACGCCGCCCCGGTGGAGAGCTAGTTGTTCACCTGCCAGGCCAGGTCGGAAGCGAGCGCGGCCGAAGCCTGGGAGCTGCTGGCCCGCCCGGACCGCTGGCACGAGTGGGCGCCGCACGTTCGCGGCGCCTGGGGGCTCGGTGAGCCCGAAGTGGAGGAGGGGCGCCGCGGCTACGCGAGGCTGATGGGCGTGCTGCCGGTGCCGGCTCGCATCACCGAGGTCACCGCGGGGAGCTCATGGACCTGGCAGGTCGGCCCGGCCCTCATGGCCCACCGGGTCGAGCCACGGGGCGAGGGCTGCCTGGTCGTCGTGGAGATCGAGGCCCCGGCGCCGCTCGAGGCGCCGCTGCGCGCCTTCTACCGGCCGCTGGTGGAGCTGCTGCTGGCCCGGCTCGCGGAGAAGGCCGCGAGCCGGGCGCAGTAGCGGTAGTCGGTCAGCTGCCGAAGCTCGAGCGCAGGAACTCGAGCACGGCGGCCTGCGGTGCCTGGTCGGTGACGATCGACGAGTGGGTCAGGCCCTCGAACTCGCGGAAGGTCAGGTTGTTCCCCTTCGCCTCGAGCTCGCCCTTGAGGGCGGAGGTGAAGCTTGGGAAGACCGTGGTGTCGGCGCTTCCCTGGAGGACCAGGACGGGAACGGGGATCGAGACGTCCGGGTTCATCGCCTTGAGGATCGCGTCGATCTTGTCGCTCTTGACGCCCTTCCTGAGGATGTCCTTGGGCGCGATCTTCTCGTAGGCCTTGCCGATCTCCGGCGAGCAGCCTTTCTCGAGGACCGGCAGGAGCTTGGCCACCTTCGGGTTGACCAGGCTCTTCGTCTTGATCCCTGCCTCGCGGGCAGCGCTGTCGAGAATCATCACGGCGAGCCCGGTGAGGCCCCCGAAGTCGGGGCCGAGGCCGTCGATCGCCACGCGCTGCTCATAGATGTGAGAGGCCGGCGCGTAGGCAAAAACGCCCCTCAGGTCGAGGCCCGGTGCATCCTTGGCCGCCTCGGCGGCGGCGAAGAGGGCCGACTGGCCGCCCTGCGAGTGGCCGCCGATCACGTACTCGTCGCTCAGGGTCCCCGGCGCCGTGAGGTTCCGGGCGGCGAGGGCCATATCGACGATGCTCCTGCCCTCCGAGCGGCCGACCAGGTAGCGGTGGCTACCGTCGGAGCCCAGGCCTTCGTAGTCGGTGCGCAGGACCGCGTAGCCGGCCTTCAGCCAGCCGTCGGCGGTGGCCGCGGCGTACTGGATGTAGCCGTCGGCCGGGCCGCCGGCCTTGGTGCGCGACGGAGCGCACTTGTCGGCTACGCCGGTGGTGCCGTGACCCCACGAGATCATCTTCCAGCCGCCATCGGGAGCGGCGGTCTTCGGAAGGTCGACGGTGCCCGAGACGGCTACCGGACGGCCCTTCGGGTCACGAGAGCGGTAGAGGACGAGCAGGGTCTTGGAGGCCGCGGGCAGGGCGACGCGCCCGTTCGGCGTGTACTTGATCTCCCGCTGCCAGATGACCGTTCCGGGTGTTCCCTTGACGAGCTTGGCGGGCGGGTAGTAGAAGGCGGTGCCGCTGGGGCCCTTCTTGCCCTGGATGGCGCCCTGGGCGCCGGCGCCGGCCGGCAGGGCGAGCGCGGCCAGGGCGGCTGAGGCCACGGCCAGGCGCATGAAGCGGTTGCGGGTGATGGAAGCCATTCGTCTCTCTCCTCGTCGGGCCGGCGGTTGCCGGCAACCGGGGAAACCTACCGCCCGTCGCCGATTCCTGCGCAGCTTCGGGTTCGCGCCCGCTCCGGGCTGATTCCGGTGGGCGTTCCTCGACCGGCGGGCGGAACGCTGGGGCCGGTAGCTTCAGGGCCGATGGCGGCTACGGCCCTCAGGCACGCAAAGGCCGTGCTCACCAACAAGGTCACGCTCAGGATCCTCTGGCTCCTGTTCATCGGGGTCGTGGTCTACGCGCTCCTGCCGACTCTCACCAAGATGCCCGAGCAGGCCCGCCAGGCGCTCCAGATCAAGTGGTACGCGCTGGGGATCGGCCTCGGCCTGGAGGTCGCTTCCCAGCTGGCGGGCATGGTCGCCTTCCGGAGGGTCCTGCACTCGATGGGCGTCGACCCGTGCCCCCGCGGCGTCAGGCTGGCCCGGCTCTGGCTTGCCCAGACGACTATGGCGGCGATCCTGCCCGGCGGCTCGGTGACCGCCACGGTCATGGTCACCGAGGTACTGAGGCGCTCGGGGGCCAACGTCACGAAGGCGGCGACCGCCACCGGCCTGGCCAAGGCGATCAGCGTCGTCGCCCTCCTTGTCTTCTTCGTCATCGGCCTCGCGCTCTCGATCGACCGGCTCAGCGACACGCGCAGCCCCTACCTGACGGCGACGATCGTCGCCGTGCCGGTGCTCGCCGTCGGGCTGGCCGTGATCGGTGCCGGGGTGGTGCGCCCTTCGCTGGCTGGTCGCCTCACCGCCATTCTGGTCGGTCCCTTCGCCCGCCTGCACAAGGGCATCGATCCCGCTTCCACGGGGCGCAGGGCCGAGGAGCTTGCCGGTCTCGCACGCACCCTGCTGGCCAGCCGGTACGGAGCGGTCACGGCCGGAATCTCTCTCGCCAACTGGGTCCTGGACTGCGCCGTGCTCGTAACGATGCTCTGGGGCCTCGGTTACCTGGACGGCATCGGACCGGTGGTCGTCGCCTACACGGTGGCCCTCATCTCGGCAATGCTGCCGATCACCCCGGGGGGGATCGGGATCGTCGAGGTGATCATGACCGCGGTCCTCGCAGCGTTCGGGATCCCGGCCCAGATCGCGGCCATTGCCGTGATCGCCTACCGGCTGATCTCCTTCTGGCTGGTGAACTTCGTAGGCGCCTTTGCGGCGCTGACGCTGCGCCGGAACCTGGCGAACGGTCCCGCGGCTTCCGCTGCGGCGGCGCCAAGATGACCCCGGTTCGCTTGCGCCCGCGGCTGGGTTGGGCAAGGATGGCCAAATGGCTTACTCCGGCACAACAGAAAGCGACTACGTAATCGTCGGAGCCGGTTCGGCCGGCTGCGTCATCGCCGCCAGGCTCTCCGAGGACCCCGCGGTAACCGTCACGCTGGTCGAGGCCGGCGGGTCGAACAAGCATCCGAGCGTCGTCATCCCCGCCGCATTTGCCCAGCAGTTCGAGACCGGTCGCGACTGGGCCTTCCATACCGAGCCCGAACCCCACTGCGACGGCCGTGAGCTCTTCATCCCGCGCGGCAAGGGCCTCGGCGGCTCGAGCTCGATGAACGCGATGCTCTACGTGCGGGGTCGCCCGCTCGACTACGACCTGTGGGAGAAGGCCGGATGCCCGGGCTGGGGCTGGGATGAGGTGCGGCCCTACTTCCTGCGCTCGGAGGACAACGTTCGCGGGGTCTCCGAGCACCACTCGACCGGCGGGCCGCTGCGCGTCGAGGACGCCCGCTCCCCACGGGCCCTCACCCGCGACTTCATCGCCAGCGCCCAGGCGGCGGGCATTCCCTACGTCGACGACTACAACGGTCCCGAGCAGGACGGGGTCAGCCCGGTACAGGTGACCCAGAAGGGCGGCCGCCGCTGGTCGGCCGCCGACGCCTTCCTCAAGCCGGCCATGAAGCGGCCGAACCTGAACGTCCTGCGCGGCAAGACCGTCCTCGGGATCGAGTTCGAGGGGGACCGCGCCGTCGGGGTGCGCTGCGCCGGGCGTCGTGGCGCGGTCGAAGTGGTCCGTGCCGGGCGCGAGGTCGTCGTGAGCGCCGGGGCGATCGGGTCGCCGCAGCTGCTGATGTGCTCGGGAATCGGACCGGCCGACGACCTTCGCGCGCTCGGGATCGACGTTCGCCACGACTCGCCCGAGGTCGGCGAGAACCTCCAGGACCACCCGATGCTGGTCTGCACCTGGGACGTGCCGGGGGGCGGCTCGCTGGCCGACGCCGAGAAGCCCAAGGCGATGCTCGAGTGGATCGCCCGCAAGACCGGCCCGCTCGCCTCGAGCGTGGCCGAGGCCTTCGCCTTCGTCCGCTCGCGCCCGGGGCTGCCGGCGCCGGACCTGCAGTTCCACTTCGCCCCGGCCTACTTCGTCGACCACGGGCGCGTGACCTACGACGGCCACGCGATAACCACCGGGCCGGTCCTGGTCTCTCCCAAGTCGCGCGGGCGCCTGTGGATCACCTCGGCCGACGCCACCGAGCGGCCCCGGTTCATCACCAACATGCTTGCCGAGCCCGAGGACATGGCCTCGATGGTGGCCGGCGTCAAGATCGCCCGTGAGATCGTCTCCCGCGAGCCGCTGGCCGGGATCGTCGGCGAGGAGCTGTTCCCGGGACCGGGGGTGGTCGACGACGCCGACATCGAAGCCGACGTCCGCCGCCGGGTCGAGACGCTCTACCACCCTGTCGGCACCTGCCGGATGGGCGATGACGAGACCGCGGTCGTAGACCCGGAGCTGCGGGTCAACGGGGTGGAGGGGCTCCGCGTGGCCGACGCCTCGGTCATGCCGGTGATCCCCGGCGGCAACACGAATGCGCCGGCGATCATGGTCGGCGAGAGGGCGGCCGACCTGATCGCCGACCGCGCCGCCGTTCCTGCCTGAGCTCCGCTTCCCCGGTAGCCTCGCGACGTGGACTTCTCGCTGACCCCGCGCGCCCAGGACCTCAAGGAGAGGCTGCTCGCCTTCATGGACGAGCGGATCTACCCGGCCGAGGCGGTCTACGAGGAGCAGATGCGGGAGGCCGGCGACCCCGAGTTCAACCCGCCGGTAATCGAGGAGCTGAAGGCAGAGGCCCGCAGCCGCGGCCTCTGGAACCTCTTCCTGCCGCACGCCACCGAGTGGACCGAGGGGCTCTCGAACTCCGAGTACGCCCCGCTGGCCGAGATCACCGGCCGCAGCCCCCACCTGGCGCCCGAGGCGCTCAACTGCTCGGCCCCGGACACCGGCAACATGGAGCTGCTGACGATGTTCGGCACGCCCGAGCAGCAGGAGCAGTGGCTGGTGCCCCTGCTCGAGGGGGAGATCAGGTCCTGCTTCGCCATGACCGAGCCGGACGTCGCCTCATCGGACGCAACCAACATCCAGACCTCGATCGTCCGCGACGGTGACGAGTACGTCATCAACGGCCGCAAGTGGTGGAGCTCGGGTGCCGGCCGGGAGGACTGCAAGATGGCGATCCTGATGGGCAAGACCGACCCGGAGGCCCACGTCTACGCCCAGCAGTCGATGGTCATCGTCCCGCTCGACACGCCCGGCATCACCGACGTCGACCACCTCACCGTCTTCGGCTACCTCGACCGGGAGACCCATCTCGAGCTGCTCTTCGAGGACGTGCGGGTGCCGGTCGACAACCTCCTCGGGCCCGAGGGCGGCGGCTTCATGATGGCCCAGGCCCGGCTCGGCCCCGGCCGCATCCACCACTGCATGCGGCTCGTCGGGATGGCCGAGCGGGCGCTGGAGATGATGTGCCGGCGAGCCCTCGAGCGCGAGGCTTTCGGAAAGCCGATCGCCGCCCAGGGAGTCGTCCGCGAGCAGATCGCCGACAGCCGGATCGAGATCGACCAGGCCCGCCTGCTGACCGAGTACGCCGCATGGCTTATGGACACCGCCGGCAACAAGGCGGCACGCAACGAGGTGGCGGAGATCAAGGTCGCCGTCCCCAACATGGCCTGCCGCGTGATCGACCGGGCGATCCAGGTGCACGGCGGCGGCGGCGTCTCCGACCGCTTCCCGCTGGCCCAGATGTACGCCGGCGCACGGACCCTGAGGATCGCCGACGGGCCCGACGAGGTCCATCGCCGCTCGGTGGCCCGCGCCGAGCTGGCGCGCTACTCCGGCTGAGCGCGGCTAGAGGCCCAGGCGCCGCAGCGCGGCCGTGGTGGCGCGCGCCAGTACGAAGCCGGTCAGCGAGCCGGCGATCACGTCACCCGGGTAGTGGACCCCGGTGTGGATCCGCGAATAGGCGACGGTCGCGGCCGGGATGGCCAGGAGCGCCCCGGCCGCGGGCATGACCGAGCCGACGCCGGTGGCGAAGGCGACCGCCGACGCCGAGTGGCCCGAAGGAAAGGATGTGGAGGAGGGCATCGGCACGTGGCGGCCGGGGTGCACCGCCGAGCGGTCGGGCCGCGTGCGCGGCCAGAGTGGCTTGAGGCCAAGGTTGACCACCGCCGAGGCCACGGCGACCGAGCCGATCCCGAAAAGTGCCGCCTTCCTGCCGCGCGGCCCACCCGCAACGGCAAGCAGGGCCGCTGTGGCGACCCACGGCTTCGAATGGTTGGCGGCCTCCGAAATCGCGGCGATTGCCCTGTCCAGGCCGGGCGTGGTACTGGCCGTCAGGGCCTCGTAGGCCGCGACGTCGAGCCGGTGGAGGCCGGCCAGCAGCCCTTCGCCGCGCGGATCTGCTCCCGTGGTCGCCATCGCGCGCCGATCCTAGGGCCATTAGGGTTCGCCGCCATGTCCGGCGCCGCCCGCTACCTCGTGCTCCTGCGCCACGGCGAGACGGAGTGGACGATCTCGGGCCGCCACACCGGAAGGACCGACATACAGCTCACCGACGCTGGGCGCGAGGAGGCGCGGGCCGCCGGCGAGCGGATCGCCGGCATGCGCTTCGACCGCGTGATCACCAGCCCGATGGAGCGGGCGGTGGAGACCTGCCGGCTGGCCGGGTTCGGGGACGGGGCGACCACCGACGACGCACTCCTCGAGTGGGACTACGGCGACTACGAAGGGGTGACGACCGCCGAGATCCAGGAGTCGGTGCCCGGCTGGTCGCTCTTCGTACAGGGCTGTCCGGGGGGCGAGAGCGCAGCCGACGTCGGCGCCCGGGTAGACCCGTTGGTCGATGCGGCGCGAACCGGGGAGGGAAACTGGCTCTTCGCCGCACACGGCCACGTCCTGAGGGTCGTCGGTGCCCGGTGGGTGGGGCTTCCCCCGGAGGACGGGGTGCTCCTCAACCTCGGGACCGCCGCCGTCTGCGTGCTCGGCTTCGAGCACGGGCGTCCGGTGATCACCCACTGGAACGAGACCGGGCGGATTGCTTGAGCGCTCAGGGCCAGGCGGCCGCCCGCCGGGGCGCTGGGCGCGGCTAGCATCCCGCCTCGATGCCCGCCCGATCCGAGAGGCCGCCCAACCTCGTGCTGGTCATCACCGACCAGCAGCGTCCGCCCATGCACTGGGGCGACGTCGACCAGGAGTGGCTCGACCGGCTCACGCCGGCCGACGCCGAGCTGCGGCGCACCGGCGTCACCTTCGACCGCGCCTACACGGCGACGGCGATGTGCTCGCCCAGCCGCGCCTCCTTCCTTACAGGCACCTACCCCTCGCGGCACGGGGTCACCCTGACCCTCACCGAGGACCCTGTCTGGAGTAACCCGAAGGCGCTCCCCTGGGCCCTCTCCAAGGCTCGCAAGGCGGTCCGCGACGGAGCGGTTAAGGCCTCCCGGGTGAGGCGCAGCTTCATGCGCAACCTCTTCCGGCTCGGCCCCAAGAGCGGTGACGAGCCCGAGCTTCCGGCCGGGATCGACACGCTGGCCACGATGCTCCGGGAGGGTGGCTACCACGTCGCCATGCGCGGGAAGTGGCACCTGACCAAGCCGCTGAACGGAAAGACCTGGACGCTCGCCGACGGCGAGCGGATCGAGCGCGACTACGGCTTCAGCGGCTGGGAGCCGGCCGACGCCGGCGGCGACATCCTGCCCGAAAACTTCGGCGGCGGAAACGGCGGCCCCGGAGAGGGCTGGGACGAGGTCTACACGCAGCAGGTCGAGGCCTTCCTGGCCCGCGAGGACCTGCCCGAGCCCTTCTGCCTGATCGTCTCGTTCATCAACCCCCATGACGTCCTGGCCTACCCGGAGACCTTCCGCGAGGGCGGCTACTCCCGCGACGAGTTCGCCGACCTGAACCTTCCGCTGCCGGCTTCGTTCGACGAGAACCTCAGGGAGAAGCCCGGGGTGCAATCGATGATCCGGATCGGGCTCGACGGGATCCTCGGCCCGCTCAAGAACCGCGGCCAGCAGCGCGACTACGTCAACTTCTACGCGCACCTGCAGCGCGTGGTCGACCGCCACATCGGGCGCGTGCTGGGAGCCCTCGGCGACGCCGGCGACCCGCACTCCCTGCGTTCGCGGACGGTGATCGCCCGGATCTCCGACCACGGCGACATGGGGATGTCCCACGGCGGCCTGCGACAGAAGGTCTTCAACGCCTACGAGGAGACGATCCGGGTGCCGCTGGTCGTCTCCAACCCGGTCTGCTTCACCGAGCCGGCGCGCACCGATGCCCTCGCCTCGCTGGTCGACATCGTCCCGACCTTCCTGCACCTGGCCGGCACGAAGACCGGCGCCGTCCTCGACGGCTGCGACCTCACCCCGGTGCTTGCCCACTGCGCGACACCGGACATGAAGGCGGTCGAGAAGACCGGGGTCGACCTCTCGCCGATCGCCGGGAGCGAGGGCAGCGAAAGCGTTCGTGACCATGTCCTCTTCACCTACGACGACCACCAGTCGGGTACCGCCCTTCAGGAGGCGCCGGGCCAGCCCAACCGTGTCCGCTGCGTCTTCGACGGCCGCTGGAAGTACGCGGTCTACCTGGACCCCGAGCAGGTCGTCGCCCCCGAGTACGAGTGCTACGACCTCGAAGAGGATCCCGACGAGGTGGTCAACCTCGTCGATCGCTCGACCGGCCGGGGGCGAACCCCCGAGGCCGAACAAGAGAGGGTCCGCCTGAACGCCCTCCTCCAGCAGGCCTGCGAGGAGACCGGAATGACCTCGCCTCCCGTCCCGGCAGCCCCCTGACGGGCGACCTGCCCTGACGGCGGGTCGCGCGAATACCCTCCGCGGCGTGGCGCAGGCGAGAGAGCAGGTTCCGCTGGGTCCCCTGACCACGCTGCGGATAGGGGGCCCGGCCCGCAGGCTGGTCACGGCCGGGACCGAGGACCAGCTGGTCGAGGCCGTAACCGCCGCCGACGTCGCCGGTGACCGCCTGCTCGTGCTCGCCGGCGGCAGCAACGTCGTAATCGCCGACGAGGGGTTCGGTGGCACGGTGGTGCACGTGGGCCACGGCGGCCACCGGGAGGCGGGCGCGAGCGACGGCCGTGTCCTGCTCGAGGCCGCCGCCGGCGAGCCGTGGGACGGCTTCGTCGCCGCGACCGTCGCTGCCGGCCTGTCCGGCATCGAGGCCCTTTCGGGGATCCCGGGGACGGTCGGTGCGACCCCGATCCAGAATGTCGGCGCCTACGGCCAGGAGGTCTCCTCCACGATCGAGTCGGTCCGGGTGCTCGACCGGGGGGCAGGCGTGGTGCGGGACCTGGCGCCCGACGAGTGCAGCTTCGGCTACCGGACCAGCGCCCTGCGCGGGAACAGCTCGCTGGTGGTTCTCGCCGTCACCTTCGCCCTCGACCCGGCAGGGCGCTCCCCGGCGGCCTACGACGAGCTCGCCGGCGCCCTCGGTGTAGATACCGGGGGAGAGGCCGACTCCGCGGCGATCCGGGAGGCGGTGCTGGGCCTTCGCCGTGCCAAGGGGATGGTGCTCGACGCCGACGACCACGACACCTGGAGTGCGGGCTCCTTCTTCACCAACCCGGTGATGGGAGAGAAGAGGTTCGAGGATTTCGCCGCCCGGGCTGCGGAGCTGGGGCTGGCGTCGCCGCCCCGCTTCCCGGCGGGTGACGGCGAAGTGAAGAGCTCGGCGGCCTGGTGCATCGAGAAGGCCGGCTTCCAGCGCGGGGAGGCGCGGGGAGCGGTCGCGCTCTCCGGGAAGCACGTTCTCGCCCTGACCAACCGGGGCGGTGCCACGGCCGCCGAGCTCGTCGGCTTCGCCCGCGAGATAGCCGGACGGGTCGACGAGCTCTTCGGAGTCACGCTCAGGCCCGAGCCGGTGCTCGTCGGCCTGGAGTGGTGAGGCTCAGCCCTTCTCCTCGCGGGGAGTGATCAGCTCGGTGGGAACCTCGGCCCCCTCCTTGGTGTCCGGGAAGACGACGTAGGCCTGCGGCTCGCCGCCGAACCAGGTCGCCGTCTCGGCTTCGCCCACGTAGACCCCGGCGCGCTGGCTTCCGTCCGGCATCTGGACCCAGACCTTCTCGCCCTCCTTGAAGAAACCCATGGCGCCATCGTGACGCAAGCCGGGCGATCGCGCGCTGCCGTCCGGGGGCGCGCCGCCCGCGCGGCACCCGGTTACCGGAAGGACACAGGCGCCGGCGGCTGTCCGTTAGGTTCCCCAACCATGATCATCGCCGTGGGAGTCGATCACGCCGGGGCCATCCTCCACGAGGCGGTCACCGGCACCCTCGTCGAGCAGGGCCACGTCGTGCTCGACCTCGGCCAGTGCGATGACTACCCGGACATGGCCCTGGCGGCCGGGAAGGCGATCGAATCCGGCGAGGCCGAGCGGGGAATCCTGATCTGCGGATCGGGCGCCGGTATCGGCGTTGCCGCCTCCAAGATTCCCGGCATTTACGCCCAGACCGTTCACGACACTTACACCGCCCACCAGGCGGTCGAGCACGACGGCCTCAACGTCCTGTGCATGGGCGGCCGGGTTATCGGCTCCGAGGTGGCCAAGGAGATCGTCACCGCCTTCGCGGCAGCGCAGGTGAGCGAGGAGGAGCGCCACGTCCGCCGGCGCGCCAAGGTGGAGCTGATCGCCGCCGAGGGCCTGGCGGCAGACCTGGAAGGAGTGAGCTGATGCAGCTCGGAATGATCGGCCTCGGCCGTATGGGCGCCAACATGGTTGAGCGCCTCATGAACGACGGCCACGAGTGCGTGGTCTTCGACCCCAACGCCGCCGCGGTCAAGGAGCTGGAGGCCAAGGGTGCCACCGGCGCCGACTCGGTCGCCGACCTCGTCTCCAAGCTCGACGCCCCGCGCGCCGTCTGGATGATGGTCCCCGCCGGCGTGGTCGACGGGCTGCTCGACGAGGTGGCCGGCGCCGTAGAAGAGGGCGACGTTGTCATCGACGGCGGCAACAGCTACTACATCGACGACCTGCGGCGGTCGAAGGAGATGGCCCAGAAGGGGATCGAGTACGTCGACTGCGGAGTAAGCGGCGGGGTCTGGGGGCTTACCGAGGGCTACGGAATCATGGCCGGCGGCAGCGACGCGGCGATCGAGCGGATCGCTCCGGTGCTCCAGTCGCTCGCTCCCGGGGTCGACGCGGCCCCGCGCACGCCCGGGCGCACCGGCGAGCCCGGCCCGGCCGAGAACGGCTGGCTGCACTGCGGCCCTTCCGGTGCCGGCCACTTCGTGAAGATGGTCCACAACGGGATCGAGTACGGGATCATGGCCTCCTACGCCGAGGGGCTGAACATCCTCAAGCACGCCGACGTCGGTGACCGTGACCAGGAGGTCGACGCCGAGACCACGCCCCTGCGCAACCCCGACCACTACCGCTACCACCTCGACCTTCCCGAGATCGCCGAGGTCTGGCGGCGCGGAACGGTGATCCGCAGCTGGCTGCTCGACCTCACCGCCTCGGCCCTCTTCAAGGACCCGGACCTCAGCGGCTTCGCCGGCCGGGTTTCGGACTCCGGCGAGGGGCGCTGGACGGCGCTGGCGGCAATCGAGACCGGCACGCCGGCGTCGGTCCTCACCGAGGCTCTCTATGAGCGCTTCACCAGCCGGGGGGAGGCCGAGTTCGCCAACCGGATCCTCTCGGCCCAGCGCAACGAGTTCGGCGGCCACGACGAGAAGCCGGCGGAGGCCTCCTGATGGCCCGTCCGGCAAAGGGCGACGCCCTCGTCTTCTTCGGGGCCACCGGCGACCTCGCCTACAAGCAGATCTTCCCCGCGCTGCAGAGGATGATCCAGGACGACCAGCTCAACGTGCCGGTCGTCGGCGTCGCCCGGGAGGACTGGGGCATCAAGGCGCTCGAGAAGCGGGCTCTGGAGAGCCTGAAGGCGAGCCCCGACGGGGTCGACAAGGCCGCCTTCGCCAAGCTCTGCTCGCTGCTTCGCTACGCCCACGGCGACTACGACGACCCGCAGACCTACGTCCGCCTCAAGGAGCAGCTGAAGGGCAAGAAGCGCCCGGTCTTCTACCTGGCGATCCCGCCGTCGCTCTTTGCCGACGTCGTCGACCACCTCGGCAACGCCGGCCTGGCCGACCAGGGGCGCGTAGTGGTGGAGAAGCCGTTCGGTCGCGACCTTGCCTCGGCCAGGGCGCTCAACTTTGCGCTCCACAAGGTCTTCCCGGAGGACCGCGTCTTTCGGATCGACCACTTCCTGGGCAAGGGACCGGTCGACAACATCCTCTTCTTCCGTTTTGCCAACGCCTTCCTGGAGCCGATCTGGAACCGCGACTACGTCCGCCAGGTGCAGATCACGATGGCCGAGGACTTCGACGTCTCCACGAGAGGCTCGTTCTACGACGGCGTCGGCGCGATCCGCGACGTGATCGAGAACCACCTCTTCCAGGTGCTGACCCTGATCATGATGGACCCGTTCGCCGCCCACCGAGAGGACGCCGTCCGCCAGGAGAAGGCCCGCTTCCTTGAGGGGGTCCGCACCCTGACCAAGGCCAATGTCGTCCGCGGCCAGTACCAGGGCTACCGCAAGACGAAGGGGGTCAACCCCAAGTCGACGGTCGAGACCTACGCCGCGGTCAAGCTCCACGTCGACACCTGGCGCTGGGCCGACGTGCCGGTCGTCATTCGTGCCGGCAAGTGCCTGCCGGTGACGGCGACCGAGTTCAACATCCAGCTCAAGAGACCGCCGGAGAAGCTCTTCCCGGTCGAGCTGCCATACGGCAACCGGATGCGCTTCCAGATCAATCCGGAGGTGGTGATCGCGCTCGAGCTCCAGAGCCGGGCACCCTCGCTGAACGAGTTCGCCGTCACCGACATCGAGCTGAACGCCGTGCGCACCCCGGTCCACCAGATCCCGCCGTACGAGCGCCTGCTGAGCGCCGCGCTGCTGGGCGAGCACGACCTCTTCGCCAGCCAGGCGACGATCGAGGAGTCATGGCGGATCGTCGACCCGATCCTCGACGACGCCACTCCCGTCTATCCCTACCGTCGCGGAAGCTGGGGGCCGAAGGAGGCCGACCGCCTCGTACCGGCCGGCGGCTGGATCGACCCGGAGGTCCGCTCCGAGGAGGAGAGGATGAAGGCCCAGGCCGAGGCCCGCGAGCAGGCCGCGGCAGGTATCGCGAGGGACCTCGCCGCATCCGCGAAGAAGAAGAAGCCGAAGGCCAAGACCAAGGCAAAGCCGAAGGCCAAGGCCCGCACGAAGGCAAAGCCGAAGACCAGGCCCAAGTCCAGGCCGCGCGCCAAGGCGGCGACCGGGAAAGGAAAGCGATGAACCCCACCAAGGCACTCCACGCCGCCGGCCAGAGCCTCTGGCTCGACAACATCACCCGCACGATCCTCGACGACGGGACCCTCGCCGGCTACATCGCCGACCTGGGCATCACCGGGCTGACCTCCAACCCGACGATCTTCGAAAAGGCGATCGGTGGCGGCGGGGCCTACGAGGCCCAGGTCCACGAGTGCCAGGAGAAGGGGCTGAGCGACGAGGAGACCTTCTTCGAGCTCGCGATAGCCGACCTCCAGCGCGCCGCCGACCTCTTCCTCCCGGCCCACGAGGCCAGCGCCGGCGTCGACGGCTTCGTCTCGCTCGAGGTCTCGCCCGAGCTGGCCTACGACACCGACAGCACGATCGCGCAGGCCGTCGCGCTGCACGGCGAGGCGGGGCGCCCCAACCTCTTCATCAAGATCCCCGGCACGCCGGAGGGGCTGCCCGCGATCGAGGAGGCGATCTACCGAGGAGTTCCGGTGAACGTCACCCTGCTCTTCTCGGCCGACCAGTACCTCGCCGCCGCCGAGGCCTACCACAAGGGCCTGGACCGGCGGATCGCCGAGGGGCTCTCGCCCGACGTGCGCTCGGTCGCCTCGCTCTTCATCAGCCGCTGGGACGTCGCTGCCAACGAGGAGGTCCCGGAGGATCTCCACAACCGCCTTGGCCTCGCAGTCGGCGCCGACTCCTACCGCGCCTACCGAGAGCTGCTCGACTCCGACCGCTTCCAGAAGCTCGCCAACGACGGGGCCCGCGCCCAGCGCCTGCTCTTCGCGAGTACCGGCACCAAGGACCCGAACGCCTCCGACATCCTCTACATCGACGGCCTGGCCGCCCCCGACACGGTTAACACGATGCCGGAGAACACCCTCCTGGCCTACGCCGACCACGGGCCGCAGGACCCGCCCCTGCTCTCGCCCGACGGAGGCGACTCCGCTGCGGTGATGCAGGAGTTCACCGACGCCGGTGTAGACCTGGACGCGATGGCGGCGCGCCTTCAGTCCGAGGGTGCCGAGGCCTTCGTCAAGAGCTGGAAGTCGCTGATCGCGACGATCGCCTCCGAGCGGTAGGCGATCGGCTGATGGCCTTCGAAGCGCCGGCCACCCCCCTCGACGAGCTGCCCGCCTGGAAGGAGCTCCAGGCCCACGCCGCGCAGCTGCGCGAGCGCTCGCTGGCCGAGCTCTTTGCCGACGACCCGGGCCGTGAGCAGGCGATGCACATCGAGGCCGAGGGGATGTACTTCGACTTCGCCAAGCAGCGGGCGACGCCGGAGACGATCGGCCTGCTGGTCGAGCTCGCCCGCCAGGCCGGCCTCCCCGAGCGGATCGAGGCGATGTTCGCGGGGGAGAAGATCAACGTCTCCGAGGACCGCTCGGTCCTTCACGTGGCCCTGAGGGCCCCGAAGGGGGAGAGGCTCGATGACGCGCAGGGCCACGACGTGGTGCCCGACGTTCACGAGGTGCTGGACCGGATGGCGGCCTTCTCCGACCAGGTGCGCTCCGGTGAATGGCTGGGGGCCACCGGGAAGCGCATCCGCAACGTGGTCAACATCGGCATCGGCGGCTCCGACCTGGGCCCGGCGATGGCGACGATCGCCCTGACCGACTACACCGACCCGGATATGAGGTTCGCCTTCGTCTCCAACATCGACGGCAGCGACTTCGCCGACAAGACCCGCCACTTCGACCCCGCCGAGACCCTCTTCGTCGTCGTCTCGAAGACCTTCACGACGCTGGAGACGCTCACCAACGCCCGCACCGCCCGGGACTGGATCGTCTCGGCCCTGGGCGAGGACGCCGTCAAGCGCCACTTCGTCGCGGTCTCCACCAATGTGAAGGGCGTCGAGGAGTTCGGCATCGACCCGGCCAACATGTTCGGCTTCTGGGAGTGGGTCGGAGGCCGGTATTCGATGGATTCCTCGGTCGGGCTCTCGCTGATGGTGGCCATCGGCCCCGAGCGCTTCCACGAGATGCTCGCCGGCTTCCACGCCATGGACGAGCACCTGCGCAGCGCCCCCCTCGAAGAGAACCTGCCGGTGATCTTCGGGCTGCTCAGCGTCTGGAACACCTCGATCCTGGGCTGCCCGACCGTCGCGGTCCTGCCCTATGCGCAGGAGCTCTCGCGGTTTCCCGCCTACCTCCAGCAGCTGGAAATGGAATCCAACGGCAAGCACGTGATGCTCGACGGCCGGCCGGTCCGCTGGGCTACGGCGCCGGTCCTGTGGGGGGAGCCGGGGACCAACGGGCAGCACGCCTTCTACCAGATGATCCACCAGGGGACGGAGATCGTTCCCTCGGAGTTCATCGGCTTCAGCGAGCCCCTCCACCCGCTCGGCGAGCACCACGACATGCTGATCGCCAACATGTTCGCCCAGGCCGAGGCGCTCGCCTTCGGACGCAGCGCCAAGGAGCTGGAAGAGGCCGGGAGCCCTACGGAGCAGGTCCCCCACCGGGTCTGCGAGGGAGGCCGGCAGTCGACGACGATCCTCGTCGACGGGCCGCTTACCCCGAAGGCGCTCGGCTCGCTCATCGCCCTCTACGAGCACCGCGTCCTGACCGAAGGCGTCTGCTGGGGGATCGACTCCTTCGACCAGTGGGGCGTCGAGCTCGGGAAGGTGCTCGCCACGAAGCTGATCTCGGAGCTCACCTCCGAGGCGCCGCCGCCGCCCGACCACGACGCCTCGACCGTCGCGCTGGTGCGCCGCTACCGCGAGCTTCGCGGCCGGGCAACCTGAATCGCTACCGGAGCGCCCCGGGCGCCTGCCGGTGCGGCTAGAGCTCGCTGCCGGGGATGCGGTGCTCTTCGAGGTACCGCTGGTTCTCGCGACGCTCGGCCATGGCCTGAACCGCGGCGAAGACGATGAGCCCGGTGACCAGCGCCGGGAAGGCGACGAAGAAGACGCCGATGAGGCCTACGTCGACCCAGAAGGCGTAGCTGGCAGCGCTGACCATGGCTGCGAAGATACCGAACCGGTCCGGCGTCTGGGCGCCCGGTAGGCTCGCCGCGTGAACCGCCTGGCCGCTCTCGCCTACGACCGTTTCCTGATGGGCGCACCGCAGGAGGCCGGTCTCCGTGAGCTGCGCGCCAGGGCCCTGGCCCCGGCCCGGGGCGAGACCCTCGAGATCGGGGCGGGGACCGGGCTGAACCTCGTCGAGTACCCGCGCGAGGGCGTAACGCGGCTGGTGTGCACGGAGCCGAGCCACGCGATGGCCCGGCAGATCGGGGCCAAGGCGGGGCAGGCCCCGGCGATCCCGGAGGTGGTGGAGGCGCCGGCGGCGAAGCTCCCGTTCCCGGACGACAGCTTCGACACGGTCGTGGGAACGCTGGTCTTCTGCGAGGTTCCCGACCAGTCCGCGGCGCTCGGGGAGATCGCCCGCGTGCTGAGGCCGGGGGGCAGCTTCTGCTTTCTCGAGCACGTTCGCAGCGACGATCCGGAGCTGGCCCGCCGCCAGGACCGCTGGGCACCGGCGTGGAGGCTCGTCTCGGGCGGGTGCAACTGCAATCGCGACACCCTGGGGGCGATTCAGGACTCCGACCTTGAGGTCGCCGAGGTCGAGCACGTGCGCTTCCCCAAGGCGCCGTCGATCGTTCGGCCGGTGATCCTCGGCCGGGCCGTGCTCGGGCCCCCGGCCTGAGCGCCAGGAGCCACTGAATACGCGGTTTTTTCTCCTACCTCGTTGGTAGGATTAATTGCGATGATCTTCACTACGAAGGCGGAGTACGGGGTAAGGCTGCTGGTCGAACTCGGGCGCCAGGAGGGCGACCGCCCGGTGGCGCTCAAGTCGATCGCCGAGAACGAGCGGCTGCCGCTCGCCTACCTGGAGAGGATCGTCGCGCTGCTCAAGCGTGCCGGCCTCGTCGAGAGCACCCGGGGGGCCCACGGCGGCTATCGCTTGGCCCGTGACCCGTCGGAAATCTCGATGGACGAGGCGATCCTCGCCCTCGAGGGCGAGGTGGCGCCGATGTCCTGCTTCTACGACGACAGCTCGGGCGAGCGGGTCCTCTGCTCTCACGAGGACGAGACCCAGGGCTGCGCCACGCGCGTCCTCTGGCTCCGGGTCCAGGGCGGCGTCACGCAGGCCCTCAACCGCACCACGCTCGCCGAACTGGTGGCCTTCGCCCAGCGCGAGCCCGTAGAGACCAAGCCGACCGCCGGCGCCGAACTGCCGCTTCACGACGCGGCCTGAACTCCAGACACAGAAAAGAAGGGACCGAAGAGATGGCCGAACTGGAAATCATCAACCTCCATGTCAGCGCCGCCGACAAGGAGATCCTGCGCGGGGTCGACCTCAACGTCGAGGCCGGCGAGATCCACGCCCTGATGGGCCCCAACGGCTCGGGCAAGAGCACGCTGGCCAACGCGATCATGGGCAACCCCGCCCTCGACGTCACCGAGGGGAAGATCATCTTCAAGGGCGAGGACATCACCGACGCCAGCCCGGACGAGCGCTCGCGGCTCGGGCTCTTCATGGCCTTCCAGTACCCGGTGGCCATCCCGGGAGTGACGGTCACCAAGTACCTGCGGATGGTCATGAACGCCCACCGGGAGGCCCGCGGCGAGAGCGAGATCTCGCTCAAGGACTTCCGCCAGACCGTCGAGCAGGCCATGGAGCTCACCAACGTGCCCAAGGAGTTCTCCTCGCGCTACCTCAACGACGGCTTCTCCGGCGGGGAGAAGAAGCGGCTGGAGATCCTCCAGCTGGCGCTGCAGAAGCCGGGGGTCGCCGTTCTCGACGAGACCGACTCCGGCCTGGACATCGACGCGCTCAACGTCGTCTCCAATGGCGTCAACACCGTGCGCGACGAGACCGGCATGGGCGTCCTCATCATCACCCACTACAAGCGGATCCTCGACCACGTCCGCCCCGACCGCGTCTCGATCATCGCCGACGGGAAGATCGTCAAGGAGGGTGGCCCGGACCTGGTCGACCAGCTCGAGAGCGAGGGCTACGGCTGGATCCTGGACGAGGAGGAGGCCGAGCCGGCTTCAGCCTGATGGCCCTGCTCGAAGAGACAGCCGTCGCCCAGGAGTTCCCGATCTTCGACCGGGAGGGCCTCGTCTACCTCGACAGCGCCGCGACCTCGCAGAAGCCCCGGCAGGTGATCGACGCCGTCGACGCCTTCTACGCAGAGCACAACGCCAACGTCCACCGGGCCGTCTACCCGCTGGCGATCGAGGCCGACGAGCTCTACGACGGCGCCCGAGCCAAGGTCGCCGCCTTCTGCGGAGCGCAGCCGGAGGAGACGATCTTCACCTCCAACGCCACCTCGGCGATCAACCTCGTCAGCCACGCCTGGGGCCAGGCCAACGTCGGCGAGGGCGACGAGATCGTCCTGTCGGTAGCCGAGCACCACGCCAACATCGTGCCCTGGCAGCTGCTCTGCGAGCGCACCGGCGCCCAGCTGCGCTGGCTGGAGGTCGACTCCGAGGGGCGCCTCTCGCTCGACCAGCTCGACCGCTTCCTCGAGTCCGGCCGCGTGAAGCTCGTGACCGTTACCCATCTCTCCAACGTCCTGGGCACGATCAACCCGGTCGCCGAGATCATCGAGCGGGCACACGCCGCCGGGGCGGTGGCCCTGGTCGACGGCGCGCAGGCCGTGCCCCAGATCTCGGTCGATTTCGCCTCGTTGGGGGCCGACTTTTACGCCTGGACCGGCCACAAGGCATACGGCCCCACCGGCGTCGGGGTCCTCCACGGGCGGCGCGAGCTCCTCGAGCAGATGCCCCCCTTCATGGGCGGCGGCGGAATGATCTCCACGGTCACGCGTGACGGTGCGACCTGGGCTCCTATCCCGGCCAAGTTCGAGGCCGGCACGCCTCCGATCGCCGAGGCGGTTGGCCTCGGCGTGGCGATGGACTTCATGTCCTCACTGGGAATCGAAGCGATCCGCTCCCACGAGCGGGAGCTCACCTCCTACATGCTGGGCCGCCTCTCCGAGGTCCCCGGGCTGAGGGTCAGCGGCCCGCCCGAGGCCGCCGAGCGCGGCGCCCTGGCCTCCTTCACCATCGACTGCGCACATCCCCACGACGTGGCCGAGATCCTGGCCCGCGACCAGGTTTCGGTCCGCGCCGGGCACCACTGCACCCAGCCGCTGATGGACCTGATGGGCGAGCCGGCCACCACCCGGGCCTCGCTCGCCGTCTACAACTCCCGCGAGGACATCGACGCCCTGGTCGCCTCGCTCGGGCGGGTTATCGAGATCTTCGGAGACGACTGAGATGGACGACGCCCTCTACCGCGAAGAGATCCTCGAGCACTACAAGCGCCCCCACCACTGGGGCGTGATGGAGGCCCCCGACCGCGAGTTCTCCGACACCAACCCGCTCTGCGGCGACGAGCTGAAGGTGATGCTCCGCGTCGACGACGACGGGCTGATCGAGGACGTGCGCTTCGACGGCCACGGCTGCGCGATCAGCCAGGCGGCCGCTTCGATGGTCTCCGACGAGATCGTCGGGATGAGCCTCGACGAGGTCGCGAAGATGGACCGCGACGCAATCCTCGACCTGCTCGGGATCGAGATCTCGGCCACGAGGATGAAGTGCGCCCTGCTCTCGCTGAAGGTGCTCAAGAGCGCGGCCGTCGGCACCCCTGCCGACTGGGAGCCCGAGACTCCCGACGCCGTGCGCCCGTCAGAGGGGGTGGAGCTGTGAGCGAGCTGCTCGACGTCTGCCCCGTCGACGAGCTGCCGGCCGGCCAGCGCCGGACGGTGGAGTGGGAGGGGACCGAGATCGGCGTCTTCAACTGCGATGGTGAGCTCCTCGCCATCGAGGACGTCTGCACCCACGACGGGGGCACGCTCGGAGACGGCCCGCTCGACACAACGGCCTGCACGGTCGAGTGCCCCCGCCACGGAGCCCTTTTTGACCTGCGGACGGGAGCCGCGCTGACCCTTCCCGCGTATATGCCTGTAGAGACATTCCCCGTCCTCGTCGAGGACGGGCAGATCAAGATCGAGGTGGAATAGAGATGGCAGCCCCCGAAAACAGCGGACCGGTCCTCACCGAGGAAGAGGAGGGCCTGCGTGACCTCAACGCCGACTACACCGAGCGCTACGGCTTCCATGACGCCGAGAACTACCTCTTCAAGGCGCCCAAGGGCCTCACGCGCGAGCTCGTGGAGAAGATCTCCGAGTTCAAGGACGAGCCGGAGTGGATGCGCGAGTTCCGCCTCAAGGCGCTCGATCACTTCGAGGCGCGTCCGATGCCCACCTGGGGCTCGCCGATGCTCGCCGAGGTCGACTTCGACGACATCCATTACTTCGTCCGTGCCTCCGAGAAGGCCGAGCGCTCCTGGGATGACGTCCCCGAGGACGTCAAGAAGACCTTCGACCGCCTGGGGATTCCCGAGGCCGAGCGCAAGTTCCTGGCCGGCGTAGGCGCCCAGTACGAGTCCGAGGTCGTCTACCACCAGGTCAACAAGGACCTTGAGGACCAGGGCGTGATCTTCCTGGACATGGACACCGGGCTGCGCGAGCACGGCGACCTGGTGCGCGAGTACTTCGCCACCGTCATCCCGGCCAACGACAACAAGCTCGCCGCGCTCAACAGCGCGGTCTGGTCGGGCGGTTCGTTCGTCTACGTGCCGCCGGGCGTGCACGTGGAGATGCCCCTTCAGGCCTACTTCCGGATCAACACGGAGAACATGGGCCAGTTCGAACGGACGCTGATCATCGCCGACGAGGGCTCCTACGTTCACTACGTCGAAGGCTGCACCGCCCCGACCTACTCGAGCGACTCGCTCCACTCGGCCGTCGTCGAGCTGATCGCAAAGCCGGGGGCGCGGATCCGTTACACGACCGTCCAGAACTGGTCGCAGAACGTCTTCAACCTGGTGACCAAGCGGGCGATCGCCGAGCGCGAGGCGACCGTCGAGTGGGTCGACTGCAACCTTGGCTCGAAGCTGACGATGAAGTATCCGTCGGTCTACCTGACCGGCGAGCGGGCCCACGGCGAGATCCTCTCGATCGCCTTCGCCGGCAACGGCCAGCACCAGGACGCCGGCGGCAAGATCGTCCACGCCGCCCCGAATACCAGCTCCAACATCTTCGCCAAGTCGATCAGCAAGGACGGCGGGCGTTCCAGCTACCGCGGGCTGCTCGAGGTGGCCAAGGGAGCCGGTGGTTCGAAGTCGAAGGTCGTCTGCGACGCGCTTCTGCTCGACGAGGAGAGCCGCTCGGACACCTACCCGACGATCCGGATCGGCGAGGACGACGTCGACGTCGGCCACGAGGCCACGGTCTCCAAGGTCGGCGAGGAGCAGCTCTTCTACCTGATGGCCCACGGCATCGACGAGGAGGAGGCCGGGAAGCTGATCGTCAACGGCTTCATCGAGCCGATCGTCAAGGAGCTGCCGATGGAGTACGCGGTCGAGATGAACCGCCTGATCGAGCTCCAGATGGAAGGCTCGATCGGATGACCCAGGCCGTATCGGAGCCTTCGTTCCTGGCCGAGCGCCGGGCCGCCGCCCAGGACGCCCTGGGCGAGCTCGAGCTGCCCAGCTTCCGCGGAGTCGCCGGCTGGGAGTTCACTCCGGTCGACGACCTCGTGCTGGACGACTGGGAGCCGGCTCCCGGGGCCCAGCCGGGCAGCGTCGAGGGGCCGCTCGGCGCCCCGGATGGCGCTGCGAGGCCATCCGCTGAGGCGGCCACGTCGGAGGGCCCGATCGTGATGTCCCTGGCCCAGGCCGCAGACCAGCACCCCGAGCTCGTCGAGCGCCACCTGGGGAGCGTCGTGCCGACCGGGTCCACCGCGCTGGTCGCCCGCAACGACGCCCAGTGGAGCGACGGCACCTTCGTCTACGTGCCGCGCGGCGTCGCCCTCGACGCGCCGGTCTGGCTCGAGACGATCCACGAGGCGGCGGGAAGCTCGCTCGCGTGGCGGCTGCTGGTCGTGCTCGAGGAGGGAGCTCAGGCCGAGGTCTGGCACCAGAGCCTCTCGGCCGACGCCGAGACCGAAGGGCTGCTGAACGGGGTCGTCGAGCTCGTCGTCGGACAGGGGGCGAGGCTGCGTTTCGTCGACGCCCAGGCCCTCAACGAGAAGAGCTGGCTCTTCGGGAGCCAGCGCGCCGTAGTCGCCCGCGACGGCGCCGTCGACTGGGTGACGCTCGGCTTCGGCTCGGCCAACGGCAAGGTCTTTCTCGAGACGAAGCTCGACGGTCCGGGAGCCGACGCCCGGGTTACCGGCGCCTACGCGATCGACGGCCGCCAGCACGTCGACTACGACACCCTCCAGGAGCACGCGGCGCCCGACACGACCTCCGACCTGGCCTTCCGGGGGATACTCGATGGCCGTTCCAGCGCCGTATGGCGGGGGATGATCCAGGTCGACGAGGGGGCCCAGTCGACCGACGCCTTCCAGGAGTCGCGGAACCTGCTGCTCAGCCGCAAGGCCCACGCCGACGCGATCCCGGGCCTGGAGATCCTGGCCAACGACGTGCGCTGCACGCACGCCGCGGCGATCGCCCAGGTCGACCCGGACCAGCTCTTCTACCTGCGCTCCCACGGCCTGCCCGAGGGCGAGGCCCGGCGCCTGGTGATCGAGGGCTTCCTCCACGAGCTCGTGGAGCGGTTCGGGGAGGGCCCGCTCCGTGACGCCGTCACCGCTGCCATCGAGGAGCGGATGCGGCTGATCCTCAGCGCCTGAGCCGATGGCCGGCGAGCGCCTGGTCGTCCTCTACGACGAGGACTGCCGCTGGTGTCGCTGGTCGGTCGCGCGGCTGGTCGCATTCGACCGGGACCGCCGCCTGAGGCTCGTCCCGATCCAGGCGGAGGAGGGGGACCGGCTGCTGGCCGGCGTGCCCGAGTCGGAGCGCCTGGAGAGCGCCCACGCGGTGACCCCCGACGGCCGCGTTTACTCCGGGGGAGATGCCGCTGCGCCGATCGCCTCCGTCCTGCCGGCACTCTCGTTCGGCGCCCCGGTGCTCAGGGCGCTCCCCGCGCCCACGCGCGCCGCCTACCGCCTCGTTGCCGATAACCGCTCACGGCTCGGTGGACGCCTGGACGACGGGGCGATCGAGAAGGCCGACCGGCTGATCGCCTCGCGGCGCGCCTAGTAGCCGAGCTCGTCGAGGACGCTGGAGCCGCCCTTGGGCTTTCGCTCCTTGGCCGCCTTGCGTTCCTCGCGGCGGTCCTCCTCGGTGACGAAGCGGATCGTCGCGCCGACGCTCCCGTCCTGGGCGGCCTTGAGCTGCTCCTTGCTTACGCGGTCGCCGCCGCGCCGGCGCTCCTTGGCCCGCTCGCTGCGCTGGCGGTCGCGCTGCTTGGCCGCGCGCACCTTCCCCAGCCGCTGAGCGGCCTGCTCTCGGTCGAGGGTTACGGTCCAGAGGGCCTGCTGCGGCGCCATCGAGATGATCGTCGCGGCCATCGCCTTGTCGATCCGCCCGGCCCCGAGCGAACCGTTGGCGATGTTCCGTGCCCGCGGCCGGGCGTCCTCGTCGGCGGCCACGAGGGCGGAGATGTCGCTGCGCTCGCGCGGTGCGAGGATCGAAAATGACTCGCGGACCGCCCGCTCGGGCCCGAAGAGGTCCATCGTCGCGCGGGAGGCGTCCCGCAGGTCGTCGATCGGCAGGTCGGCGCGGCTGCGCGGAAGGGCCGGCGGCTTGCGGCGTCCCTTGCCCTTGCCCTTCTTCTTTCCCTTGGGCTTTGACTGTCCTTCGGGCGGGGCTTCGGGCTTCGCTTCGCCTTCGGGCGCGGCGTGCGTCGCGGCCTGAGCTTCGCCCCCCGGCTCGGCCTGAGCTTCCCCCTCCGGCTCGGCCTGGGTCGCGGCTCCGGCTTCGGGTGTCTCTGCCGCGGTCGGCTCGGCGCCCGGCTCCGGCGCGGCCTCGGTCACCGCCGTGGGCTCGGCCCCGGCCTCTGGCGCCGTTGCCTCTTCCGGCTCGTCGCTCACGCCGCCGACCCGATGCTCTCGAGCGCCTCGCGAAGCTGGCCTGCGCTCTGGTGGCTGATCCCGACCAGGTGAACGTGGCGGTAGCGCACGATCCCTTCCTCGTCGACGATGATCACGGCCCTCCGCGTGCCGATCACCGGCGCGGTCAGCCCGTACTCGCCCGCCACCTTGCGGCCGACGTCGGCGAGCAGCGGCACGGTGAGCCCGTGCTTGCTGATGAACTTCTCGTGGGAGTCGAGGTCCTGCCCCGAGATCCCGACCACGGTGGCACCGAGCGATTCCATCTGCTCGCTGTCGTCCCGGTAGGAACAGAACTGCTTGGTGCAGCCGGGCGTGTCGTCGCCGGGATAGAAGAGGAGGATCACCCGCTCTCCGCGGTGGTCGGACAGGCGGAAGCTGCCGTCCGTTCCGGGCAGCTCGAAGTCGGGAGCGGCGTCTCCTGGCTGGGGTCCCTTCGCCATCGGTGAGAGAGTATGCCAGTGGCGCAATCCTGGATAGAGCAGAACGCCCCGCAGATGGCCCAGGCCGCAGAGCGTGACCTGGAGGCGCTGATGGCGATCTCCTCGCCGTCGTCGGACCTCGAGGCCGCCGAGCGGGCCGTCGCCGTGGCCTGCGCGATGGCGCCCGCCGCGGCCGAGTGCCACCGGATTCCCTCCTCCACGCCCGGGCATGCGCCGGACCTCGTCATCACGCTGGGTGGCCCCGGCACGCGGCGCATCCTGCTGGTTGGTCACCTGGACACCGTCGTGGCCCACGACGACTTCATCGCCGCGCGTCGCTCCGGCAATCGCCTGATCGGTTCGGGCAGCTTCGACATGAAGGGTGGGGACGCGATCGCCCTGGGGCTGATGGGAGCGCTCGCCGGCCGCGAGGAGCTGGCCGAGGTATCGCTCCTGCTCGTCAATGACGAGGAGTGGCGTACCGGAGCCTTCGCCCACGCGGCCCGGTTCGCCGGCTTCGATGCCTGCCTCTGCTTCGAAGGGGGCCAGCGCGCGGACGGGGGAGAGGATGCCGTGGTCGTGCGGCGAAAGGCCGCCGTCGCGCTGCGGGTCACCGCGAAGGGGCGCGCGGCCCACAGCGGCTCGGCACCCGAGCTCGGGGCCAACGCGCTGCTCGCGCTCGCCGAGGTGGCGCAGGTCGTCGACAGCTGCTCCGACCCGGACGGCCCGGAGCACCTCACTGCCGTGCCCACTCAGATGGATGCCGGGGTGGCCCTGAACGTCGTTCCGCCCTCAGGCCAGCTGGTCTGCGACCTGCGTGCCGACCGGATCGAGGCCTTCGGCCCGGTGGAGGCAGCGATCCCCCCGCGCGTGGGCGAGGTGGAGATCGAGGTCGCCCGTGACCGGGAGTGGCCGGGGATGGACAGCGGGGAGGCATGCGCACCGGTGCTCGCCAGGGCGTCGGCGGCGCTCGGGCGGCCGGTGGTTGCCGCGGCCCGCGGCGGGGCCAGCGACGCCAGCCACTTTGCCTCCTCCATCCCGGTGACGATCGACGGCCTGGGCCCCTGCGGAGGGCACGCTCACCACCCCGACGAGTACGTGGAAATACCGCTGCTGGGGCGCTGCGAAGTGGCCCTGGCGATCGCCGACGCCATCCTCGAAACGCCGTAACGGCGGGCTCTGAGGCCTGTTTCGGGGCGGTTGACGTAATCCCGCAGGCATCTTCGCTAACATGCCGCAAACGTTGTGACCAAAGCCGAGTCCCCGATGTCACCGACACCGGGGAGCGGGGGAACCAATTGGCCCTAGTGGCCGGGGGCGAATCGTCGCCAGAGAGTGACGTAGCGCGGCCCTTTTTCGCGCGAGCCCGACAGCTAACCCCGCAGGCGCTCAAAAAGAGGGGGTCTCCCCGATGTTCGCCGTACGAACCAGAACGCTGTTGACCATTACCGCCGCGGCCGTGGCGGTCTCTGTACCCGCCGCCCAGGCCGGAGCCGAGACGCAGGCCCCGGTACCGAAACTCTCCGCCAAGCAGCTCAAGAAGGGCAGCAAGGGCGCCGACGTCAGCACCCTCCAGGAGCTGCTCGGGCGCGTCGGGCTGCCGGTGGCCGTGACCGGCGAGTACGCCGACAAGACCGTCGCGGCGGTCAAGCGCTTCCAGTTCGCCGCCCGGCTGCCGGTAACCGGCACCGCCGACCGCACCACCATCGCCTCGATCCGCTCGGCGGCTCGGGGCCCCCGGAACGTCGAGGCCAGCGGTGGCCTGAACTACGGAAGCAAGGGCAAGCGCGCCACCCGGCTCGGGCAGCGCATTCCGCTGGTGCCCGGAATGAGCGGCCGCGACATCCGTGAGCTTCAGGACTACCTGCGCCGCGCCCACATCGACGGCGCGCCCAAGCCCGACGGCGCCTACGCCGACCCGACCCGGATCGCGGTCAAGCGGTTCGAGGCCAAGAGTAAGCGCCCGGTCGACGGCAGCCTCGACGCCGGAGACCTCTACGAGCTGCGCACCCTGGTTGGCGACAGCGCCGCCGAGGGCCAGGACGGCGACCCCGCCGGCGGTGACGAGCCGGCCCGCCTGGCTCCGGGCGACCGCGCCCGGCTCGGCTCCGACGGCCTGGCCATCGCGCCCGAGAACGCCCCCGAGGCGGTCAAGCGCGTCATCGCCGCCGGCAACCGGATCGCCAAGACCCCCTACAAGTGGGGCGGCGGCCACGGCCGCTGGATCGACAGCGGCTATGACTGCTCGGGCTCGGTCAGCTACGCGCTGCGCGGCGGCGGCCTGATCAAGGCCTCGGCTCCGTCGTATGGCTATTACAACTACGGCGAGGCGGGCGCGGGTAAGTGGATCACGATCTACACCAACGCCGGCCACATGTACATGACGGTCGCCGGGCTGCGCTTCGATACGAGCGGCCGCGGCAACTCCGGCTCGCGCTGGCAGAAGGCGATGCGCTCCAACAGCGGCTTCAAGGTCCGCCACCCGGCGGGCTACTGAGCACGGCCTAGTCGCCGTTGGCAGGCGGCCTGCGGCCGCGCTTGCGCTCGGCCTGCCTGCGCTTCTCCGCGAGCCTTCGCTCGCGGGCGGCGCGGGTCGGGCGCGTCGGCCTGCGCCTGGGTGCAACCTTCAGCGCGTCGGCGAGCTTCTCGCGCATCCGTTCCAGCGCCTTCTCCCGGTTGCGCGACTGGCTGCGGGAATCCTGCGAGACGGTCACCACCACCGGCCCGCAGCGCTCGCTGATGAGCCGGCGCTGGGCGGCGGTCAGGGAGCGGCTCGCGCCGACGTCGAAGACGGCCTCCACGCGCGTATCGCTGGTGTTGGCGTGCTGGCCTCCCGGGCCGGACGAGCGGGTGGTGCGCAGCTGCACCTCGCTCACCGGAATCGACGCTCCCCGGCCGAGATTGAGGCGGTCAGCGCTCATTGGCACCGGGGATAAACGGAACGTTTACGAAAAATCTCCCGCCCACGGTTGCGAATGGTAATTTCGCGCCTCCGTTAAGCAGCACCATCAGGGAGGACTCAAGAGGAATGCCCACTGGGACAGTGAAGTGGTTCAGCGACGAGAAGGGTTTCGGTTTCATCACGCCCGACGAGGGCAGCCGCGACCTGTTCGTTCACCATACGGCGATCAACGGCGACGGCTACCGAAGCCTCGCCGAAGGCGCCCGCGTTTCCTACGAGGAGGAGCCCAGCGACAAGGGACCCAAGGCGGTGGACGTCACCAAGCTTTGACCCGTTCGCAAAGGACCGCTTCGAGGGGCCCCCGGCGGGGCCCCTCGTCTTTTCGGGGCCGGTGGCGGCCGACCCGTATTCTGTGGCCATGACCACAGCCGCAGGTGCCTCGTCCTATGAGATCCCGCAGGAGTTCGCAGACTTCCGCGACACGATCCGCCAGATCGCCCAGGAGAAGATCGCTCCCCGGGCCCACGACATCGACGCCAACGCCGAGTACCCGTGGGACATCCGTGAGCTGCTGGCCGAGAACGACATCCTCGGCCTTCCCTTCGAGTCCGAGTACGGCGGCACCGGCACCGGGACGCTGATGCTCAGCATCGCCACCGAGGAGATCGCCAAGGTCTGCGCCTCCTCCTCTCTGATCCTCATGGTCCAGGACCTCGGCACGCTGCCCATCCAGCTCTTCGGCAGCGACGAGCAGAAGGAGCGCTTCCTGCCGAAGTGCGCCACCGGCGAGTGGTCACCGGCCTTCGCCCTCTCCGAGCCCGAGGCGGGCTCCGACCCGGCCTCGATGCGCACCACCGCCGTCCAGGACGGCGACGAGTGGGTGCTCAACGGGACCAAGAACTGGATCACCAACGTCGGGGTCGCCGACTTCTACGTCGTGATGGCCAGCACCGACCGCGAGAACCGCAGGATCGGCGCGTTCATCGTCGAGAAGGACCGGGAAGGATTCTCCGTCGGCAAGCTCGAGAAGAAGATGGGGATCAAGGGCTCGCCGACCGGCTCCCCGGTCTTCGAGGACGTGCGGATCCCAGCCGCGAACGTGATCGGAGACCCGGAGAAGGGACTCGGCGTCGCGCTTGGCGTCCTCCAGCGCACCCGGCTCGGGGCAGCGGCCCAGGCCGTCGGCATCGCCCAGGGCGCGACCGACTACGCCAACGCCTACGCCAAGGAGAGGATCACCTTCGGCAAGCCGATCCACGAGCACCAGGGCATCGCCTTCAAGCTCGCCGACATGGAGGCGCGCACCGCCGCCGCCCGCGAGCTCACCTACCGCGCCTCGGCCGCTGCCGACCGGGACGAGGCCGAGCTGGGCAAGCTCACCTCGATGGCCAAGCTGATCGCCTCCGACGTGGCGATGTGGGTCACCACCCAGGCCGTTCAGGTGCTCGGCGGCTACGGATACGTGAGCGAGTACCCGGTTGAGCGGATGATGCGCGACGCCAAGATCACCCAGATCTACGAGGGCACCAACGAGATCCAGCGCATCGTCATCTCGCGGGCCATGGCCTAGGTATCGGCGTGCCCCCGGTCCGCCGAATCGCCTTCGCCGCGGCGGTTGCCCTGGCCGCAGGGCTCTCGGTGGCCACCCTGCTCGGCGGCTTCAGCGCCAGCTCGGCGGTGAGCACGGTCCAGTGGCTGGCGATCATCGGCCTGGGGACCGTCGTTGTCTTCGGCGGGGCGATCATGATTGCCCTCTGGCTGGCCGACTGGAGCTCGCCGGACTCCGAAGAGGAGTTCGAGGAGCTGGTTGTCGAGAGCGAGCGGCTGGCCGCCGAGGGGGTTGCCGCCGAACCGGAGGAGATGGACTTCCTGGAGCTGGACCCGTGGTCGGACGAGGACTTCGAGGAGCTGGTGCGGGACGCGCTCGACGACCTTCCCGACCTGCTGCGCGAGGCGCTGAACCGCAACGTTGCCGTCGTGATCTCGGACGGCGGCCGCCGCCACCGCGCCTACGGCCTCTACCAGGGCGACGGCGCCCACCGCGACGACTACAGCGACAGGATCATCATCTTCCGCGACACGCTGCGACGGGACTTCGGGCACGATCCCGAGCTGCTGCGCGAGCAGGTCACGATCACCGTGCGCCACGAGCTCGCCCACCACATCGGCTTCGATGAGCTGGGCGTCCGCGGGCTCGGCCTCTAGGCCGCCCGCGCCAGCTGTTTTCCGGCTTCGGGGCTAGCGGGGGGACATCCGGATCGCGCCGTCGAGCCGGATCGTCTCGCCATTGAGCATCGGGTTCTCGACGATCGACTCCACGAGCTGGCCGTACTCGGCCGGCCGGCCCAGGCGGCTGGGGAACGGCACCTGCGCGCCGAGCGCGTCGCGCTGCTCCTGCGGAAGGGCGCCGAGCAGGGGGGTGTCGAAGAGGCCGGGGGCGATCGTGTTGACGCGGATGCCCTTGTCGGCAAGGTCGCGGGCGGCGGGAATCGTCATGCCGACAACACCGCCCTTGGAGGCCGAGTAGGCGATCTGGCCGACCTGGCCCTCGAAGGCGGCCACGGAGGCGGTGTTGATCACCACGCCGCGCTCGCCCTCATCGTCCGGCTCGTTGTCGGAGAGCATCCTGAATGCGGCGAGGCGCATCACGTTGAAGGTGCCGATGAGGTTGATGTCGATGATCACCTTGAAGGCGTCGAGCGGATGGGGGCCCTTACTCGAGGCGACCTTGATCGGGATTCCGGTGCCGGCGCAGGAGACGGCGATTCGCAGCCCGCCATCGGCCTCGGCGGCCTTGTCGACGGCGGCCTGGACCTGGTCCTCCTCGCGCACGTCGCACTGGACGAAGGCGGCCCCGAGCTCCTCGGCGAGCGGCTCGCCCTTCTCGGGGTTGACGTCGGCGATGACCACCTTGGCTCCGGCCTCGTGAAGCCGGCGGACGGTCGCCTCTCCCAGGCCCGAAGCCCCTCCGGATACCAGTGCACCGCTGCCTTCGATCTTCATCGCTTCCCCTTGAATTCGCTTGCCTGGGGCGATCCTACGCCAGCGGCACCGGCGCCGGTCGGCCGGTGGGGTATCTTCCAGCCTGCCGGTACATACGACCGGCACAAAGGCCCCGTGGTGTGCGACCGCCGGGGATTAACGCCCGTGGTGTGCGACCGCCGGGCCCACAACAGAGAGGAACCAGAAATGCCCGAAGCAGTAATCGTCGACATCGTCCGGACCCCGGTGGGGCGCGCCTTCAAGGGCTCGCTGGCCACGCTGCGTCCCGACGAGACAACCGCCTTCGTCATCGACCAGCTCCTTGAGCGCAACCCCCAGGTCGATCCCTCGCTCGTCGAGGAAGTGATCTGCGGCTGCGGCCTTCCGCAGGGCCTGCAGGCCAACAACATCGGCCGCATCGCAGTCCTGCTGAGCGAGAAGCTCGGCGACGAGACCGCCGGCTCGACCGTCTCGCGCTACTGCGCGTCCGGCCTCGAGGCGATCCGTTCGGCCGCCAACGACATCGTCGCCGGCCAGGGTGACGTCTACATCGCCGCGGGCGTCGAGTTCGTCTCCCGTTACAACGCCGCCCAGGAGGCCGGCCACCCGGAGGACCAGAACGAGAAGCTCCAGGGCAAGGAGCCGGGCCAGCCGGACGCCTACATCGCGATGGGCATCACCGCCGAGAACGTCGCCGAGAAGTACGGCGTCTCGCGCGAGGCCCAGGACGAGTTCGCCCAGCGCTCCCAGGAGCGTGCGGTGGCCGCCCAGGAGGCCGGTTTCTTCGATCGCGAGATCGTTCCGGTCACGCTCGAGGACGGCACCGTGGTGAGCAAGGACGACGGCCCGCGGGCCAGCTCCTCGGTCGAGAAGCTCGCCACGCTGGAGCCGGCCTTCCGCGAGGGCGGAACGGTCACCGCCGGTAACGCCTGCCCCCTCAACGACGGGGCCGCAGCGGCCCTGATCATGAGCGCCGATAAGGCCGCCGAGCTCGGCATCAAGCCGCGCGCGAAGATCATCACGGCGGCCACCTGGGGCAACGAGCCCGAGTACATGGGCGTTGCGCCGATCGGGGCCATCAAGAAGGCCCTCGACCGTGCCGGCCTGACGATCGAGGACATCGACGTTGTCGAGCTCAACGAGGCCTTCGCCGCCCAGGTGCTCCCGATCGCCGACGAGGTCGGGATCGACATGGAGAAGCTCAACCCGCACGGCGGCGCGATCGCGCTCGGCCACCCCTTCGGGATGACCGGCGTGCGGATGATGGCCACGCTGATCAACGACCTCGAGACGCTCGACGGCCGCTACGGCATCGAGACGATGTGCGTCGCCCAGGGCCAGGGCGAGGCGATGGTCATCGAGCGCGTCTCCTAGGCAGCAGGCCGCGCAAGCGAAAGGGCGAAGAGGCGGTCCGGGTCGTGGAAGACCCGGGTCGCCTCCAGCCCGGCCGCGGCCAGGTCGGCGGCGAGCCGCTCGGCGGTGAACTTGGCGCTGATCTCGGTGCGGATCTCCTCGCCTCCGTCGAGGGCGACATCCATGTCGAGACCCTCGATCCGCACCGCCATCGGTCGCGATGCCCGCAGCCGCATCTCGATCCACTCCTCCTCTTCGTCCCACAGGGCGACGTGCTCGAAACCGTCGACGTCGAAGTCGGCGTCGAGCTCGCGGTTCACCACCCTCAGGACGTTGCGGTTGAATTCGGCGGTCACTCCGGCCGAGTCGTCGTAGGCTGCGACCAGCCGCTCGCGGTCCTTGACCAGGTCGGTTCCGAGCAGCAGGAAGTCGCCCTCCCGGCGCAGGAGCCCGGCGACCGAGCGCAGCAGCTCGCGGCGCTCCTCGGGGCGGAAGTTGCCGATGGTCCCGCCGAGCAGTGCCACCACGCGCGGCTGGCCTTCGGCGGGGACCGGCACCTCGTCGAGGTGGCGGACGAAGTCGCCGACGATCCCGGTCACCTCCAGCCCGGGGAGCTCCTGGCCGCAGCGAGCAGCGCAGTCGCGCACCATCTGCTCGGTCACGTCGACCGGCAGGTAGCGCAGCAGCGTTCCGGCCTCTCTCCCGGCCCGGAGCAGGACCATCGTCTTCTCCGCGGTGCCCGAGCCGAGCTCGACCAGTTCGGCCATCCTGGTCTCCTCGGCGATCGCGGCGGAGTGCTGCTCGAGGATCGCCCGCTCGGCCCGCGTCGGGTAGTACTCCGGCAGCTCGCAGATCCGGTCGAAGAGCTCGGCCCCGTCCGTGTCGTAGAAGTGCTTGGGCGGGATCTCCTTGAACGTCCCCGACAGCCCTTCGCGCACGTCGGCGCCGAGGGTCCGCTCGTCCCCGTCGCCGAGCAGCGAGATGATCTTCGGCCTGGGGGCCGGGCCGGTGGCGCTCACGCCTCGTCCCGCGCGAGGCGCAGCCCGGAGAAGATCTGGCGCCGCTGGGGGAGGTCCCAGTTTCGGAAGGTCGGGGTGGCCACGCGGGCCGAGGTGGCCCACGACCCGCCTCGAAGGACCCGGTAGCCCTTCCCGAAGAAGACCTCCGAGTACTCCGGGTAGGGGTGGGGCGAGAAGCCGGGGTAGCCCTCGAACCCGGTCGCCGTCCACTCCCAGAGGTTCCCGATCAGGTCGAGCGCTCCGCAGTCGGCAGCGCCCGACGGGAAGCAGCCGGCCGGTGCGGTGTCGAATCCGTCCTGCCCGGTCCAGCCCTCGCCGGCGGGAGCCGCACAGCCTCCGTTCCAGGTCGCGGCGCGCTCCCACTCGGCCTCGGTCGGCAGCCGGGCCTCGCGCGAGCGGGCGAAGGCCTGCGCCTCGAACCAGCTGACGTGAGCGACCGGCCGGTCCGGGTCGAGCGGCCGCTCCCCGCAGGCCGTGCGCTCGGTACCGGCATCGAGGTTCCAGTAGAGGGGCGCTTCGGCGTCGCAGCCGGTTACCCACTCCCAGCCTTCGTCGCTCCAGTGCGCGCGTTCCCGGTAGCCGCCCTCCTCCACGAAGGCCAGCCATTCGCCGGTGGTCACCGGGACCCGGCCGAGCAGGAAGCCGCCGACCTCGACCTCGTGGGCCGGTCGCTCGTTGTCGAAGGCGAAGCCGTCCCCGTCGAAGCCCATCACGAAGCTCCCGCCTTCGACCGAGACGAAGTCCAGGCCGCTCGCCGCGCGAGGCGCCGCCGGCGCTGCGCGCCGGTAAGGCGGGTCGAAGCCGTCGAGCCCGGCGAGGAGCACCGCCTGGCACATGGTCTCCATGTGCTGCTGTTCATGGCGGACGACCATCTCGAAGAGGTCGCGGTCGACTCCCTCCGAGGCGGCCGCCTCAAGGGTCCGGTCGCGCACCGCTGCCAGGTACTCCAGCGCGCCCGGGGCGTCGAGGCTCTCGATCTGGCCGCGGATCGCGCGGGGCGTGGCGATTGCGTCGTAGGCGGTGGAGAGGTCGGGAAGGAGCGCCGGCCGGTCGGCGTGCTCCTGGACCAGCCAGAGATCTTCGTAGGCGGCGATGTGGGCCAGGTCCCAGGCGAGCGGACTCAGCAGCGGGTCGAACTGGCGCTCGAGGTCGGCGTCGTCGATCGAGGCGGCGAACCGGAGCGTCCGCTCCCGGGTCCCCGCCAGCTCGCTGAGGAGCTCGTCCTGCGCTGTCCGCTCAAGCCCCGCGGAGGTCACCGCTCGCTCCCGGCTCAGTCGCCCCCGCCGAGGGCGGCCTGGTCGGCAATTACCTCGAGGCGCTCGCGCGGTAGCAGCGAGGCCGGGGCGTCGAGGCTCGGCTCGCCCAGGGTCCGGGCCAGGGGGTCGGCCTTGCCCTCTCCGGTTGCGAGGAGCAGGAGCGAACGCGCCGCTCCCAGGGTGTCGAGCGACATCGTCACCCGTTCGGGCGGGGGCTTGGGGGAGTCGCTCACCGGCAGCACGCGCGATGCGTGCTGTTCGAGCGTCGCGTGGCCCGGGAAGAGGGAGGCGGTGTGGCCGTCGGGTCCGAGGCCGAGGAGCGCTACGTCGAGGACGACGTCGCCCAGCTCCTTGGCGTAGGCGGTCGCCGCTGCGTCGGGCCCGAGGGTGCCGTCGACGGTGTGGAGCGTCGCCGCGGGCAGGTGGAGGGTCTCCGAGATCAGCTTCGCGTTGGATTCCGGGTCATCGAGCGGCACGCAGCGTTCGTCGGCCAGCCAGAGGTGGACGTTCTCGCCGCTGCCCACCAGGCCGCCCAGCAGCTCGTACGTGCGGACCGGGGTGTTGCCGCCGGAAAGGGCGACGTGGGCCGCTCCCCGCGCGGCGATCGCTTCGCGGATCGCCTCGGCCATCTCGGCGGCGCAGTAGTGGGCTGCGGCTTCCGCGTCGGCCTGCCCGGTGACCTCTGGGGCGCTCACGCGCCCGGTCCCGGCATGCCGTTGCCGTTGGGAACCGGCGCCAGCGCCGGGCGGGTCGCGTCGAGTTCCTCGTGGCCGGCGGCGTACTCCTCTTCGGCGGCGATCAGCTTCATCACGGCGTTGATCAGCGCAAGGTGGGTGAACGCCTGGGGGAAGTTGCCCAGGTGGCGGCCGGTGGCGGCGTCGATCTCCTCGGCATAGAGCTGGAGCGGGCTTGAGAAGGAGAGGAGCTTCTCGCAGAGCGTCCGGGCGTACTCCAGGTAGCCGATGTCGACCAGGGCGGAGACCAGCCAGAAGGAGCAGATCGCGAACGAGCCCTCCTTGCCGGAGAGGCCGTCGTCGGTGGTGTCGGTCCGGTAGCGCAGCACGAACCCGTCCTCGGTGAGGTCCTCGGCGATCCCGAGGACCGTTGCCATCACGTGAGGGTCGTCGGCGGGCAGGAAGCGCACCAGCGGGATGAGGAGCAGCGCGGCGTCGAGCTCGTTGGTGCCGTAGTGCTGGCGGAAGCGGCCGGTCTCCGGGTCGATCCCGTTTTCCATCACGTCGGCCTTGATCTCGTCGGCCACCGCCTCCCAGCGCTCGGCCCGTTCCTGGTCGTTGCGCAGCCGCGCCAGGCGGGCACCCCGGTCGCAGGCCACCCAGCAGAAGACCTTCGAGGAGACGAAGTGCTGGGGCTCCCCGCGGACCTCCCAGATGCCACGGTCGGGCTCCCTCCAGTGCTCTATCGCCTGCTCAACCTGGCGGACGAGAATCGGCCAGGCCGACTCGGGCAGCTGGTCGCGGTTCTTGGTGTGGATGTAGACCGAGTCAAGTAGCGACCCCCAGACGTCGTGCTGCTTCTGGTTGTAGGCCCCGTTGCCGATCCTCACCGGCCTGGACTCCTCGTAGCCCTCCAGGTGGTCGAGAGTCGACTCCTCGATCTCGGTCTCCCCGCCGATCCCGTAGAGGACCTGCAGGTCGCGTTCGCCCCCGGCCACGTCCTCGATGAAGTAGTAGTAGTCGCCCGCCTCCTGTGCGAAGCCGAGCGAGTAGAGCCCCCAGAGCATGAAGGTCGAGTCCCGGATCCAGGAGTAGCGGTAGTCCCAGTTGCGCTCGCCGCCGGGCGTCTCGGGGAGCGAGGTGGTTGCCGCCGCGCACATCGCGCCGGTCGGGGCGTAGGTGAGACCCTTGAGCGTCAGCGCGCTGCGCTGGAGGTAGACGCGCCAGGGGTGGTCGGGGAAGGTGCCGTGGGCGAGCCAGTCGTGCCAGAAGTCGGCGGTGTATGTGAGTCGCCGGTAGGCCTCGTCGTAGCTGGCCGGAGCCGGGTGCTCGGACCAGCTGAGGGCGACGAAGGCGGTGTCGCCCTCTCGCAGCGTGGTGCGTGCCCGGGCGCGGCCGCTCTCGAAGCCCAGGCGCAGGTCGGTGGTGAGGCGCAGCTCGAGGTCATTTCCCTCCGCGGTGGCGATTCCGACGCCGTACCCGTCGTCTCCGTACTCCCAGGTGACCGGAGTGGCGCCGTAATCGAGCTTGGGCTCGCACTCGACGTGCATCTCGACCTGTCCGTTGATGCAGCGCATCGTCCGCAGCAGGACGTGGTCGGCGTCGTTGTCGGTGGGGGAGCGCCGGTGGGTGTGGGAGCGCTCGGTCTCGTGATGCCAGGGCCCGATCAGGAGGGCGTCCTGGCAGACCACCCAGCCGGTGCGGGTGCCCCAGGTGGTCTCGAGGATCATCGTGCCCGGCACGTAGCGCTGGCCGGTGGGGACCCGCTGGTCGGCCGGGGAGATCCGGAAGCCGCCGGCGTCGCGGTCGAGCATCGCGCCGAAGATCGAGGGGCCGTCCACGCGCGGCAGGCACATCCATTCCACCCGGCCGCTGGGGGCGATCAGGCAGGTCGACTCGCAGTCCGAGAGGAACGCGTAGTCGGCAATCGGCGGGAAGGCGCTCCCCGCCATGGTGCCGTCGTGAACGAGCGGTTCCATCGGCGAAAAGCTACCGCCTGAAAGCGGACCGGTCGCCATCTGCGGTGCAACGGCGATAGGCTCGCGCCGCCGATGAGCCAAGCTCCCGACCGCAACCTCGCCCTCGAGCTGGTCCGCGTGACCGAGGCGGCCGCCCTGGCCGCCGCCCGCCTGGTGGGCCGGGGTGACAAGGAGGCGGCCGACCAGGCCGCGGTTGACGCGATGCGGGGAGTGCTCGAAACAGTCCCGATGGACGGCGTCGTAGTGATCGGCGAGGGCGAGAAGGACGAGGCCCCGATGCTCTTCAACGGCGAGGAGGTCGGCGACGGCTCCGAGCCGAAGGTCGACATCGCCGTCGATCCTCTCGAGGGCACCACCCTGACCGCCCGCGGCATGCCCAGCGCCCTGGCGGTGATCGCCGTCTCGCCGCGCGGCACGATGTTCGACCCGGGCCCCTGCGTCTACATGGAGAAGCTCGCCGGCGACGAGGAGATCGCCGACCTGCTCGACCTCGACACCCCGATCGGCGAGCTCTGCGCGAAGGTGGCCGAGCGCAAGGGGACCGATATTGGCGACGTAACCGTGGTCGTCCTCGACAGGGACCGCCACGAGGAGGGGATCGAGGCGATCCGCGACGCCGGCGCCCGGGTCCGGCTGATCAGCGACGGCGATGTCAGCGCCGCGTTGCTGGCGGTCAGCGAGCGCTCCCCGGTCGACCTGCTCTGGGGCGTGGGCGGCACTCCCGAGGGGGTGATCTCCGCGGCGGCGATCAAGGCGATCGGCGGCGGCCTCGTCGGCCGGATGTGGCCACGCAACGAAGAGGAGCGCCAGGCCGCAATCGACGCCGGCTACGACCTCGAGCGCCAGCTCACCCAGGACGACCTCGTCGCCGGCGAGGACTGCTTCTTCTCGGCTACCGGGGTAACGGACGGCGACGTGCTCCAGGGGGTCCGCTACGAGAGCGCCGGCGTCGCGTCGACCGAGTCGATCGTGATGCGCTCACGCTCCGGGACGGTCCGCCGGGTAGGCGCCCGCCACAACCGCGCAAAGCTGCGCGGCATCGCCGGCGCCCGTTACGGCTGAGGGGTGGCCGGGGCGCGGCCCTGCCGGCGCTCTCCCGGGCCAGGTCCTTCGGGATCGGGGAGCTCCCCGATGCTGGCAAAGCGACCCACGCGTGACGGAGCGAGGTCCAGCCGGGCCAGGGACTTGAGGAAGCCGTAGGTCACCAGCACGTGGATCCGCGACTGGGTCGCCGCGTAGGCCCAGCGGGTGAAGGCGGCGGCGATCCTCGGGTAGTAGTTGGCGACCGTCACCTCGACGCTGAGGTCTGCGCGACCGGGCCTCGGCGAACCCGACCGTTCGACGTCGATCTCCAGGTAGCCGTCGGCGTCGGTTCCGCGGCTGGCGACCAGGATCCCCCTCTCGATGCGCCAGCGCACCACGCCGCGCTCGGCGTCCATCAGGTACTCGGGCTCATGGAAGGTGAGGAGGGTCAGCGGCTTGGCCCCCAGGACCACGAACCGGTGGTCCTCGTCGTAGACGACGCGGATCAGCCCGAGCGTGCACCGGCTCAGGAACCGCCAGTAGGTGCGGGCGAGCCGCTCGAGGTGCTCGGGGCTCCAGATCGCGTCGAGCTCGGAGGCGTCCATGTCAACCTCGGCCGACTGGATCGAGAGAACCGACCCGTCGCCGGATATCCCGGTGTCATCGTGCAGCTCCCCGACGTAGGAGTTGCCGATCTTCCGCGGGCGGCGAAGTATCCGGGTGGCTACGACCATCGCCAGCCATAGCGCGGCAAGGAGGCCGGCTATTACCAGGACATCCCTGACGATTACGTTCACGCCGTCTCCCGGGCGCGCGTACCGGCGAGCGCGTCGGCCACCGCCTCCCCGAAGCTCTCGGGGTCGTCGTTGATACCTGCCGGGGGCGGCGTGCGGACGACGAGCTCCTCCTTCAGGCCGTCGATCAGTGGGCGCGCCAGTGCCGGGTCGACCGAGGTAACGAACCGGACCCAGTACGAAGAGAGGCGGGGGGAGATGACGGGGACGGGAATGATCAGCGGCCGCCGTCGTCCGTCCACGTCGGCGAAGAGGTTCATCATGTCCCGGTAGCTGAGGATGTCGGCCCCGCCGAGCTCGACGTCCTCCGGCGGGTCCGGGTAGGTGGCCAGCGTGGCGAGCGCGTCGACCACGTCGGTGACGGCCACCGGCTGGGAGCGGGTGTCGATCCACTTCGGCCCGATCATCACCGGCAGGCGGTGAACCAGCTGCCGGAGCATCGTGAAGGAGGCGCTGTCGGCTCCCACCACCATGGCCGCCCGGGCGTGCACGAACTCGGGGGCGCCGGTGCTGAGGATCTCGGCAACCTCCTCGCGGCTGCGCAGGTGGGCCGAACCCTCCCCCTCTGCCTTCAGGCCGCCGAGGTAGATGATCCGCCTGATCCCGGCATCGCGGGCCGCGTTGGCGAAGTTGGCGGCGCCGAGCCGGTCGTTGGCCTCGAAGTCGCCGGGCGACCTGCCCATCGAGTGGATCAGGTAGTAGGCGACCTCCATACCCGCGGTGGCCTCCTTGAGACCGTCGCCGCTGAGCACGTCACCCTGGACGACCTCCGTGCCTGCGGGGAGGTCGGCAGCCTGGGGGGAGCGGACCATCGACCGGACGGGGAAGCCCTCTTCGAGCAGCCTGTCGAGCAGGAGGCCGCCGATCGCCCCGGTGGCGCCGGTGAGGAGGATCGAAGGTTTCGTCGAATCGTTCATCTGGAGGGGATACGGGCCACGCGCCCAAACGGTGAGCCGCAGCGGCAACTCGACCGTAACAACCACGTCGGGGGGGACGACGCCTCCCCTTTCCATGCCAGGAATGACCAAGAACACCCTCAAGATCAAGGACGTCGCCGACCAGACCGGTATCGCGGCCGGCACGATCCGGATGTGGGAGCAGCGCCATGGTTTCCCGCAGCCGGAGAGGACCCCCTCCGGCTACCGGCTCTACAGCCGCGAGGACGTCGAGGCCCTTCGCCGCGTCCAGGCCTACCGCCACCGCGGGCTCTCCGTTCCGGCGGCCATCGAGCGGGCGGTGATGCGCGGGAACGGCACCGACCGGCCTTCGATCTACGCCGCGGTCTCCTCGCTTCCCGACGTCAAGCCCCAGGTACTGCGCAAGTCGACGCTGATGGCCATCAGCCGGGCCATCGAGCACGAGGCCCTCGCGCAGGCCGCCGCTCCGGTGCTGGTGGGCGCCTTCCAGCACGAGGGCTTCTACCGCGCGGTCGAGCCCCGCTACCGCGAGCTCGCGGCACGCTCGGACGCGGCCGTCGTCTTTGCCGACTTCCCGGTCGAGCGCCGCCCGGAGGGCGGGCCCGTGGAGATTCCCGTCGCGCCGGAGGACGCCCTGGGCAACGAATGGGCGGTGGTCGTCGATGCTCCCGGCTACGCGGCGTGCCTGCTGGCCTGGGAGCAGCCCGGCGTGACCGAGCCCGACGAGGACCCCGATCTCGACCGCCGGTTCGAGGCGATCTGGACCGTGGACCCGGTGGCCACCCGGCGCGCAACCGAGGCGGGAGCCGCCCTGGCCGGCCGTTCCGATCCGGAGCTCGGGGCCGAGCTCGACGCGGTGCTGGCCGGGCGCCCGCTGGCGATCGAGGAGCCGGCACCGTCGCTGACGGCACTGACCAACCGCCTCGTCGCCTACATGGAAGCGGCCTGAGCCGCCACCGGCACGATTTCGACCTCCTCGCCGGCCGCCAGCTCCCCTTCCCCTCGGGGGATCACGGCCAGTCCGTCGGCCAGGGCCATCGAGCTGAGGACGTGTGATCCCTGGGGGCCGGTGGAGTAGGCGAGGCCGTCCCGGAGCCTGACCCGGATGCACTCGTCACGGGCCGGGTTGCGGGGAATGGCCTCTCCAAGCGGTGCCCGGCCCGGCCTGCCTGAGGTGCGCCCGAGCATCGCGTCGATCGCCGGGCGGACGAAGAGGATCCAGGTGACCATCGCCGAGACCGGGTTGCCGGGAAGCCCGAAGACCAGACTCCCGTCGCGGGTGCCGAACCAGGTCGGCTTCCCCGGCTTCAGGGCCACCCGCCAGAAGAGCTCCTCGGCGCCGAGCCGGGCCAGGGCCTCCTTGACGTGGTCGTGGGGCCCTACCGAGACCCCTCCCGAGCAGACCACGATGTCGGCGCCGTCGAGCGCTTCGGCCAGGGCCGCCTCGGTGGCCTCGAGGGTGTCACCGGCCTTTCCGGCACCGGCCAGTGAACCACCGTCGCTGATCGCCAGCGCGGAGAGGGTGGCGAGGTTGGAGTCGTGAAGCTGGCCGGGCTCGAGCGGTTCGCCCGGAGGCCGAAGCTCGTCGCCGGTGGCTACGACGGCCACCGCCGGCCGGCGAACGCATTCGATCCGCGCCCTGCCGGCAGCCACTGCGACACCGAGAGCCGCCGGGTCCAGCACGCGCCCGGCTTCCAGAACCTCCTGGCCGGCCCTGAGGTCTTCGCCGGCACGCCTGACGTTCCGGCCTTCGCGCAGCTCGTCGGCCGTCACGACCGTCTCGCCACGGTCTTCGAAGAGCTCGAGCTGGAGCACCCCGAACGGCCCCTCGGGAACGACCGCCCCGGTTGAGATCCGGATCGCCTCCCCGCGGGAAGGGATGCGGGCGGCCGGGTGTCCGGCCCGGGCCTCGTCCACGATCCTCAGCTCGGTGCCCGCCGGCGAGGAAAGGGCGGCGATCCCGTCCATCGCGCTGGTGTCTGTGCCCGGCACATCGGCGGCGGCCAGGACGCCGGCGGCGAGGGTGCGTCCCAGCGCCTGGTCGACCGCGACCTCCTCTCCGGGCAGCGGCCGGCAGGCCTCGAGGACGAGCCGGCGGGCCTGGGCGACGTCTATCGGCTCTGCGCCCACGGCCGCCTCAGCGCCGGTGGCCGGCGGCCAGCCCCGGCGTGGGCGCCGGCGCCGAGAGCGGAGTGGCCGCCGGCAGGACGCCGACCGTTCCCCGGCCGGTCGAGACGAATCCGATTCTCCGGGCTGCCTCGATCGTGAGGTCGTAGCTGACCCCCTTCACGAAGGGGCCGCGATCGATCACCGGAGTGGTGACCGATCGCCCCCGGAAGGAGAACTCGAGCACGGTGCCGCAGGGGAGGCTCTTGTGCGCGACGCCGAGCGTGTCCTTCTCGAGGTCGACGCCGCAGGCGGTGGTCGACCCGGCCTGGTCGTACCAGGTGGCCACCGTGCGCCGCATGACGCTGACCGTGGTGGTGGCCGTGGACGAGGCGGAGGCGCCTGCGGTTACCGCGCGCAGGGTGAAGCGGCCGGAGGAAAGGGGACGCCACGAGGTCCGGAAGGAGCCACTGCGGCTCGCCCGGGCCCTGGCGATCGTCGCCCACGAGCCGTCGGACTGGGCGATCTGGACCTCGACCCTCGGCCGGTGGCTCTCGCCGCTGGCGATTCCGGTGAGGGCGAGCTTCTCGCGCACCAGCCCCGGCTTCGCAATCAGCAGCGAGTCCTCGGCCATGGTGCCGCCGGCGGCCAGGGAGGCGGGGGGAGCGGCCAGGGCGACGGCAGCGAGTGCCAGGAGCGTGCGAGTACCTATGGGCGCCAGGGGCGTGCGGAGTCGGATGAAGTTCCCTCGCGGCTAATGATTGCCGATCAGCCCGGCAGCCGGCGCAGGATGCCCCGGACGAAGCTCTTCAGCAGCTCATCGGGGTCGGCATTGCCGTATGAGCCCGGCTCGCGGACGGTGGCGTAGCCGGCGGCCGGGACGCGCTTGCGGGGACGCTCGCGCTCTTCGTGGCCGGCCGGCTCGTGTGCCGGCGCCGCAGGCTTCTTCTTCGCGGGCTTCTTCTTCGCTGGCTCTTTCTTCGCCGCGGCTGCGGAGGACAGCTTGGCCCTGGCGTCGGCCGACCCTTCGCCGTTCGGCGCCGCTCCTTCTGCGCCCCGCGCCGCCCGCGCCTCCTCCCGGCGCGCCGAGGGACGCTGCTTCCGGCTGCGCGGCAGGTTGGAGAGAACGTCCTTCTCGTCCCCTTCGCTGGGCTTTTCCGGCGGAGCCATGGTGCCATTCTGCCACCACCCGATGGACTGCCGGGGATTTTCCGTTCCGGGGCCGTCGCGGTCGCCGGCGACCGAACCGTGTCGCGCCGGTGAAGAGGTGATGTGGCACCGGCCCGGCCCAGCCCCGGTTCGGAAAAAGTTGGAGCGATCTCCGGCCGGCGGCGGTACTCTGGTGGCGCTGCTCGAGGAGGAGCTGCCCGCACGCCGGAGCCGCACTCCCCGGGATCGATGTCAAGACGATCTGTCCGGGCCCGATGGCGGCCCTGGCGAGGGAGCTACCAACGAACCAATGTCAGTCAGCGAGCTTCAGGAACTTGAAGAGATCAAGACTCTGGTGGCGCGGGGGACCCAGACCGGCGTCCTCTCCCAGGCCGACCTGGCCAGCGCCACCGCGGAGCTCGACATCGACGACTCCGATCGCGAGGAGCTCGCCAAGTGGATCGAGGGCCAGGAGATCGAGCTGATCGAGGAGGACCCGGCCGCCCCTCCGGCGGCCGCCGAGCGCGCCCCCGACAAGCGGGCCCGTCGCAAGAAGGCTTCGATCGACCTGCGGCCGGACATGACGACCGACTCGCTCCAGCTCTTCCTCAAGGACATCGGGAAGGTCAGGCTGCTCACCGCCCAGGAAGAGGTTGACCTGGCGAAGCGGATCGAGCGCGGCGACCTCGACGCCAAGCAGAAGATGGTCGAGTCGAACCTGCGACTCGTCGTCTCGATCGCCAAGAACTACCGCAACCAGGGGCTGCCGTTCCTCGACCTGA
>JBBATA010000004.1:0-81559 GCA_040399005.1 Solirubrobacteraceae bacterium
AGGAGCTCGCCGCGCTCGTCCTCGTCACGCCCGTCGAGCGGGAGCATCATCCCCACGCCGAAGTCAAAGCCCTCGAGCACGAGGTAGGTGGCCCAGAAGGCGCCGATCGCAAAGAACCAGAAGTCGGCGAGTTCCATCTCAGAGTCCCGCTACAGCGATCGGCTGGTCGTTCTCGTCGGCCGGGCTGGCCTCGGGGGGATCGAGGCGTGCGTAGCGTCGCAGGAGCGTGAAGGCGGTGATCGCCAGCACGGTGTAGAGGGCGATGAAGATCGACAGGCTCGCAGCAACTTCGCCGGCGCTGACCGAAGGGGAGACGCCGTCCTCGGTTCGCATCACCTCGTAGACGATCCATGGCTGCCGGCCGGCCTCGGTGAAGACCCAGCCGATAAGCGCGGAGATGAACGGGAAGGAGATCGCGACTATTCCGAGCCTGAGGAACCAGCGGCTGCTTTCGAGCTTCCCACGCCAGTAAAGAAACCCGCCGAGGAGGGCCACGAGCATCGAGAGGGTGCCGATATAGGCCATTCCCCGCATCCCCCAGTAGGTCAGGTAGATGTTGGGCAGGTAGTTGCCCGGCCCGAGGCGGCTTCGCTGCTCGTCCTGGATCTGCAGCATCCCGTCGACCTCAGAGGTCGGGTTGTTGGTGGCCAGGAAGGAGAGCAGGTAGGGAATCTCGATCGAGAAGCTCGGTTCCTGGTCCTCCTCGGTAAAGCCACCTACCTGGAAGATTGAGAACGAGGCCGGCTTCTCGCTGTTCCACAGCGCTTCGGCCGCCGCGATCTTCATCGGCTGCGGCCCCTCGTAGAGCGCCACGCCGAACCCGCTGCCGACCGCAAGGTTCAGTGCGGTCGCCGGGATGGCGACAATCAGGGCCAACTTCACGATCGGCCGGAAGAGCGCAGCGTTACGTCCCCTGAGGATGTGCCAGCAGGCCACCCCGAGCAGCAGGAAAGCCCCGGTCATCAGCCCCATCAGGAGGGTGTGGGCGACCGCCCAGATCGCTATCGGGTTGGAGACCACCGCCCACAGGTTCTCCATCCGGGCCTGGCCGGTAGCCGGGTCGATCGAGTAACCGACGGGGTTCTGCATCCACGAGTTGGCCATGAGGATGAAGGTCGTCGAGAGCCAGGTTCCGCCGGCGACCAGCCAGATAGTCGCCAGGTGCATCTTCGGTGAGAGCCGGTTCCAGCCGAAGACCCACAGCCCGATGAAGGTCGACTCGAGCATGAATGCGGCCAGGCCTTCGAGGGCCAGCGTGGAACCGAAGACGTCCCCCACGAAGGCCGAGTAGGCGGACCAGTTCATCCCGAACTGGAATTCCTGCAGGAGGCCGGTCGCCGCGCCGATCGCGAAGTTGATTATCAGGAGCGTCCCGAAGAACTTGGTCAGGCGCAGCCACTGCTCGTTCCCGGTGCGGTACCAGAGGGTCTGCATCACCGCGACGAGCGGGGCGAGCCCCAGGGTCAGGGGGACGAAGGTGAAGTGGTAGAGGGTCGTGCCGGCGAACTGCCACCGCGCGAGGTCGAGCGCCGACGCGGCGAGGGGGAGCGCCTCCATAGGCCGAGACTACACCGGCGGTCAGCGGCTGGCGGCCACGCGAAACCCGGTGTTGCCGCTGGTGCTGTCCGGCGTGTTGCTGCTGCGCGCGTCGACGCGGTACCGCCGGCAGTAGGAGGCGTGGCAGAGGTATGAGCCCCCGCGGATCACCCGCTGGTCTCCGGCCTGCGGGCCCTCCGGGTCGGCATGTGGCCCTTCGCGGTAGGCGTTCGCGCTGAACCGGTCGGCGCACCACTCCCAGACGTTTCCCGTGGCGTCGAAGAGTCCGAAACCGTTGGACTCGAAGCTGCCGACAGGCGAGGTCCCCGCCCAGCCGTCCTCGCAGGTGTTCCTGGCCGGAAATTCCCCCTGGAAGACGTTCATCATCTGCCTGCCGTCCGGCTCGAGCTCATCGCCCCAGGGGAACTGTGCGCCGTCGAGCCCCCCGCGGGCCGCGAACTCCCACTCGGCCTCGGTCGGGAGCCTCAGCCCCGCCCACTCGCAGTAAGCGTTTGCGTCATCCCAGCTGACGTGGGTTACCGGGTGATCCTCGCGGCCGGCTATATCGCTCTGGGGCCCCTCGGGATGACGCCACTGGGCGCCGAAGACCTGCCGCCACCAGGGGGCCCGCCCGATCGCCCGGGTCGGCTCGAAGTCCTCCGGGAGGAACATGGTGAAGACGAACGACCAGCCGGTCTTCTCGGCCTCGGTCTGGTACCCGGTGTCCTCCACGAAGGCGGCAAATTCGGCGTTGGTCACCGGTGTGCTGCCGATCGCGAAGGGGGATAGGGCGACCTCGTGGACGGGCTCCTCACCATCCTGCGGGTAACCGTCACCGCGTGGGTTGCCCATCAGGAAGCGACCGCCGTCCAGCTCGACCATCGCGGTCTTCACGAGGATGCCTGCTGGGCCCAGTCGTGGTAGAGCGCGGAGTACGGGCCGCCGGCTCCCACAAGCTCGTCGTGGCTGCCCTGCTCGACGATCTTTCCGTGCTCGAGCACGATGATCCTGTCGGCTTCGCGGATCGTCGACAGGCGGTGGGCGATCACTATCGCTGTCCTTCCGGCGAGCAGGCGCTGCAGGCCCTCCTCGATCGCCAGCTCCGTGTGGATGTCGACGTTGGAGGTCGCCTCGTCGAGCACGAGGATCCTCGGGTCGGCGGCGATGGCGCGGGCAAACGCGACGAGCTGGCGCTGCCCGGCCGAGAGCTGCACCCCGCGTTCTCCCACCTCGGTGTCGAGGCCGTTCGGAAGGGATTCGATGAAGGCCATGGCCCCAGCCGCCCGGGCCGCGGACTCGAGCTCCTCGCGGGTCGCGTCCGGCGCCCCGAAGGCGATGTTCTCGGCGATGGTGCCGCTGAAGAGATAGGCCTCCTGGGGGACGTAGCCCATCTGGGAGCGAAGGGAATCCATCGTCACCGACCTGAGGTCGTGGCCGTCCACGGAGACCGCTCCCTCGCTGGGGTCGTAGAAGCGGGCCACCAGCTTGGCGAGGGTGGACTTGCCTGCCCCGGTCGTGCCTACCAGGGCAATCGTTTCGCCGGGAGCTATCGAGAGGGCGATCTCGCTGACCGCCGGCGCACCCGGCTCCCCGCCGGCCTTGCGGGAGGGGTAGGCAAAGGTCACGTCAGCGAAGTCGATCTTTCCCTTCACCGGCGGCAGTGGTCGGGCGTCGGGCGAGTCGGTCAGGTCCGGCTCCGTGTCGAGGAGCTCGAAGATCTTGTCGAGCGCCGCCATGCCGGACTGGTAGGTGGTGTAGACCTGCGAGAGCTGACCGATCGGGTCGAAAAAGCCGTTGAGGGCGGCCACAAACCCGACGAGGACCCCGATCTCGATATTCCCGTTAATGGCCTGCAGGCCGCCGAAGAGAATCACCAGGACGGTGGCCAGCGCGCTCACGAACTCGACCGCCGGGAAGTAGCTGGCGTTCAGCCAGACGGTCTTCATGTTCGCCTCGCGGTTGGCGGCATTGAGGCCGGCGAAGCGCGCCCGGTGCATCGGCTCCTGGGCGAAGGCGCGAACCACGTGGACTCCCGAGAGCGTCTCCTGCAGGTATGCGGTCAGCGAGCCGATCGTCTCCCGAGTGCGCCGGTAGGCGTCGGCGCTGGCGATCCTGAAGGCCAGCGAGAGGACCGCCATCACCGGGAAGATCAGGAAGATCAGCAGCGCCAGCTGCCAGTCGAGGAGCAGCAGGATGACCATCGAGCCCAGGAGGGTCAGCGTGGCGGAGAAGAGCGTGATCACCGTGTCGGTGACCAGCGAGTTGAGCGCCTCCACGTCATTGGTCATGCGGCTGATGAGCACTCCCGAGGGGCGCGAGTCGTAGAAGCCCACCGGCATCTCCTGAAGGTGGCGGAAGATCCTGCGGCGCAGGTCCTGGAGGGCCCGCTGGCCGACCCACCCGACCAGATAGGTCTGGAGATAGGAGGTGCCCCAGACGACAAGAACGCTGGCCAGGTAGGCAGCGACGACCAGGTTGAGGGCATTCAGGTTGCCCGGGATGATCCCGTCGTCGATCGCCATCGCGGCAAGCGGCGCCGGCGCCAGCGACGCCGCCACGCCGATCACCAGCGCCCCGAACATCACCGCCGCCCTGCCCCGGTACGGGCCGATCAGGTTGACGAGGCCGCGTACCTTCCGGCCCCGGCCGGAGGTGCCCTTCAGGCGGCGCTGGATATCGGCACGGCGGTCGGCTACGGCGGTGGTCACAGGCCCGCGACCTCCCGTTCGGTCGGCTTGCGGGTCAGGAACACCTGGTCCGGCAGGCCCTTCTCGACGATCTGCCTGTAGAGCTCGCTGGCGGCCAGGAGCTGGTCGTGGTTGCCGTGGGCGACCAGGCGACCGTCCTCGAGCAGGACGATCTCCTCCGCAAGGGCGATGGTCGAGAGCCGGTGGGCGATGACGAAGGTCGTCCGCCCTTCCATGACCTCCTCGAGAGCGCGCTTGATCTCGCTCTCGGTCGATGCGTCGACGCTGGAGGTGGCGTCATCGAGGACCAGGATCCTCGGGTCGGTGATCAGCGCCCGGGCGATCGCGATCCGCTGTCGCTGGCCGCCGGAGAGCGTCATCCCGCGCTCTCCGACCATCGTCTCCATGCCGTCCGGCAGCTCCTCGATGAACGGGAGGGCCTGGGCGCGCCGGGCCGCCTTGCGGATCTCCTCATCGCTGGCGTCCGGCCGTCCGTAGGCGATGTTCTCGGCGATGCTGGCGGAAAAGAGGAACGGGTTGTCGTCGACTACCGCGACCTGTCCCCGAAGCGAGGAGAGCTCGACGTCGCGCACGTCGGTGCCATCGACGAGGACGGCGCCAGCGGTGACGTCGTAGAGGCGCGGGACCAGCTGCACGAGCGAGCTCTTTCCCGAGCCGGTGCCACCGACCAGCGCAACCGTTCGGCCGGCGGGAACGGTCAGGTCGATTGCCTGCAGCGCATCCCGTGAGGCGCCGGGGTACCGCAGCGTTGCCTGCTCGAAGCGAACCTCGCCCCGGCCGGGCGGCAGGGGCGGCGCTCCGGGCATGCTGGTGACGCGGGGCTCACGGTCGAGGACCTGGAAGAGCCTGGCGCCGGAGGCGGTCGCGCGCTGGGCGAGACCGAGCGAGACGCCGAAGGTCCTCATGGGGGAGATGAGCATCAGCAGGTAGACGTAGAAGGCGCTGAATGCCCCAATGGTCAGGTTGTCGTTGATCACCTGCCGGCCGCCGATGAACAGGACGGCGGCCAGCCCGAGCTGGGGGAGGAAGCCAATCAGCGGGTTGTAGAAGGCCTGCAGCCGGGTGGAGATCATGGCCTGCTCGAAGACGCGCCCGACCTGCCAGTCGAAACGTGCCTGCTGGCGCCGCTCGGCCGCGAACGCCTTGACGACCCGCACGCCGCCGATGTTCTCCTCCACGTCGGCGGTGAGCTCGGCGATCCTCTGCTGCACCTCCTGGAGGGCAGGGCGCGAGCGGCGCCCGTAGCGGAATGCCACGAGGATCACGAATGGGACCGGCGCGAGCGAGATAACGGCCAGGAGGGGGTCGGTGAGGAGCATTGCCACCGAGGCGAGCACGATCGTCAGTAGCGACTGGATCATGAAGATCAGCCCGTAGCCCAGGAAGAACCGGACCGACTGAAGGTCCACGGTGGCCCGCGACATGAGTTGGCCGGTCTGCTCGGTGTCGAAGAAGGCGAGCTCCAGTGATTGCAGCTGCCTGTACATCCTGGAACGCAGGTCGTATTCGACGCCCAGGGAGACCCGCCCGGCCACGATCCTCCTGACGAAGGTGAGGCCCAGGCGCAGGACGCCGGCTAGCAGGACCGCCGCTGCGAGCGTCCTCAGGTCGGCTTCGTCTCCCTCGTTGATCTGGTTGATGGCGCGTCCCGTGAGCCAGGGGATCGCGACCGTCATGGCCATCGCGGCGGTCGCGAAGGCAAAGCTCGCCGCGACTCCTCGCCGGTACGGGCGCAGGAAGCCAAGCAGCCGCCAGAAGGTGGCCAGTCCGGATTGGGGGGTGGCGTCGAGCGTGCTCATATTCAGGCAGCGGGCTTCGGGCCCGCCTTCAGGGTACGGGCGCGATAATCGAGCGATGGCTCCTCACGATGGGTTTGGCCTCTGCGGCGAGTGCGCCCACCAGAAGCTCGTGGGAAATACGCGCGGCTCCCGGTTCTCGATGTGCCTGCTCTCGCGGGACGACAGGCGGTATCCCAAGTACCCGCGTATGCCGGTGATCCGCTGCACCGGGTTTGCTCCCCGGGCTCCGCGCCAGGACGCCTGATCGGGCGGGCTTCAGCGCTCGCTGCGAACGCAGACCTGCTTCGGGTCCTGCTGGCAGAGGGCGTAGGACGATCCGAGCTTCATCTCCGAGCGCCTGCTGATTACGAATGGCACCTCGGCCGATGGGCCCTCGCTCACCTTGACGATGTAGTTGGAGTCCGGATCCCATCCGGTCAGACCGCCAAGTGCTGCTGAGGCCCCCTCAGCGGTTCCCTTGATCTCGCCCTGCTGTTCGCCCTCGCTCTTGCCCTGCTGGTAGCCGATCTCCTTCCCGGCCTTCTTCCCTTCCTTGCGGCCCGCCTTCTCCCCCTCCAGGGAGCCTTCGCCCTGTCCGGCCTGGTAGCCGACGTTGTAGATCTCGTCGTAGGCCGGCTTGCCCGCCTCGTACTTGTTCTTCTCCACGAAGGTCCCGATGAAGAAGCCGCCGACGAGGAAGGCGATCGCGACGACCACCGCCGCGGCCCACCACCCTCCGCCGGGCTTTCCCGGGGGCGGCCCGTAGCCGGCTACCTGGTACGGCGTCTCCTGGCCGACCTGCCCTCCGTACGGGGCGGGGTCCTGCGGTGGCTGGGCGGACTGCATCTGGGCCTCCTCGCTTGGCTGGAGCCAAAGCTAGAGGCCGGCCCGGACCTAAGGAGAGAGCTCGGAGGCGTTTGCGAGGCGCCGCTCGCTGATCCGCGCGGCCGCAACCTTGATCAGCGCTGGCCAGGTGGCTGCGTCCAGCGTCCCGGTAACCGGGATCCTGCGGGACTCCTGCAGCGACCTGACGGCCGCGGCGGTCGCGTCGCCGAAGATCCCGTTGGCCTTCACTGCTCCGAAGCCCGCAGCGATCAGGAGCCGCTGGCCCTGGCGCACCGGGTCTCCCTTGGCGCCGCGGCCGAGTACCGGCCAGCCCGGGTCGCCCGGATTGATCCGCGACACGTTGCGGTTTGCCAGCGCGGCCCACTGCCGGGAAGAGGTAGTGCTCCACTCCCACCAGCTGTAACCGGGCGCGTCCCATGCCCGGGCGAAGGCCCGGAAGCGGGCGATGTCGGAGACCGGGGCGCTCTGGTAGGTCTGCCCGATCGGGACGATCGGACGTCCGTAGATCCTGTTCTCGCGCCAGGTGCGCGTCATGGCGGTCGTGACAGTCGTCCCGATGTCGCGCCAGTAGACCTGGGGCATGTTCACCTGGGCGCCCTTGGCCCCCAGGAAGACCGAGTAGGGAACCGTCGTGTGGAAGCTGACGTAGGGGAAGCTCGTGAAGCCGAGCGGGTAGGAGTTCCCGACCCGGCGGCGCAGCTCCTTCATGTAGGAGGTCGCCGCTGCGTACTTGCCCTTGTAGGCGCTCTCGGCATCGATGATCAGGCACTCGGCCCCGGCGGCCTTTGCTGCCGCGCCCGCGGCTGCCTCGGAGAGAGGGCGGTTGCCGTAGACGAACTGCCAACCGCAGACGCGCAGGCCGGCCGCCTTGAGCTGCGAGACGGCGGCAGCGGAAAACTGCGACCAGCGATTGCCGGCATCGGCCGACTTGATGTAGACCGCGCCGATCCGGTTGGCCTTCGCGCGGGCGATGATCCGCTCTACCGATCCGCCCTCGGTCTTCGGCAGCTGCCAGATCCACATCGCCTGCGTGGCGAAGGCGGGGTGCACGTTCGCCGACGATGCCGGCTGGGCGTGCAGGCCGAGCAGGGCGGTCGACGCGACTACGGCGGCAAGGAGCCTTCTGTGGAGTGGTTTCAGTGCCATCGGGTTCAGGCTAGGACGCTCCGGAGCGTCCGGCGCAGCACCCCCTTCAACCCGTGCCGACGGGAAAAGGTGCGCACCGGAGATGCCGGAGGAGGGACTCGAACCCCCGACACGCGGATTATGATTCCGCTGCTCTAACCAACTGAGCTACTCCGGCCGGAGGGGCAGAATAGCCTGCTGCAGGGCCGCCGCGATCCGGGGTATCCCCTTTACCGGCAGGGAGGAGAGGCAGCAGTTGAAGCGCGAAGAGACCCTCCTGGCTGTTCCCAACGTCTCGGTGGGCGCAGACCCTGCGCTGGTTGGCGAATTGGCCGACGCCTTTACCCGCAGGGGCGATGCGGTGCTGCTCTGCGAGCCTCACTTCGACCCGGACCACGGACGTGCCGTATTCACGCTCGCCGGCCGGGCGGGAAGCCTGGCCAGCGCAGTGCGGGACGGCGCGATTGCTGCGGTCGCGCGCCTCGACCTGCGCGAATACGGAGGCAGCCATCCGTGCGTGGGGGTGCTCGACGTTGCCCCTGTCGTCTACCTCGACGCTGAACGCAGGGGAGCTGCCTGCGCCGAGGCACTCGTTCTCGCGGACCGGCTGGGGCATGAGGCCTCGCTGCCGGTCTTCCTGTACGGGGAGCTCGCGGGCGGACGCTCGCGGGCCGACCTGCGACGGGGAGGGTTCGAGAGGCTCGCCGAGCGCGTTTCGGCCGGAGAGGTGAGCCCGGACTTCGGACCCCGCCGGCTGTCACCCCAGGGGGGTGCTTCTCTGGTCGCCGCACGCCCTCCGCTGGTCGCCTTCAATCTCGAGCTGGCCGCGCCGGCAGATGTCGAGACCGCCCGCGAGGTGGCCTCCCGGATCCGCGAGGGCGCCGAAACGGGCCTTCCGGGAGTCCGGGCGATCGGGATCGAGCTTCCCGCCCGGGGTGGGGTGGCCCAGGTGTCGGTCAACGTCGAGGATCACGTCGCGGTGCCGCTCGCCAGGCTCGTTGACGAGGTAGCGCGCAGGGCCCCGGTGGCCGCCGTCGAGCTCGTCGGGCTGGCGCCCCGCGAAGCCTTCCGCGATTTCCCCGCAGGGCTCGAGTGCCGCGGCCGGGCCACGCTGGAAGACGCTCTAGGCTTCTGAGGCCGATGGCCCAGACGAAGAAGAAACGCCGCACCAAGCACCGCGGAAACGCAGCCGGCATGGTTGAGGCCCGCGGGCGCACGGGGCGCGCCCCGTCAACTTCGGAGCGGGGCAAGGCAGCTGGCAAGCCCGATCGGCGCGACAGGCCGCCTTCGTGGCGCAGCGCCGCGAATCGCTCGCTGATCGCCGTGGTCATTTTCGTCGCCGTCCTGGTCCTGTTCCTCAAGCAGCCGGTCGGGACGTCGATGGTCCTTGGCGCGGCGATGCTCGCGTTCTACATCCCCCTCAGCTATTTCACCGACCGCTGGATCTACCGGCGGCGGATGGCCAAGCTGGGCCAGGGCGCCGGCGGGAAGGCACCGAAGTAATGGACGTGCGGATGGCCACGGTCGGGCCGTTCCAGGAGAACACCTACCTGCTGCGGACCGCCGACGATTCCCCGAAGGCGATCTTCGTCGATCCTGGCGACGAGGGTGAGCGCCTGGCCGGAATGCTTGAGGAGACGGGCGCCGAACTGGAGGCAATCCTCGTAACGCACTGCCACGTCGACCACGTGGGGGCGGTCGCCCACCTCGCACGGCTGACCGGCGCCCCGGTCTACGCCCCGGAGGCCGAGCGTGACTGGCTCCGGGACCCAAACATGGCGACCTCTCTCGTCGGGCTGCCACCGATGGAGGGCTGGGAGGCCGAGCACTTCGTCAGCGGCGGCGAGCGGCTGGAGATCGCCGGCTTCGCCATCGACGTGATCTCGACACCGGGCCACAGCCCGGGCCACGTGACATACGCGCTCGAGGCCGAAGGTTCTCCGGTAGGGACCGTCCTGGCCTCGGGTGACGTCCTCTTCCAGAGTTCGGTCGGAAGGACCGACCTGCCCGGGTCCGATCACGGGCGCCTGATGCAGAGCATCGCCGGCCTCGTCGATCGCTTTCCCGACGAGACCCCCGTCCTCCCCGGCCACATGGGAGTGACCACCCTTGGCCAGGAGAAGGCCACCAACCCCTTCCTCGCCGACCTTCCGGCCGTGCAGTGAGCGACCTGCTTCGCCCGCCCCGCGGGACCTTCGACATCCTCCCGGAGCAAGCGCCGATGAGGCGCGCCGTCGTCGAGACCGCCCGGGCGATCCTCGAGGGCGCCGGTTACCGGCGCATCGAGACCCCGGCGTTCGAGGCGACCGAGCTCTTTACGCGGACGGTCGGGGACGCCACCGACATAGTCCAGAAGGAGATGTACACCTTCGAGGATGGCGGTGGCCGGTCTCTCACCCTGCGCCCTGAGGTGACTGCCCCGGTAATGCGCGCATACCTCGATCACGGGATGCACAAGCTCCCGCAGCCGGTGAAGCTCTGGTATGCGTCGAGCTGCTGGCGCTACGAACGTGCGCAGTCCGGCCGCTACCGACAGTTCTGGCAGGTGGGAGCCGAGGCGATCGGCTCCGATGACCCGGCGGTCGATGCCGAGGCGATCATCCTCCTTGCCCGGATCCTGGTCGAGCTCGGGGTCGGCGGCCTCGTGCTCCGCGTGGCCTCGCTCGGTGACGCCGAGTCCCGCGCGGCCTACCGAAACGTGCTCCGCGATTACCTCAAGGGCCACGAGGACCGGCTCTCCGACGAGGTGAGGGGGCGGCTGGAAACCAACCCAATGCGCGCCTTCGACTCTGATCACGACGGCACCCGCGAGGTCATGGCAGGGGCGCCCCTCCTGTCGGACCACCTCTCGGAAGCCGACGCCGCGCACTTCGCGGAGGTGCTTGCGCTGCTTGAGGCTGCGGGCGTTGCTTACGAGGTCGACCCGACGCTCGTCAGGGGGCTCGACTACTACACCCGCACCGTCTTCGAATTCACCTCCGAGGCCCTCGGCGCCCAGAGCGGCGTCGCCGGCGGAGGCCGTTACGACGGCCTTTCCGCCCAGATCGGAGGCGACGTGGTTCCCGGGATGGGCTGGGCCGCCGGTATCGAGCGCATCATCCTTGCCGCCGAGGAGCGCCCGGAGCCCCAGCCGGTAACCACCCTCTTCGTTGCCGTGGCCGACGACTCACCGCAGACGCGCCTTGGGGCCTTTGCCCTGGCCTGCGAGGCGCGCAGCGCCGGGGTCGCTACCCAGATGGAGCTCGCCGGGCGCTCGCTCAAGGGGCAGCGCAAGCAGGCCAACCGTGTCGGCGCCCGCTTCACCGCGGTGGTCGGCGGGGACGGCATCGTCCTTGAGGACCATGAGGCCGGAGAGAGCTGGGACGAGGAGAGCAGCAGCTCCACCGTGGCGTCGGTCCTTCGCGAGCGGGGCCTGGTCTCGTGAAGCATCCACGGCCCAATCCGATGAGGGACCGCTGGTGCGGCGACCTCGGTGAAGAGCAGGTCGGCGGGGAGGTCCGCGTGGCCGGCTGGGTTCACCGGCGTCGCGATCACGGTGGCCTGATCTTCATCGACCTGCGTGACCGCAGCGGGCTGCTCCAGCTGGTCTTTCACCCGGAGACCGACCCTGAGCTCTTCGCGCTCGCCGAGAGGCTTCGGCCGGAGCACGTCATCAGCGCATCGGGGGAGCTGGTCCTGCGCGACCCGGAGAACGTCAACCCGGAGATGCCTACGGGCGCGGTCGAGCTGGCCGTCAGCTCATGCGACCACGTCGCGGTCAGCCAGACGCCACCGTTCCAGATCGACGAGGACGGTCCCGTTGAGGAGACCACCCGCCTCAAGTACCGCTGGCTCGATCTCCGGCGTGAGGCGATGGCCAATGCGATTGCCACGCGCTCGAAGGTGGCCGGCACGATGCGGCGCGTGCTCGAGGAGAACGACTTCCTCGAGATCGAGACGCCGGTACTCACCCGTTCGACCCCCGAGGGTGCCCGCGACTTCCTCGTGCCCAGCCGGATGGCTCCGGGTGACTGGTATGCGCTTCCTCAGTCGCCCCAGCTCTTCAAGCAGCTCCTGATGTTCTCCGGGTTCGAGCGCTACTACCAGATCGCTCGCTGCTTCCGGGACGAGGACCTGCGCGCCGACCGTCAGCCCGAGTTCACCCAGCTCGACATCGAGATGTCATTCGTGGAGGAGGAGGACGTAATCGCGATCTCCGAGGCCGTGATGGGCGCCGTCTTCGAGGAGGTCGGATTCAAGGTGGCCCCGCCGCCCTGGGAGCGGATTCCCTGGGAGGAGGCGATGCTCCGCTTCGGCAGCGACCGCCCGGACCGGCGCTTCGGGATGGAGATCGTTGACGTGAGCGAGGAGCTGCGGGGGTCGGAGTTCAAGGTCTTCCAGTCGGTCCTCGAGTCCGGCGGTGTGGTGAGGGCGCTCAACGCAGGCGCGCGCGAGATGTCGAGGTCCGAGCTGGATTCGCTCAACGAGGTCGTCCAGCGTCACGGAGCCAAGGCAGTGGCGCCGATCGTCGTAGGCGAAGGCGGCTGGACAGGGAACCTTGCCCGCTTCTTCACTTCGGAACAGGTCGAGGCCACCAACCAGGCGCTGGAGGCCACTGACGGAGACCTGCTCTGCTTCGTCGCTGACAGCCCGTCCGTTGCTCCGGTTGCCATCGGGGCGCTGCGCCTTGATCTCGCCGAGCGTTTCGACCTGGCCGATCCGGGGGTTCACGATGCCTGCTGGGTCGTTGACTTCCCGATGTTCGAAGAGGGCGACGAGGGCGGGCTGACCGCTCTCCATCACCCCTTCACCGCGCCGGTCGGGGACATGGAGAAGCCCGCCTCGCTGCGGTCACGGGCCTACGACCTGACCGTGGATGGAGTCGAGATCGGGGGAGGATCGATCCGAATCCATACGCCGGAGGTCCAGCAGCAGGTTTTCGAGATCATCGGGCTTCCCGAAGAGGAGGCGCGGGAGCGCTTCGGCTTCCTGCTCGAAGCGCTCGGGTATGGCGCACCACCGCACGGGGGCATCGCCTTCGGCCTCGACCGCATCGTTGCCCTGGCCTGCGGCCGCGAATCGATACGTGACGTGATCGCCTTCCCGAAGACCGCCAGCGGAGCCGATCCGCTAACCGGGGCACCGGGCCCCGCCGAACCGGGCCAGCTGCGCGAGCTGGGATTGAAGGCGCTCGCGCCCCCGCGCCAGGATTCCTGAGGGTCCCGGCCTAGACTGCGGGCCGATGGACCGCGTGGCCTTCGAGGAGCACCTGAACCATCCGCACGCGCGCGGAGGCCCGGAGCCGGGCACGTCCAGCGGGACCGCAGGCGGGGCGCCCTGCGGTGACCTCGTGAGGATCTCCCTCCGGGTCGAGGACTCGCGGGTCGTGGCGGTCAGCTTCGATGCGTCCGGGTGCGGAAGCGCGTTGGCCGCCGGAAGCGCGGCGGCCTCGCTGGTCGACGGCTCATCAGTTCTCGAAGCCGCGCTAATCGGCCCCGCGGAGATCTCGGAGGAGCTCGGGGAGCTGAGCGCAGGGAAGTTTCACGCCGCCGACCTGGCCGCCGAAGCTCTCGCCCGGGCCCTTGGGGCCGCTGTGCTGGCGGCGCCAGCGATCCAGCCCGATCCGCGGCGGGTCCTGGTCGCCATGAGCGGAGGTGTGGATTCGGCCGTCGCGGCGCTTCTTTGCCGTGAAGCGGACGGTTGCGAGCCGGTGGCCGTGACGCTTGAGCTTTGGCGAGACCCCGAGGGCGACGCGGAGGCAAGCTGCTGTTCTGCGAGTGCGGTCGTCCGCGCACGCCGGGTCGCCCGCTCGCTGGGCATACCCCACCTGACGCTCGACCTGCGCGAGGATTTTGGTCGCCAGGTCGTCGGCCCATGGCTGGCCGCCCACAGGCAGGGAAGGACCCCGAACCCATGCATCCGCTGCAACGGCTCGCTGCGTCTGGATGCCATGCTCGACCTCGCCGGCCGGGTCGGCGCCCGGGGCCTGGCGACCGGGCATTACGCCCGTACGGAGGGTGGGGGAGAGCTTCTCTGCGCCGCCGACCGGGCCAAGGACCAGAGCTTCATGCTCGCCGGGCTCGACGAAAGGTCGCTGGCCCGTATGGAGTTCCCGCTGGGCGATCTGACTAAGGAGGAGGTCAGGCGGCTGGCGGCAGATGCCGGCCTCGAAGTAGCGGCTACCCCCGACTCCCAGGACCTCTGTTTCCTGGCCGGAGTGGGCCGCGAGGAGTTTCTGGCCCGGTTCGGCGAGATGGAGGAGATGGAGGGAGAGATTCTCGATACCGAGGGGAGGGTCATCGGCAGCCACCGAGGCGCTCACCGTTACACCGTTGGCCAGAGGCGAGGGCTGGAGATCGGCGGGCTCGACGAGCCCCACTACGTGCTGGAGACCGATACCCGGCGCAACACGGTGACCGCGGGGCCGGCGGGCAGCCTGCACAGGCAGCAGATCCGCCTGACCGACGTGCGCCTTCGGGATGGCGCGGAGAGGGTGGCAACGGTGAAGCTGAGGTCGCACGCTCCGGCGGTTGCCTGTCGCCTCGAAGGCGAGCGGCTGGTGCTGCGCAGCCCCGTCCGGGCGCCAGCGCCCGGGCAGACCGCCGTCTTCCTTGACGGTGACCGTGTTGTCGGATGCGCGACAATCGCGTGATGGCCCCACGCAGCTCCGACGAGATTCGCGGCGAGTTCCTCGGCTTCTTCGAAAGCCGGGGCCACCTGCTGCGTGAGTCGGCCTCGCTGGTGCCCGCCTCATTCGATCCTTCGGTCCTCCTGACGACGGCGGGAATGCACCCGCTCAAGGAGTACTTCCTGGGCCTCGAGGAACCGCCGGCCAGGCGTCTCACCAGCTGCCAGAAGTGCTTCAGGACGACCGACATCGAGAACGTAGGGACCACCGCCCGGCACCTGACCTTCTTCGAGATGCTCGGCAACTTCTCGATCGGCGACTACTTCAAGGAAGGCGCCATCGAGATGGCATGGGAGCTCTCCCTGGAGGGGTTCGGCTTTGACCCGGAGGCGATCTGGATCACCGTCTTCGAGGGAGACCCGGAGCTGGGCCTCGGGCCGGACGAGGAGGCGATCGCCGCCTGGGAGGCGGTCGGCGTGCCTCGGGAGCGGATAGTTCCCTGTCCGCGCTCCGAGAACTTCTGGCAGGCCGGCCCGACCGGGCCCTGCGGGCCCTGCAGCGAGCTCTATCTCGACCGCGGGGAGCAGTTCGGCTCGCCCGGTGACCTTCCGGGAGGCGAGAACGACCGTTTCCTTGAGTACTGGAACCTCGTCTTCATGGAGTTCGACCAGGGGCAGCCCGGGAAGCTTGAGCCGCTCCCGGCGCGCAACATCGACACCGGCCTGGGGCTCAACCGTCTCGCCCTGATCCAGCAGGACGCCGCCACTGTCTTCGAGACCGACCAGTTTGCGGGCCTCATGGCGCTCGGACGCGAGCTCGCGACCGCGGAGCCCGAGGAGCGCGCCCTTCGCATCCTTGCCGACCATTCCCGCGCAATGACCTTCCTCATCGCCGACGGGATAGTCCCCTCTAACGAAGAGCGGGGTTACATCCTGCGGCGCGTGATGCGCAGGGCAATCCAGCAGGGCCGCCGGATCGGGATCGAGGGGATCTTCCTCCCGACCTTCGTGGAGGAGGTGATCGAGGTAATGGGGCCCGCCTATCCCGAGCTCGTGGAAGGGCGCGAGACGATCCTTGGCTGGGTGCGCGGAGAGGAGGAGGGGTTCGCCCGGACGCTCGAACAGGGCAGCGCCCTGCTCGATGAGCTCCTCGACCAGGGCGAGCTCAGCGCCCAGGATGCCTTCAAGCTCCACGACACCTTTGGCTTCCCGATCGAGCTGACCCGCGAGCTCGCGGAGGAGAGGGGCGTTCCCTTCACGGCCGATGACGAGTTCGAGCGCCTTATGGACGAGCAGCGTGCGCGCTCTGCCGCTGGCGACGGCGGCGGGAAGGTCGCGGTAAGCGCCGAAGCGGTACACGCCCTCGGCGCGGACTCCACCCGATTCGTCGGTTACGACGAGCTGACCCGCGAGACTGTCATCACGGCAGCGACTGCCGACGACGACGGGATCCTGGTCAAGCTCGAGGACTCGCCCTTCTACGCCGAAGGTGGAGGCCAGGTCGCCGACTCGGGAAGGCTTCTCGACCCGGCCGGAACTGAAGTCGGCAGGGTGAAGACGGTCCTTCGCGCCGGCGACGACCAGGCGGTGCTCGTCGAGGGAGCCGGAGCCGAAGCGTTCAAGCCGGGAACGAGAGTCGTAGCCGAAGTCGATCGCGAGGCGCGTCACGCAACCGAGTGCAACCACACCGCGACCCACCTGCTCCACGCCGCGCTGCGCCGGACCCTTGGCGACCACGTCCGCCAGGCAGGCTCCTACGTCGGCCCCGACAAGCTCCGTTTCGACTTCACCCATTCCGGGCGCCTGACCGACGAGGAGCGCCGCTCGGTGGAGGACCAGGTCAACGAGCAGATACTCGGAAACCTCGACGTTGGCTGGCGGACAACCTCCCTGAACGAAGCCCAGCAGCTCGGTGCGATGGCGCTCTTCGGAGAGAAGTACGGCGACGAGGTCCGGATGGTGGAGATCGATGGAGGCAGCGGCTCGCGCGAGCTCTGCGGTGGGACACACGTGGCCCGGACCTCCGAGATCGGCGCTTTCCGGATCATCAGCGAAGGCTCCTCTGCGGCCAACGTGCGCCGTATCGAGGCCGCCACCGGGCCGGTTGCCGTGGGAATGCTCCGGGAGCACGACCGGCTCCTGGGGGAGGCTGCACTATCGCTGAAGACGACCCCTGAGGAGCTGCCCAGGGCGATCGAGAGCCTTCGCGAAAAGGCTGCCCGCGGAGGCTCGGGGCCGGGGGCGGATGTCGACGTCGAGGCGGTCGCCGGCGGCGCGCGCGAGGTGGGTGGCGCGCCGGTTGTGGTCGCCGCCGTCGAGGGCGTCGGAGCGAAGGCACTGGTCGAGGTGGCCGACCGCGTGAAGGGGGCCGCAGGCCCGGGAGCGGCTGTCCTGATGGGCAGCACCGAGGAGGGTCGGGTCCATCTCGTGGCCGTGGTGGACCCAGCCCTGGTCGAACGGGGGGTTCGCGCCGGCGAAGTCGTCGCGGCGGCAGCCGCCCGCGTTGGCGGCGGTGGCGGCGGGCGCGACACGATGGCCCAGGCCGGCGGGCGGGACCCGGAGGCGCTTCCTGATGCCCTGGAGGCCGGGGAAGCGGTGATCGTCGCCGCGCTTGGCGGCTGACCGGAGTGCGGGTGCTGGCTCTCGACTACGGTGCGGCTCGCTGCGGGTGCGCGGTCAGCGACCCGAGTGGGACGATTGCCACGCCCGTCGAGCCGGTGGAAAACCCCGGCACGCGGGCCGGGATGAGGCGGCTGGCACAGCTCGCCCAGGAGACAGGCGCCGAGGTCGTGCTCGTCGGGCTTCCCGTCTCTCTCTCAGGAGGCGACTCCGCCCAGACCGGCGAGGTACGCGAGTTCGCCCGGCGCCTCGAGGGAGCGCTCGGGCGTGGAGCCGACGTCCGCCTCTATGACGAACGGTTCACCACCAAGCTCGCCCAGGCAACAGGTGGAAGCGCTGCGGAGGATTCCCGGGCGGCGGCGATCCTGCTCGAGGAGTGGCTCGCATCGAACGGTACCGATGGCGGGAGCGAGGGCCAGTGAGCGAAAGGACGCCCGAGGAGCGCGAGGCCGCGCGGCTGGAGCGGATGAGGCGCCGCGATGGCGCGGGAGAGCAGCCGCCTCCCGCGGCAGGCCCCGCAGACCCTCCAGCGCCGCCGGAGACCACCGAGCCCCCGCCGTCCCAACCGACGGTGCCACCGGGTTCCGCGCCGGCAGGTGCCGCGGGCCAGGCCGGGGGAAGGGTTCCGCCGCCACGCGCCCCGCGCAGGCCAATCGGCACGATTCCGCCACCCGGCTCGGTCCCTCCTGCCGGCGACCCGCCGCGCAGGCGCCGTAGTCCCGGGCGCTACGCACTGCTCGCCGGACTGGCCGCGGCGCTGGCGGCGGCAGTCGTCTTCATGGTGGTCGCCGTCTTCGAGCCATTCAAGGGAGATGGCGGCCAGGAGGTACGGGTCCGGATACCTGCCGGGCTCGGAGCAGGCGGGGTCGGCGACCTCCTGGCCGAGCGCGGCGTGGTCTCATCGGGATTCTTCTTCGAGGCGCGGGCGACGATCGAAGGGAAGCGCGGCGACCTGCGCTCCGGCACCTACGTGCTGCGTGAAGGAATGGGCAACGGGGCAGCCCTCGCGGTCCTCACCGACTCCGGCAACGCGGCACCCGTGATCAGCGTGGTCGTACCCGAAGGCCCTTCGCGGCGCGAGGTGGCGCCTGTCGTCGCCGAGCAGGGAGTCCGGGGGGACTATCTGCAGGCCAGCGTCTCGTCGCCGCAGCTCAACCCCCGCCGGTACGGCGCGCCTGCGTCGGTGAAGAGCCTGGAGGGCTTCCTCTTTCCGGCGACTTACGAGTTGGCCCGCGCGCGCCCCGAAGCCCGGATCCTGGTGGAGAAGCAGCTGCGCGCCTTCAAGCAGGCCTTCCAGGAGGTGAACATGTCCTACGCGCGGAGCAAGAACCTCACGCCGTATGACGTGCTGACCATCGCTTCGATGATCGAACGCGAGACGAGCGTCGCCTCGGAGCGTCGCCTCGTGGCCGCGGTCATCTACAACCGCCTGCGTGAATCGATCCCGCTCGGAATCGACGCAACCACCCGTTATGCCGTGGACAACTGGGCCCGTCCGCTCACCTCGAGCGAGCTTCGAAGCAATTCCCCGTACAACACCCGCAACCGCCAGGGACTGCCCCCGGGACCGATCGGCAACCCCGGCCTCGCGTCCATGAAGGCGGCCGCCCGTCCCGCCAACGTCGACTACCTCTACTACGTGGTCGCGCCATGCCGGAACGGGGCACACGCCTTCTCGCGCACCGATGCCGAATTCCAGCAGGACGTTGCCGCGTACAACGCCAAGCGCGCCGAGCTTGGCGGCCGCGACCCGAAGGTCTGCCCGAAGTGAGGCGGCTCCCTTGAGCGCTGATCGCCTGGGCGTTGTCGGCTATCCGGTAGCCCACAGCCTCTCGCCGGCGATCCAGAACGCCGCGCTCGAGGCGCTCGGCCTCGACGACTGGCGTTTCCAGCTGCTCCCGGTGCCGCCGGAGCTCTTCGACGAGACAGTCTCTGCCCTTCCCGCCTCAGGCTTCCGGGGGGTGAGCGTGACGGTTCCACACAAGGAAGCGGCGCTTGCGCTTGCCGGGGAGGCGACCGCGGCAGCGCGCGAGATAGGCGCCGCCAACACGCTCGTCTTCGAGGACGGCGAAATCCATGCCGACAACACCGACGCACCGGGGTTCATGGCATCGCTTCCCTCCGAGCCCAAGCCGGGGTCGACGGCACTTGTCCTTGGCGCCGGGGGGAGCGCACGCGCGGTGGCGTGGGCGCTGAGCCAGGCCGGAGTCGAGGTGAAGGTCTGGAACCGAACCGCCGAGCGTGCTCAGAAGCTGGCCGCCGACCTCGGGGTGGAGGCTGTCCCGGAGCCGGTCGGCGCCGAGCTGCTGGTCAACTGCACGACGGCGGGCATGGATGGCGACCCGTTCACGGTCCTGCCGATCTCTCCGTCGGAGCTCGGGGATTACGGAACCGTCGTGGACCTCGTCTACGCCGACCCGGAGGGCAGGCTGCTCGCCGCGGGACAGGCCGCCGGAGCGCAGGTCGCCGACGGGATCGAGATCCTCGTCCGGCAGGGCGCCATCGCCCTCGAGCGGTGGACGGGCATGCCCGCTCCGCTCGAGGTGATGCGCGACGCGGCCCGGCAGGCGCCGGGCCGCTGACTCCTACTGCAGGCGCGAACCGATCGCCTTCAGCTGGAAGGCGCGGACGATGTCGGTGATGCCGGCCATCAGGGCCCATACGCCGGCGAAAATGACCAGCAGAACCTCCTTGGCGCCGGCGAGCTGCCCGGCGGTCCAGAAGGCGATGATGAGCATCAGGATGCCGGCGATCAGTCCCAGCCACCAGGCCGGGTTGTGGTCCTTTTCGCTGAAGGCCTGGAAGATCCAGGTGAATCCCACCAGCAGGAAGATGAATCCCAGGACGTCGGCGACGGCCTCGAAGGTCTCAGCCGGGTTGAAGATCGCCACGACGCCACCGATGATCAGCAGCGTTCCCAGCAGCATCCAGACCCAGCGCCAGCGATCAACGAGGGTCGAGAGGATGAAGTACTGGATCCCGGCGCCGATGAACATGGCGCCGATGATGATCCCGACCACGTCGAGCGACTCCTCGGTGAACTGCAGGATCACGAGCGAAATGATGATCCAGGCGATTCCGATGACCAGCCAGACCCACCAGTAGTTGCTCATCTGCTTGAGCGCCTCGCGCCCCTCGGGGGGGAGGTCGGACAGCTCGTCCGCCGACGGATTGGGCGTTGCCTGCATGTGGTGCTCCTCTCTCCGGCCTGTTCTCAGGCCACGGGTGTTCTTTGCACTTCAACCTGCTCTTCGGCCGACGGGGGATTGTCCAGCAGAAGCTGCGGGACGGTCACCATGTCGAAGCCTTTCTTGCGCAGGCCTTTGATTATGAGGGGCAGGGCGGCGATTGTGTTTTGGCGGGGTCCGCCGCCGTCGTGCATGAGGATGACGGAGCCGGCCTGGGCCTGCGCGATCACGTCGGCAGCCATCTGCTTCGGGTCGGGCTGCTTGTAGTCGTTGGTGTCCACGTCCCAAAGGACGCTGAGCATCCCTTTCCTGGCAACTTCCTGCGTGACCTTCTGGTCGTAAGCCCCGTAGGGCGGGCGGAAGAGGTTGATCTTCGGGGCGCCCTTGGCGGCGAGGGTGCCGTTCACGTCGTCGAGCTGTCCGCGAAGGTCTCCGGTGGAAAGGGTCGTGAAGTCGGCGTGGTTCCAGCTGTGGTTGCCCAGCGCGTGACCCTCCGCGAGCACGCGCTGGAGCGGAAGGGGGAAGCCGTTGATCTGGTTGCCCAGGATGAAGAAGGTTCCTTCGGCGTTGTAGCGCTTGAGGATGTCGAGGATCTGGCTGGTGTACTGGCTGGGCCCGTCGTCGAAGGTCAGGGCCACCTCCTTCCGTGCGCTTCCCCCGCGCGTCAGCACGGGGTTCTGGCGAATCACGGCCTGGATCGCCCGGTCTTCTGCTGCCTGCTCGGCTTTCCGCTTCGCGATCTGGCGCTCGGCCTCGCGGGCCTGGGCCTCCAGCTTGAGCTTCGGAAGCTCCGATCGCGCGCCATCCTTCAGCGCTGCGGGATCCCAGGTCCCCGCACTGCCAGCGGTGACGGCGAGAAGGACTATGGCGAGGGTGATGGCCCCGCCGCTTACGAGCCCGGCAATCAGCCGGCGGCGGCGGTGGATCTCCGCATCCGAGCGGCCACGACCACCGCGGTTTCCCTCATCGGCCATGGGCCAAGTGTAGGGAGGCGCGCGGCCGTCGGCCCCGGTCTTCGGCGCCTATTCCTCCACTACCACCCGGAGCCCGTCATCGATCCGCAGCGCCCGCCTCCCGCCCAGCATCTCCAGGAGCTCGTCGCCCACGACCTCTCTCCGCCAGCCGCTCATCGTCCGCACCTCGGGGTCGGTTTCGCCATCGCGGAAGGCGTTGATGACCGCCTGCAGGTCGGCACGCGAGGCAAGGAGCTCGTAGGCAAGCCCCGTATCGGCCGCGCGGGCCCGTACGAGCGACTCGAGGGCCACGATCAGCGCAGCGTCGTTTCCCTCGGTGGCTGGCGTCCGGCGGGGACCCCTGGGGATCGGCTCGGCATCGAGGCCCTCCTGGACGGCCTCCACGATTGCCCGGCCCCGGCGCCTGAGAATCCCGTCGTGCAGTCCCCGGATCTGGCGCAGCTGTTCGCGGTCGGTGGGGGAGCGGCGGGCGATGTCCACGATCGCGGCGTCCGGCACGACCTTCGCGGGAGGCCGGTTCTCGCGCTCGGCGGAACGGTCGCGCCACTCGAGCAGGGAGAGCGCTACGGCGCGTTCCGCGGGGTCGAGCGAGCCTGCCTTGGGCAGCTTCTCGAGCGCCGCCCGCGGGTCGCGGATGTCGGTCGACTCCTCCAGCGGGCGGCACTCCTCGGCCACCCACGAGCTGCGGCCGCTCTCGGCCAGGCGAGCCTTCAGGATGTCTGCGGCATCCAGGAGATGAAGCACGTCTCCCCGGGCGTATTCGAGCTGCTCGTCGCTGAGCGGGCGCCGGTCCCAGTGAGTGAAGCCGGCTCCCTTTGGGAGCTTGACGCCCAGGAGGGAGCCGAGCATCGGCTCGTAGCCGATCTGGGCGCGCATTCCGGCGAACGCGGCGGCCACCTGGGTGTCGAAGACGCTGGTTACCTCCGTCGACCAGCAGCGCCTCAGGAGCGCGATGTCCTGCCTGCCGGCATGAAGCACGACCTCCACCTCGGGGTCGGCGAGGGCGTCGGCCAGCGGCTGGACGGGGCCATCGCCCTCGATCGGGTCGATCAGCTCCACGCGATCGGGACCGTCGCCTTCGCCGCGAACCGCGACCTGCACCAGGCAGAGCTCGGTCAGGTACCGCCCCTCCCCGACGAACTCGGTATCGATGGCGAGCTCGCCGGTCTCCCGTGCGCGGGCGGCGAGCTCCTCGATCGTCGCGGCGTCGGCCATGGTGGCCTACTCGCCTGGCCAGCGACCGGTGCGGTCGAAGTGCTCGCGGGCCGCTTCCTCGCTGTCGCGGGCGCGGTCGCCGCGTACGCCGAGCCTGAACAGAAAGTTGAGAAGGTAGACCGACAGTCCGGCGCTGATGAGGAGCGCTCCCGCCTCCCACGCGAGCTCGCGGCCGTCAATCAGCCCCAGGAGCAGTCCTGAGAGGATGATGAGCCCAGGCAGCACGTATCGGACGAAGAACATGCCACGGCTCTGGGCCCTGGCTTCTCGCCGTGGAGTCGCTTTTCCCGGTTCACCTTCGCTCACGATTTCACTCGAAGCTATCAGCGCTAATCTCCGCCAGCCGATGGCCGACGACGAGAAAAAGCAGGACGCTCCAGCCGAGCCTGGTCCCTGCATGCCGTGCAGCGGGACCGGGAAGGTGGTCTCGAACTCCGGCGGCGAGCCCCACCCGGTGACCTGTCCGTGGTGTGAGGGGGGCGGCGTGACGATCCCGGGTCACGACGCCCAGGCCGCCCGGCGCGACGAGGCCTGAAAGGTCACCGGCTGACCGAGAGGGTCCCGATCTCCCTCTCTCCGAGGGCGAGGGTGACCGGGAAATTCCCCGTGGTCCCGGCCACGAAGTCGAGGGTCCCGCTCGTCCCGGGGCCGGTCGGGGCGCGAACTCCCAGTGCGTCGATGGCGATGATGTCCGGGCGCCCGGTCTTCACCCGGAGGACGACCCGCTCGCCGAGCTGTGCCCGTACCGGCCTGCTCGAGGGAAGGCGGCGTGCCGTGGTCGTCGGCGTGGCCTGAGGCTTGCGGTCGGCAGGCTTTTTCGCCCCGTCCTTTCCTTCGGAGGGCTGGGCCGGCTGGGTCGCGGTGGTCGTCTGCTGGCCCTGGCCGGCCGGGCCGCGCCGGGAGATGTCCCGGCTTGCCGAGAGCACGCTCAGGGTGACCAGGAGCATCACGAGGACGAGGATCAGCCGGCGGCCGGGCACGGGGGAGATTCTGACGCATAAGTGGAGGGGGACCGTGCGGCATGGGGGAGGGGGCGCCGCGCCGGGCCTCAGGGGGTATGCACCTTTCCGAGGCTGCCGTGGCGGTCACCTGCCTGCTGATGGCGTGGGCATCGGCCTCCGACCTGCGCACGAGGACGATTCCCAATGCGTGCAGCGTCGGTGGCGCGGCGCTCATGTTCGCGGTGTCGATCTTCGCGGGGATCGACGTGACCGTGCTCGTGGTGGCAGTGGGCGCGACCGCGGCTCTGTTCGGCGGCGCCGCACTCCGGCGGCCGGGATCCTTCGGGGCAGGAGACGCCAAGCTGGCAGTCCTGGTCGCTGCCGCAATGGGGCCGCCGGCGGTCGTGGCGATCGTGCTTGGGCTCGGGCTGGCGCTTGCCTGGTGCGTCGTCCTGTCGGCTTCAGGCGCGACCCGTTCGCTGGCCGGCATGTCCGTTCCGCTCGCGCCGTTCCTGGCAGTCGGCGTCGCCGTGGCCCTCGCCCTGGCTGGATAGGCCCGCCTGACGGCCCACCCGCTCGCTAGCCTGCGACGCGACCATGACGGTGCGGATGACCACGGCAGGTGAATCCCACGGCCCTGGGCTGACCTGCATCATCGAAGGTCTGCCCGGCGGCCTGGAGGTAGCCCGGGAGACGATCGACGGCGATCTCGCCCGGCGCCAGCTCGGCCACGGCCGGGGCGGACGGATGAAGATCGAGACCGACCGCTGCGAGGTGACCGCAGGGGTGCGCCACGGAAGGCTCCTCGGCGGGCCGGTGGCAATCCAGGTCGCCAACCGGGACTACGAGAACTGGGAAGAGCGGATGAACCCATGGCCGGTGGAGGCCGACGTTCCGCCTGTGGTTCTGCCGCGCCCCGGTCACGCCGACCTTGTTGGGGCCTGGAAGTACGGAACGGGAGACATCCGCGACATCCTCGAGCGGGCGAGCGCCCGGGAGACCACGGCGCGCGTGGCCGGTGGCGCCCTCTGCCGCGAGTTCCTTCGAGCACTCGGCGTCGAGATCAGGTCGCACGTCGTCCAGATCGGAACCGTTGTCGCCCCCGATCCCGAGGGTGGGCTCACGGTCGACAGCTTCGAAGGGGTCGATGACGACCCGGTCCGCTGCCTGGACCCCGAGTCGGGCGCGGCGATGGTCGAGCACATCAACGTCCAGCGCAAGGCCAACGAGTCCATCGGCGGCGTCTTCGAAGTGGTCGCCTTCGGCCTGGTTCCGGGCCTGGGCTCCCACATCTCCTGGGAGACGCGCCTCGATGGCCGGATCGGGGGCGCCATATGCTCGATCCAGGCGGTCAAGGGAGCCTCCCTCGGCGACGGTTGGGACCTGCCTGCCCGTCCGGGCTCGGAGGCCCACGACGAGATCTTCTACTCCGATGACCGTGGCTACTACCGCGAGACGAACCGCGCCGGCGGGCTCGAGGGCGGAATGACCACCGGCGAGCCGCTGACGGTCCGGGGTGCGATGAAGCCGCTGCCGACCCTGACCAAGCCGCTGCGCTCGGTCGACATCTCCACGCGGGAGCCGGCCGAGGCGCTCAGGGAGAGGACCGACTCCTGCACCGTGCCGGCGGCCGGTGTTGTCGGCGAGGCGATGGTCGCGCTCGTACTCGCCGGCGCTTACCGCGAGAAGTTCGGGGGCGACAACATCGAAGACGTCCGGCAGTCTGTCGCCGCCTACTGCGAGCGGATCGGGTGGCGCCAGCGCTGATCCGCTCGATCGTGCTCGTCGGCTTCATGGGGGCCGGCAAGAGCACGCTGGCCGAAGCGCTGGCCGCTGAGCTCGGTGTTGCCTGGAGCGACAGCGATGCGGAGGTGGAGGCGCGCTCCGGACGAAGCGTCGCCGAGTTGTTCGAGGAGGACGGGGAGGCCGCGTTCCGCCAGGTTGAGGCCGCGCTGGTCTCCGAGCTCCTTGGCGGCAAGCCCCAGGTCATTGCGCTGGGTGGCGGGTCGCTCGGCGACCCCGGCGTCCGGGAGATGCTGGAGGCGCACCTTGTCGTGCTGGTCGACGTCGAGGAGGAGCTCGCGTGGGAACGCAGCCAGGGAGGCGGCAGGCCACTTGCCGCCGATCGCGATGCCTTCCGCGCCCTCTACCGCTCTCGTGAGCCGCTCTACCTGCTCAGTGCCGACGCCATCGTTCCCCCGAGCGTGGGTGATGTCCGTCAGCTCGCCGCCGTTCTCGGGGAGATGGCTGCCGTCCCCGGGCCACTTCCATACCTGCTCTGGGCCGTAGCCGGCCGGGATTCCTACCCGTGCTGGGTCGGTGAGGGGGCGTTGGCCGGAGCGCCCTGGCCCGCCGGCGGGGGCAGGAGGTTCGTCATTACCGACAGCAACGTCGGAGAGCTTTATGCAGGGCTGGTGCCCGAAAGCGCCGGCCTGATCGAGATTCCGCCCGGGGAGGAGGCCAAGACGCTCGAGACCGCGGAGCGCGTCTGGCAGGCCCTGGCCGAGCAGCAGGCCACCCGCGCCGACACGGTCATTGCGCTCGGCGGAGGTGTCGTCGGTGACCTCGCCGGCTTCTGCGCTGCCGGTTATCAGAGGGGCGTTCCGGTCATCCAGCTCCCCACGACCCTGGTGGCCCAGGTCGACTCGGCCTACGGCGGAAAGACCGGCGTCGACCTTCCGGCCGCGAAGAACTACGTCGGTGCCTACCACCAGCCCGAGGCGGTGATCGCCGACACCGCACTGCTGGCGAGCCTCCCGGCCGCCGAGATTGCCGCCGGAAAGGCGGAGGTCATAAAGACCGGACTGATCGCCGGGGGCGAGCTATGGGCGCGCATAGCGGCCGGTGAGCCTCTCGACGAGCGGATGATCCGGGACTGCGCCTGGACGAAGCTCAGGGTCGTCGCCGCCGACGAGCGCGACGGGGGCCGACGCCAGGTCCTGAACCTGGGCCACACCACCGGCCACGCGATCGAGACGGTTACCGGCTACGCCGAGCTGCGCCACGGGGAGGCGGTGGGCCTTGGCCTGCTCGTGGCACTCAGGCTCTCCGGAGCAGGGGAACTGCGGGAGGAGGTCTCCCGCCTGCTCGGGGAGGCGGGACTCCCGGTCCGTCACCCCAGGCTCGATGTAGATGCGGTGGTCGAGGCCACGAAGCTGGACAAGAAGCGCGTCGGTGAGAATGTGCCGTTCGTACTCTGCGCCGCGCCGGGGGAGGTTGAGCCGGGCTGCCCGGTGGAGGACCGGCTCCTGCATGCCGCGGTGGCCGAGATAGCCGGCTGAAGCCGTGCCGGGGTCTCCCGGCGCTGGTGGCACACTGGAGCCGTGCTCGCACACAACCGGATAGCCGTCATGCACGGCGTGAACCTCGACCAGCTTGGTCGCAGGGACCCCGCGCACTACGGCGGGATGGATTTCGACCGCCTCCAGCAGGCTGTCGGCACCTGGGCTTCCGAGCTCGGGCTCGAGGCCGCCTTCTTCCATACGAATGCCGAAGGCGAGTTCGTGGAGCACCTTCACCGCCTCGACGGGATAGCCGACGCAATCCTTCTCAACCCGGGGGCCTGGACCCACTACTCGTGGGCTATTCGCGACGCCCTCGAGATCGCCGCCCTCCCGGCGGTTGAGGTCCACCTCAGCGACGTGGACAGCCGCGAGGACTTCCGCCGCGTGTCGGTGATCTCCGACATCTGCGTGGCAACGGTCAAGGGCAAGGGGCCTGAGGGATACCGGGAAGGCCTCGAGATCCTTCGCCAGCACCTCACGGCCGCCTCGTGAGCGTTCCGGTCGAGCGCAGGCGTCGCCTTGCCGGCCAGATCTCGGAGAGTGGCCTCGACCGGCTCATTGTCGCCGGAGAACATGACCTCAGGTGGCTGACCGGCTTCACGGGCACCAGCGGGCTGGCGCTCGTCCCCGCCGACGGCGGCGAGGCGCTCTTCCTGACCGACTTTCGGTACGTGGAGCAGGCATCCGAACAGCTGCCGGACGGCTGGAGGGTTGTGCGAACAAACCTCGACCTGCTCGGCGCCGGCCTGGCCGAGGCGACGTCGGGCGAGGAGCTTGGGGCGGTGGGTTTCGACCCCTCCCAGGTGACGGTCGAGCAACTCTCGTCGCTCTCGCAGGCGCTGGAGGTAACGGCCACCCTCAAGGAGGCGAAGGGCCTCGTGGGGCGACTGCGGGAGGTAAAGGACGACGAGGAGATCGCGCGGATCAAGGCCGCGTCGAATCTCGCCGACGAGGCTCTGGCCGAGGTGCTCGAGCGCGGGCTCGCCGGCCGCACGGAGCGTGACGTGGCCATCGACATCGAGACGACCCTGATTCGCCTAGGGGCGGATGGCCTCAGCTTTCCTCCCATCGTTGCCAGCGGCAGCCACGGGGCGCTGCCCCACGCCGAACCCAGGGAGGTCGTTATCGAACCCGGCCTGCTCGTTACGGTCGACTGGGGAGCCCGGCTGGACGGCTACTGCTCGGACTGCACGCGGACATTCGCGTCCGGCCCGGTAGGAGAGAGGGCACTCGAGGTATACGGGGTCGTGAACGCAGCCCGGGCCGCAGGGATCGAGGCGGTTGAGGCGGGCCGCACCGGACCCCAGGTCGACGCCGTGGCGCGTGCCGTTATCGACGAGGCCGGTTTTGGCGAATTCTTCGGCCACGGCCTGGGCCACGGAGTCGGACTCGACGTGCACGAGGCGCCACGCCTCTCCCCGCGTGGCGGAACCGATCCGCTGGAGGCCGGGATGGTGGTGACCGTCGAGCCGGGCGTCTACCTGCCCGGCGAGCTCGGTGTGCGGATCGAGGACCTGGTGGTGGTTACCGGCGCCGAGCCGACCGTGCTCACCGCACTGGACCGCGAGCTCGTCGAGGTCACCTAGGCCGCAGGGGCTGCCCGGGCAGCCGCTGGGGCTAGCCGCGGGGAGGTGGAGGGAGAAGCCAGCCGTCCTCTTCAATCGCCCTCAGGGCGAACGGGGCGAGGGTCTGGTTCCACTGGGGCGACTGATGGTTGCCATCGGCGTACACCAGGACGCCACCTATCACCGGGTAGCAGCGCTTCCTGTCGCAGTAATAGTCCGTCAGGTCGATCGTGCGGTACTTGCGGCCGCCCAGCTGGCTGGCCGCGACGGCAGCGCTGTCGCTGCGCAGCACCTGGGATCGCCGGTTGGCGCAGGCCTTGCCGGCCTGCTTTCCGTTACCGATCGCCCGTTCGATGCAGTCGAGGGAGGTATCCGAGGTCTTCGGGTTGTCCCGGATGACGACGATCTGCTTCACCGACGACGGCAGGCCGGCCCACGCCTTCTTGTAGGAGGCGATCTCCTTGCGCTGCCCGGTGGCAACCTGGCTGAAGAAAACCGTGCTCACTTCCGGGTGCGCTGCGAGCCACTTGGGGATGTTTCGCTTCCACTGTGCGCACGCTTCGGGGTCCTGTGGGCTGCGGACCTGGGAGACCGTCGTGAAGTCGCAGCCGCTCTCGGTCATCGAGGCGATGTACCAGTCGCGCTCCTTGCCCAGGTCGCTGAAGGCCGGCCGCCATTGGGCGGCGTGGCTGTCGCCGATCAGGGCCGCCTGGCGCTTGGCTTTTGAGGGCCGGACGCCCAGTCCACAGACCGAGACTCCGTTCTGGTCCTGCAGGCCGTTGATGCAGAGGTTCTTGTTCCGGTTCTCGCCAGTCGCCACCTCCTGGAACTTGACCGAGCTGGGGGAGGGGATGACGACGTCCTTGAGCTTCGGGTTGACGCACGGCTGGTTCTGCGGGTCGCGGGAGGCGGCGCCAAGACAAGGCGGGTTGCTGGCCACGAGCCGGTCGGCGGCGCGCTGGTCGGTGGCCTGCCTGTCCTTGAGGCCGTTAAGGGCAAAGGTGACTCCGAGAAGCACCGGAAGCGTGGCTACGACCATCACGACCGCGGTCTTGCGCGGCCGCTCGCGCGAGAGGAACGGTCCCTGCCTTATGGGGTCCTCGACGAAGCGCTTGGAGAGGGCCGCGAGGATGAGGGTCAGGGCTACGAGGAAGAGCTTCACGGCGTTTGAGAGCTCGCGGTCCAGCAGGAACGGCGTGAGGATGAGGAGCGGCCAGTGCCAGAGGTAGATGGAATAAGAGACATCGCCCACCCACTGCACCGGCCTAAGCTTCATCCAGCCTAAAGGCGACCACGAGACGGCCGGCGAGCCGGCCCAGATAACCAGCACGGTGCCGGCGATCGGGAGGATTGCCGCGTAGCCGGGGAAGGGGGTCCCCTTCGTGTAGAGGAACGCCGCGGCCAGGATCATCACGATTCCGAGCCAGGAGACGGCGGCCCTCAGCCTCGGGTCGGCGCGCGAGACGGCTAGCAGCGCCAGCAGGCCTCCGGCCCCGAACTCCCAGACCCGGGTCGGCGTGATGAAGAAGGCCGATTCGGGGGAGTTCGCGGTCCCGATGATCGACCACGCGAGGCTGATCGCTGTGAGGAGCGCCAGCATCGTGGCGATCGCCCGGAGCCGTACCGAGTCGGTGCTCCTGCGGGCAAAGAGCATCGCGACGACGATCAGCACCGGCCAGAAGATGTAGAACTGCTCCTCGACCGAGAGCGACCAGTAGTGCTGCACGGGGGAGGGACGGTTGTCCTGGCCCAGGTAGTCGACAGCCTGCCCGGCCAGGTACCAGTTCTCGTAGTAGAGGGTGCTGGCGCGGATCTCGGCCAGGAACTGGTCCCAGAGGTTCTGCGGGACGACGAGCAATACCGCCACGAGCGTGAAGGCGAGCACGAGGAGAGCGGCGGGAAGTATTCGCCGGGCTCGGCGGGCCCAGAACCCCGGCAGCGAGACCTTCGACGTTCGGCCCACCTCACGGATCAGGTGCCCGGTGATGAGGAATCCCGAGATCGCGAAGAAGACGTCGACGCCGATGTAGCCGCCGGTGATCAGCTCGGGCCAGTAGTGGAAGATCACCACCGTCACGACGGCAATGGCGCGAAGGGCCTGGATCTCCGGCCGGATCGCCTTCCCCACGCCCCGGGCCGCGCGGTCGCTGCGCTCCTTCTCCCGCTCGGCAGCGCGAAGGGCGGCCGCCGAGGGCGGCTTCTCTTCGTCCGGGTCCGCAGTCAGGTCCGTCATCAGGGGTGCTCGCGCGGAGCGCGACCCGGAACGGTAGCCACCGGACAGGCTGGCAGAGCCAGTCCGGGCGCTAACCTCGCCGCCGCGATGCTCTCGACCAGCGAATTCAAGAACGGGAACCACATCGAGGTAGACGGGGTCGTGTACAAGATCCTCGACTTCCAGCACGTCAAGCCCGGCAAGGGCGGCGCCTTTGTACGAACGAAGCTTCGCCGGACGACCGACGGCAACGTCATCGACAAGACCTTCAGGGCCGGCGAGAAGTTCCGCTCCGTGCACACCGAGGCACGTCGGATGAGCTTTCTTTATTCCGACGGCAGCGAAGCGCACTTCATGGACAGCGAGAGCTTTGAGCAGCTCGCGCTTCCTGAGGACGCGGTGGCGGAGGAGCTGCGCTGGACCAAGCCCAACGACGAGGTGGACATGCTCTTCATCGACGGGAGCCCTTCGTCGCTGCAGCTCCCCGCCTCGGTCGAGCTTGAGGTTTCGGACACCGAACCGGGGGTCCGCGGCGACACCGCATCAGGCGGCGGGAACAAGCCGGCGACGCTGGAGACCGGAGCCGTGATCCAGGTTCCCCTCTTCGTGGACGTGGGGGATCGCGTGAAGGTCCAGACCGAGTCCGGCGAATACATGTCCCGGGTCTGAACCAGTTGTCCCGTCGCACCGACCAGCGGCGGGAGGCCGCCTTCGCCCTTTACGAGGCTGAGATCTCCGGGCGGACCGTCGATGAGGTCCTGGAATCGCGCGATGCGCCAGAGTTCACCGCGGCGCTGGCACGGGCGGCCGACACCCACCGTGACCGGCTCGGCGGCCTGATCGCGCGCAACGCGAACGGTTGGGAGCTGGACCGGATAGCGGCCCTCGAGCGGTCGGTGATGCTGGTGGCCCTTGCCGAGGTCGCCTACCCGGAGTCGATCCCTTCCGAGACGCCGATCCCACCGGCAGGAGCTATCGAGGAGGCGGTGGAGGTGGCCAAGGAGTACTGCGGGAGCTCGGCGCCTGCGTTCGTGAACGGGGTGCTGGACGCCGCCTTCGACGAGTTGCGGCAGAATCCGGACGGCGATGAGTGAACTTGACACCACCCGGCTCGACGACCTCGTCGGCCAGCTGGAACGGGCCGCCGAGCAGCTGCGGGGGGGAGAGCTCAGCCCTGATGCGGCAGCCTCCCTCGTAGAGGACTGCGCCGCCCTGGCCTCACAGGCCTCGGGGGAGCTGGAGAAGCTCACCCGTGAGGGCTCGGCCGAGCCGGCACCGGGGCAGGACCGGCTCTTGTGAGCTACCCGGACGACCTGCGCGCCCAGGTCGATCGGTATCTCGAAGGGATCGAGTTCGAGGGGCCACCGGCCGCCGCGGGGCTCGTGGAGGCCATGCGCTACTCGCTGCTGGCCGGCGGAAAGCGGGTCCGGCCGGTACTGGCGCTGGCGACGGCCCGGTCGCTCGGGGTTCCTGCCGAGGAGGTGATGCCGTTCGCCGCCGCGGTCGAGCTGGTTCACACCTACTCACTGATCCACGACGACCTGCCGGCCATGGACGATGACGACCTCCGGCGCGGGCGGCCGACCTGCCACGTGGCCTTCGGCGAGGACGTCGCAATACTCGCCGGAGACGCCCTTTACGCCGAGGCGTTCCGGCTCGCCCTTGCCACCCAGAAGGGTTCCGACGACTGCAGGCTCGCGGCAGCGGCCGGCCTGGCACAGGCGACCGGTACCGACGGCATGGTCGGAGGTCAGTACATAGACGTAAGCGGGCGGTCCGCGCCCGGCCAGGAGGGCCTGCGGGAGCTACATGCGCTGAAGACCGGGAGGCTGATCGGAATCTCGGTGGAGGGACCCTGCCTGCTTCTCGGGGCCGAAGGCGAGAGGCTCGAGGCGTACAGGAGCTTTGCCCGCGAGCTCGGAATCCTCTTCCAGATCGTCGACGACGTACTCGACGCGACCTCCAGCGACGAGGAACTGGGCAAGCCGGCGGGGAGCGATGCAAGGCACGGCAAGCGCACCTACGTGAGCGAGTTCGGGACCGAGGAGGCACGCGAGCTTGCGTCGGCATCACGGGACCGGGCGCTGGGTGCACTTGCCCGGGCGGCGGGCGACGGTGGCGCGGAGCTCGAGGCGATTACGCGCTATATCGCCGACCGGGAGAACTGACCGCGCCGCCTGCGCGTACCCTCCTTGTGGCCGTGGAACCACTACTGGACCAGATCGAAGGACCGGAGGACCTGAAGGGCCTCGACGACGAGCAGCTCGCGCAGGTCGCGCAGGAGGTCCGCGAGCACATCATCGGCACCGTCGGAGAGATCGGCGGGCACTTCGGCGCGAACCTGGGCACCTGCGAACTCGCCGTGGCACTTCATTCGGTACTCGACTCCCCGAGAGACAAGATCCTCTGGGACGTCGGCCACCAGGCCTACCCGCACAAGGTGCTCACCGGCCGCCGCGACCAGCTCGAGACGATCCGCCACTACGGCGGCCTTGCCCCGTTCTGCTCGATCGCCGAGAGCGAGCACGACATCATGGGTGCCGGCCACGCCTCTACCTCGATCGGCTACGGCGTCGGCCTCAAGGAGGGAATGCGCGTCCTGGGCCATCCCGATGCCGGTCGCGTGGCTGCCGTTATCGGCGATGGCGCGATGACCGGTGGCGTGGCCTTTGAGGCGATCCACCAGGCCGGGGGCCTGGGCACGCCGATGGTCGTCGTCCTGAACGACAACGGCATGTCGATCGCCCCCAACGTCGGCGCGCTCTCGCGCTACTTCAACCGCGTCCGGCTCAATCCGCGTTTCTGGCACGCCCGGGAAGGGGTCGAGGGCCGCCTGTCGCAGCTTCCGGGCGGCATAGGGGCCCGGTTCGAGCGCCTCGGGCCGCAGCTGAAGGAGTCGATCAAGGCGTTCTGGGCGCCGGGGCTCTTCTGGGAAGAGCTCGACTGGGCCTACATGGGAGTGATCGACGGCCATGACGTCGGCGCCCTGCGTCGCGCTCTTATCGACGCCTTCGCCGCTGAGCGTCCCGTGGTGGTCCATGTGGCCACCGTCAAGGGCAAGGGCTTTGCCCCCGCCGAGGAGGGCGGTCTCGAGGGCATGGAGAAGTGGCACGCGGCCAAGCCCGGCTCCATTGCCGACGGAAGCCCCGTCGTCAAGGCTGCGGCGGCGCAGGCCAACCCGGCGGTCCCCACCTACACGGAGGTCTTCGGCGAGTCGATGGTTCGCGAGGTGCGTGCGGACCGGCGGGTCGTAGGCATCACCGCCGCGATGAACTCCGGGACCGGGCTAAACATCCTCCAGGAGGCCGAGCCCGACCACTACTTCGACGTTGGCATCGCCGAGCAGCAGGCCGTCCTCTTCGCCTCAGGACTGGCGCTCGAGGGCGTGCGGCCGGTCTGCGCCATCTACTCCACCTTCCTCCAGCGTGCGTTCGACCAGATCGTCCACGACGTGGCCCTCCAGTCGCTTCCGGTGGTCTTCGCGATGGACCGGGCAGGGCTCGTGGGAGACGACGGGCCGACCCACCACGGAGCCTTTGACATCTCATACCTTCGCCCGCTGCCCAACATGACCCTGATGGCACCCCGGGACGAGGCAATGCTGGTGAACATGCTGCACACGGCGATCGCCTGGGAGGAAGGGCCGGTCGGCCTGCGCTATCCCCGTGGTGAAGGCGTCGGCGTGGAGCTTCCCCAGGAGCCACAGGTCCTCGAGAGGGGAACCGGGGAGATTCTCCGGGAGGGCAAGCGCGCGGCACTGCTCGGCTACGGCCTCGGTGTTGCCAAGGCGACCGAAGCCGCCGAGATCCTTGCCCAGGCCGGCCTCGACGTAACGGTGGCCGACGCCAGGTTTGCCAAGCCTCTCGATGCTGCACTCCTGGGCCAGCTTGCCGCCGAGCACGAGCTCCTCGTGACCGTCGAGGACGGCGCACTGCAGGGCGGCTTCGGGAGCGCCGTGCTCGAGCACTTCAACGACTCGGGCCTGCAGCCGCCCAGAATCCTGAGGATCGGCCTGCCTGACCGCTTCGTGACGCACGGAAAGCCGGCCCTGCTCCATGAAGAGATTGGGCTGACCGGCGCCCACATCGCCCAGAGGATCGCCTCGGCGCTCGACGTCGAGGTCGAGATTCCGGCCGGCGCGTGAGCGGCCGCCAGTAGGAGGCCGGGCAGGCCCACCCCGGAAAGAGAAACGGCCCGCCGGTTAGGCGAGCCGCTTCGGGGAGGAGAGATACTTCTTATGTGGGTCCAGCTTTGGTCGCCGCCGAAGTTGCTGTGGCTGCGACGCTCTGGACTATGAGCCTTCAAGGCCCGAAAGAGTGTGAGAGCAATCACATAGCTTGTGTGATTGTCGCCATACAACTGCGAGCCGCTATTCCGGGGGGTGCCCGCTGCGCCACTAACGTCAGGACCGGATGACCGCACGCGTACGCCTTGACAGCCTTCTCGCCGACCGCGGCCTGTTCCCAAGCAGGTCAAAGGCCGCGGCTGCCGTCATGGCCGGGGAGGTTCGCATCGAGGGTTCGCCGGCCGCCAAGCCCGGCCAGCTCGTCCGCGAAGACATGGACCTTGAGGTTGCCGAACGCCCGCGGTACGTCTCCCGGGGCGGCCAGAAGCTCGAGGCGGCCCTCGAGCAGACCGGTCTGGATCCCGCCGGCCGGCGATGCCTGGACGTCGGCGCGTCCACCGGGGGGTTTACCGACTGCCTGCTCCAGGGGGGCGCACTGGAGGTCGCGGCGGTCGACGTGGGCTACGGCGAGCTTGCCTGGGAGCTCCGCGAGGATCCGCGAGTCCACGTCCTTGAACGCACCAATGCACGCCATCTCGAGGGCGCCAGGCTGCCGTTTCGCCCCGACCTGATAGTTGCCGACTGCTCGTTCATCTCCCTCACCAAGCTCCTCCCGGCGGTGCTGGGCACTGCCGCCGAGCGCTATGACGCGCTGGTGATGGTCAAGCCGCAGTTCGAGCTCGGGAAGGGAAGGGTCGGTCGCGGGGGCGTCGTCAGGGAGCGCGACGAGCGTGCCGAGGCGGTCCTCGCGGTCGCCGGGTTTGCCCGCGAACGCTGCGGAGCGACCGTCCTGGGTTTTGCCTCCTCGCGGCTTCCTGGCCCCAAGGGAAACCGCGAGACCTTCGTGCACCTCGCCGAAGCCGGCCGGGGCGGGGGACCCTCGGACCTCGACGAGGCCCTTCAGGGGGTTGATCTCTGATGACGGACCCGGGAGCCCCGGTCACCGTTTTCACCCACGCCCGGCCGGGAGAGACCGATGACGCGCTGAGACACCTCTGCGCCGAGGCCGCCTCCGAGGGCCTGGTGGTCCGCCTCGACCCGGAGGAGACGCGCAAGCACCCGGCGCTCGCCGGAGGCGATGGCGTCGAACTGGACGCGGCAATCGACCGCGACTCGTCCCTCGCCGTCGCGCTCGGCGGTGACGGGACCGTGCTTCGCGCGCTTCGCGAGTTCGCCGGGACCGCCGTGCCCGTATACGGGGTGAACTTTGGCGAGATCGGCTTCCTCGCGGCCTCGGGCAGGGAGGAGGTTCCCGATTGCTTCAGGGGAGCGCTGGCCGGAAGTTTCGAGCGGCTCTCGATGCCCGCGATCTCGGTCAAGACATCCGACGGGGAGCTCTTCGCGTTCAACGACGTCGCGCTGACCCGCCGGGCCGGCGACCGTGTCGCCGAACTGGCCTATTCGGTCTCCGGCGAGGAGGTCGGGCGGGTCCGATCCGACGGGATCGTCGTCGCGACCCCGGCCGGTTCAACCGGTTACAACCTCGCCAACGGTGGCCCGGTGATGGCCTGGGGCGTGGAAGGCTTCGTCGTCTCGTTCATCGCGCCGCACTCGCTAACCGCAAGGGCGCTGGTGGTTGCCCCCGACGACGAGCTCAGGATCCGCAACCGCTCGGCCGACCCGGTTGAGCTTTCGGTCGACGGGCGGCCGGTGGCCGAGGTCGCGCCGGACGCGGAGATTGCCGCCGGCTTCGCTCTCGACAAGGCGGTCCTGGCCCTCCCCGCGCAGTCCAGCTTCTACCGGCGCCTGAGGAACACGTTCGGGCGCCTGTCGTCCTCTTAGTCGCGCCCTTTCCTGCGTCTCAGTATCGACTCGCCGGCACTTGGCAACTAAGGCTGCGGTCCGTCCCCGGCCGCTGGTTCACTCGGCAGGTGCTCTCCGAGCTCCGCGTACGCAACCTCCTGCTGATCGAAGAGGCCGATCTCGAGCTCGGTCCGGGACTCAACGTCCTGACGGGCGAGACGGGGGCTGGCAAGACCGTCCTCGCCCACGCCCTGGACCTCCTCCTCGGCGGGCGTCCCAGGAGCGGAATCGTCCGGCCGGGGGCGCACGAGGCCTACGTCGAAGGTGTCTTCGAGCTCGACGAAGCGGCGAGGGAGGCCGCCGGCGAGCTCCTCGGCGAGGGAGAGGAAGAGCTGGTGCTCGCGCGCCGGGTCCTTGCAGGCGGGCGGACGCGGGCGCTCGTCAACGGGCGGACGACGACGGTCGGCGAGCTTCGCGAAGCCTGCGGTCGCCTGCTCTCCTTCTACGGCCAGCACGAGCACCGGAAGCTGACTGTCTCTTCCTCGCAGCTGGAGATCCTCGACCGTTTCTGCGGCGACGGCCAGCAGGCACGGCTGGACGCCTGTGCCTCGGCCCACGCCCGGGTCCTTGAGGCGCAGGAGCGGCTTGCTGGCCTCGAGGAGCTGGAAGGCAGCCGCGAACGCGAGCTGGACATCCTCGAGTACGAGCTTGCCGAGATCGAGACTGCCGCTCCGGACCCGGGGGCGGAGCAGGAGCTGCTCGCCGCCCGCAGCCGCCTGGCCAATCTCGACGAGCTGCGGACCGCCTGCGCGACGGTGCTCGCCGCGCTCGAACCGGACGACGGCGAGGGTGTCACCGGGAGGCTCGCTGCCGGCGAGGAGGCGCTCGGGGCGGTCGCCGACGCATCGGGCGAACTCGCCGAAATGGCCCGCCGCCTTTCCGCGGCGGCGCTTGAGACCTCGGATGTCGCGGCAGAGGTTCGCGCCTATGCCGATTCGCTCGATGGCGACCCTGGTGAGCTCGAGGCGGTCGAGTCCCGACTGGCCGAATGGGATCGCCTCAAGCGAAAGCACGGAGGCTCGATAGAGGCCGTCATGGATTACGCCGCGGCGGCCAGGGAGCGCCGGGACCTCCTCGCGGGCTCCTCCGAGGCGCTAGCCGGAGTGCGGGCGGATCTCGACGAAGCCCTGGCGGACAGGGAAGCGGCAGCGAAGGCGCTTCGCACCGCCCGCAAGAAGGCTGGCCCGAAGCTCTCGGAGCTCGTCGAAGGCAGGCTGGAGGGGCTGGCGATGGCCGAGGCCAGCTTCGAGGTGCGGCTCGAGCCCCGCGAGCCCGGCCCAACCGGCGCAGACGCCGTCGACTTCTACGTGGCGCCCAACCCGGGTGTGCCCTGTGGGCCACTGCGTGAGATCGCTTCGGGAGGCGAGCTCTCCCGCGTGATGCTGGCGCTCCTGGGCGTTGCAAGCGACGGCTCCGGGGCGACGCTCGTTTTCGACGAGGTCGATGCCGGCATCGGGGGCAAGACCGCCAACGCGGTCGGGGAGCAGCTCCAGTCCCTGTCCGGCGGGCGCCAGGTCATCTGCATCACCCACCTCCCGCAGGTCGCTTCTCTGGCTTCGCAGCACTTTTCGATCGAGAAGGCGAGCCGGGATGGCCAGTCGCGTACGGAGGTCCGCAGGCTCGGCGAAGAGGAAGTGGTCGGTGAGCTCGTGAGGATGCTGGGAGCCGAGGCGGGGGACGCGGCCGCCGCCGAGCACGCCCGGAGGCTGCGCAACGGCGCCGTCCCGCCTCAGGCAAACGCTGCCTAGACTCGGGCGGCCATGGCCCTCAGCACCCCCTCCAGCGCGTCGCGCGCGCCCGTGAGCGGTCCGCTCCGGTCCGGACGACGGACCAAGCACCTCGTGAAGCGTCTCCAGCCCGGCGAGGTTGCCCTGATCGACCACGCCGACCTCGACCGGGTCTCGGCCGAGGACCTGATCAGCGCGGGGGCGGCGGCGGTCCTCAACTGCCGCCAATCGTCGTCGCTGGACTACCCGAACATGGGCCCCGCCCTGCTTGCCGACGCGGGAATTCCGCTCGTGGACCTGCCGGACGATTCGCTGTTCGATTCCTGCCGGGACGGCGACGGAATCGAGGTTCGGGGCGGAGAGGTGTGGCGAGGGGGAGAGCTGCTGGCGAGCGGGGAGCTCCTGGACCCGGTCGTCATCAGGCGCGAGACCGAGCAGCGCCGGCTCGAGATCGGCGGAGCGCTCGAGTCGTTTGCCCGCAACACGGTCGAGCACATGGTGGAGGAGCAGGACCTGCTCTCAGGCCGGATCGACCTGCCGCCGCTCAGGACAGAGTTTCGCGATCGTCCGGCACTCGTGGTGGTCCGGGGCGTCGACCACCAGGCCGACCTCCACGCCCTGCGTTCCTACATACGCGACCAGTCGCCGGTGATAGTCGCCGTCGACGGCGGGGCCGACGCCGTGCTCGACGCCGGCTACGAGGTCGACATGCTGGTCGGCGACATGGACTCTGCCTCCGAGCGGGCCCTCGGTTCAGGGGCCGAGCTGGTCGTTCACGCCTACAGCGACGGCAGCGCCCCCGGAAGCGAACTTCTCGACCGGCTGGGCCTCGATTACGTCCTGATGCCGGCACCGGGAACGAGCCAGGACGTGGCGATGCTCATTGCCGCCGAGCGCGGCGCATCGCTGATTGTCGCCGTCGGCTCCCAGTTCAATCTCGTCGAGTTCCTCGACAAGCGCAGGCAGGGAATGTCCTCCACCTTCCTGACCAGGCTTCGTCTCGGCGAGCGGATCGTCGACGCCAAGGGGGTCAGCAAGCTCTACCGGCCCAGCCCCTCCATCGGCCCGATCGTCGCGGTACTCGGAGTGGGGCTGCTTGCGCTCGTCGCCGTCGTCATCGCCACTCCGGCGCTCCGGGGAGTTGCCGAACTCCTCTGGGTCAAGCTGCGCCTGCTTCTCGGCGGGAGCGTCTAGGGTCGCCTGCGATGTTCGACCCCCGCTACCACGCCGCCTCGCTGGTCGCGGTTCTCGTGGCTCTCGTCCTGGGCCTGCTCCTGGGGGTGGCGATCGGCGACTCCGGGCTGGTCTCCTCGGCGGAGCGCAAGGTGCGCGACAGCCTCCGGCAGGACGTCAGGGACGCGCAGCAGGAGTCTGACGAGCTCAAGGGCCAGCTCCGTGACGAGCAGCGCTACGCCCGCGCGTCCTACCCGCTGCTGGTCGCCGGGCGGCTCGACGGGCTCGACGTCGGGCTGGTCTTCCTGGGCGCGCCGAGCGAAGAGGTGACAGCCGACGTGCGCACCGCCCTGCAGGGCACCGGGGGGCGCCTGACGGGAATCCTTTCGCTGCGCCTGCCGCCCGACCTGGGGGCGATCTCGGAGTCGGCCACCGGGCGCTTCAGCAGGATCGACACGAACCCCCGGCTCCTTACTCCCTTCGGCCGCCGGGTCGGCGAGCAGCTCGTTTTCGGAGGCGGCCTCCTGCGCCGCGAGGCCGAGGCGCTCTTCGCCGAGCGGGCCGGGAAGCTGGGCCGCTACGAGGCGGTGATCATCGCCCGGCGTCCCGAAAAGCTCGAGGGGGAGGCGGAGAACAACTCGGTGCGGCTCGAAAACTCCCTGGTTTCCGGGGTCGTGAGCACCGGGGTTCCCGCCGTCGGCGTCGAGCCGTCGGCAAGTAACCCGTCGCAGGCGGAGTGGTACCGCAGCCGTGGGCTCTCGAGCGTCGACGACATCGACACCACGGCCGGCCACGCCGCACTTGTCTTTGCCCTCGGAGGGGCCGAAGGCAGCTTCGGGACCGGGCCGCAGGCCGGCAGCCTGCTTCCGGGGCCCGAGGCGGTCAGCCGCTAGCGGCGCTCAGGACCGGGCGTCGAAGTCGAGCGCCCGCGAGTTGATGCACCAGCGCTGTCCGCTCTCGCCAGGGCCGTCGTCGAAGACGTGGCCAAGGTGTCCGCCGCAGCCCGAGCAGACGGCTTCTGTGCGAACCATCCCGTGGGAAGTGTCCTGGCGCAGCTCAACCGCCTCGGCGACCACGGGGTCGGTGAAGCTCGGCCACCCGGTGCCCGAATCGAACTTTGTCTCCGAGGAGAAGAGCTCAGCCCCACAGCCCCGGCAGTGGTACATGCCATCGTCCTTGAGGTCGACGTACTCGCCGCTGAACGGCGGTTCGGTGGCCGCCTCACGCAGGATCGCGTAGGACTCGGGGTCGAGCTCCTCGCGCCACTGCTGCTCGCTCTTGTCCGCCTGGCTTTCCGTTCCCATGACCGGCCCTTTCGTTTGCGGTTCCGACACTAAAGCGAGGGCCGATCCGGCGTCCGAATTCGCCGCTAGGTTCGGACGGTGCCGGCGCTCCCGCTGATCGTCTCGACCATAGCCGCCCTGCTCCTAGCGGGGCCGGTCGTCCGTTTCCTGTCCGCTGGCGGGCACGTGAGGCTCAACTACCGCGGCGTCGAGCTTCCCTGCCCGCTCGGCCTGCTGATCGTCGCCGCCTCGATCTTCGCCCTCGCGCCGCTCGCCCTTGTCGCCGGCCTCTTCGGCGCCGATGCGCTCGACATCGCCGGGCTCTTCCTGGTCCTTGGCGTGGGATTCCTCGGACTCGCCGACGATGCCTACGCCGGCGAGTCGCGCGGCTGGCGAGGCCACGCGAAGGCTGTGGCCGGCGGCGGCTTCTCCACAGGGCTCCTGAAGGCCGCTGGGACGCTCGGGCTGGCGCTGGCGTGGTCTGCGCTGACCCAGGACGGCGTCGCCGACTTCCTCCTGGCATCGCTGGTCATCGTGCTGACGACCAACATCTTCAACCTCCTGGACCTGCGACCAGGCAGGTCGGTGAAGGCGTTCGTGGTGCTCGGTGCCGCCTGCAGCCTCATCGCGCTCGACACAGGTCCGCTCTTCGAGCTCGGCCTCTGGGCCGGACCAATCGTCGTCGCCGGAGTTCTCGACCTTCGGGAGCGCGGAATGCTCGGGGACACCGGCTCGAACATCGTCGGAGTGGTCGCCGGGCTCTGGCTCGTGCTGACGCTCGACACGACCGGGATGGCCATTGCCGCCGGTGTGCTCGTTGTAATAACGGTCTACGGGGAGCTCAGGTCGATCAATTCGCTGATCGAAGGCACTCCGGGACTTCGTCACCTAGACTCAATTGGGAGAGTAAGAGCCAGTGCCTGATCGCCAGCGTCATCCCCGCCACATCTTCGTAACCGGGGGAGTCGTCTCCTCTCTGGGCAAGGGGATAGCCGCGGCGTCTATAGGGCGGCTCCTCGTCAGCCGGGGCCTCACCGTCGGGATCCAGAAGTTCGACCCCTACATCAACGTCGACCCGGGGACCATGTCCCCGTACCAGCACGGTGAGGTCTTCGTAACCGAGGACGGGGCCGAGACCGACCTCGACCTTGGGCACTACGAGCGCTACACCGACTCCAACACCTCCCGGGCTTCGAACGTTACCGCCGGCGGCATCTACGACTCGGTCATCCGGCGCGAGCGCCGCGGCGACTACCTGGGGGCCACGGTGCAGGTCGTTCCCCACATCACCGACGAGATCAAGAACCGCGTCCGTGTGATGGCCGAGACGAGCGCCGTCGACGTGGTCATCACCGAGATCGGCGGGACGGTCGGCGACATCGAGTCGCTTCCGTTCCTCGAGGCGATCCGCCAGTTCCCGGTCGACGCCGGCCGGCGCGACTGCATGTTCATCCACCTCACCCTCGTTCCCTACATAGGCCATGCGGGAGAGCTGAAGACCAAGCCCACGCAGCATTCGGTCAACGAGCTGCGCCGGATCGGCATCCAGCCCGACATGCTTCTCTGCCGAAGCGAGTCGGAGCTCTCCGAGGAGATCCGCAGGAAGATCGCGCTCTTCGCCTCGCTCCCGGTCGATGCGGTCATCTCGGCCAAGGACGTCGGGGACATCTACGAGGTTCCGCTCTGGTATCGCGACCAGGGCGTCGACGACTTCATCTGCGAGACGCTCGGCCTCGAGGCTCCGGCCGCCGATCTCAGCGAGTGGGAGCAGGTCGTCCAGAGGACGGCGGCGGCCGACCAGCCGGTGAAGATCGCGCTGGTAGGCAAGTACGTCGAGCTCGAAGATGCCTACAAGTCCGTCTCCGAGGCGCTGCGCCACAGCGGGGCCCACGCCGGAGCGAACGTTGAGATCGACTGGGTCGACTCCGAGGAGTTGACCGACGACGAGGTCGCCCTCGACCGCATCGGAGATGCCGACGGCATCCTCGTTCCGGGAGGCTTCGGCGGGCGCGGGATCGAGGGGAAGATTCGGGCCGTGCGCGTGGCCCGGGAGCAGCGCATTCCCTACCTGGGGATCTGCCTGGGCATGCAGATGGCGGTCTGCGAGTTCGCTCGCCACATCGCCGGGATGGACGGAGCCAACTCGACCGAGTTCGACCTTGAGACCGAGTGGCCCGTGATCGATCTCCTTCCCGAGCAGAAGGAGGTTTCCGACCTCGGCGGGACGATGAGGCTCGGCGCCGACCCGATCAAGCTTCACGAGGGAACGGCCGCCCGCGCCATCTACGGGGAGGCGGTTGTCTACGAGCGCCACCGGCATCGGTACGAGGTCTCGATCACCCTGCGCAAGAGGCTGGAGGATGCCGGCCTGGTGGTCTGCGGCACCTCGCCCGACGAGCGCCTGGTGGAGGCGGTCGAGCTCCCCGCCGACCAGCATCCGTTCTTCGTCGCCTCCCAGTACCACCCCGAGTTCAAGTCGCGGCCGGAGCGCCCGGCCCCGCTGTTCCGAGAGTTTGTCGCCGCAGCCCTCGACCGTTCCGGGGGCCAGCGCCAGGCGGACGCAGCCGGGGAGATCAGCGCCGGCCGCGCCTCAGGCTGAGGGCTGCGTTTGCGCCGCGCCTCCGAACTGGAGCAGCGGCGCCTGGGGGAGACCTTTGCCCGCCTCTGTTCGATAACGAGTCCGTCCGGCAGCGAAAGGGACGTCGCCGATTACCTGATCTCCGAGCTTGGGGCGATGGGAATAGAGGTCGCCGAGGACGAGAGCGCGGATCGACTGGGGGGCGACTGCGGGAACCTCTTCGCTCGCGTAGGGCCCACCGACGCTCCGCAGCTTCTCCTCTGCGCCCACATGGACACCGTCGGTGACGACCGCCCGGTCGACCCGGTCTTCCGTGATGGCGGTTGGGAAAGCAGCGACGAGGCGATCCTCGGTGCCGACAACAAGGCGGCCGTCGCCGTCATCGTCGAGCTGGCACGGCGTGTCGCCATTGAGGGCGCGCCGGTGGGGCTCGAGCTCTGCTTCACCGTGCGCGAGGAACAGGCCCTGCTCGGCGCTTACGAGGTCGACACGGGGAGGTTCAAGGCCGAGGTCGGGTACGTCTTCGACCACGCGACGCCGATCGGGGAGGTGATCGCCGCTTCGCCGACGTACGTCCAGTGGGAGGCGGTGCTGCAAGGGCGCGCCGCCCATGCGGGCATCAGCCCTGAGGAGGGCCGGAACGCGATCGTCGCGGCGGCACGGGCGATCTCGCGGATCCCGTCGGGCCGGATCGACGCAACCACCACGGCCAACGTCGCCTCGATCACCGGCGGAGCCGCGACCCACGGAACCAACATCGTCGCGCCGGACTGCCGGGTGGCCGGGGAGGCAAGGTCGCTCGAGGACGGCGTGGCCGAGAGGCTGGGCGACGAGGTCGTGGAGGCATTCCATGACGCGGCCAACGAGCCCGACTGTTCATGCGATGTCGATGTCACCCTCGAGCGCTCCTTCGAGGGCTACCGGGTCGACCCCGACGAACCCGGCGCGAAGATCGCCGTGGCCGCCCTTCAGGCCTGCGGCCACGAACCGCGACTCGTGCAGAGCGGCGGCGGGTCGGACGCCAACGCCTTCCGGAGCTCCGGCATGCCGGTGATCAACATCGCCAACGGGACAGAGAGGCCGCACATGCCCGACGAGCGGGTCAGTGCCGAAGCGCTGGAGCAGATGCTCGACATCGTGATCGCCCTCTCCGATGAAGCCGGGGAGCAGCTGAGGTGAAGCTGGTCCTCCGGAAGGCGACGGTGATCAGCGCCGAGGACTGCGCCGACGGTGCCGAGCAGCGCCTGGTCGTGGAGGTCGATGGCGAGGGGGAGAGGGAGGCGGTATGCGACACCTCCCTCTACGGCATCTCCCGCGCCGGTGACGAAGTGATCGTGAACGTCCAGGCCGGCCGGCTCGGGCTCGGCTCAGGCGGATTCGACATCGTGCACGCCAACCTGACCCGCGGGCTGACGGGTGAGGGGGTCGAGGGAGCGCACGTCATGAAGCTCAACTACTCCTCGATCCAGCACGCAGTCCTTCCAGTCGAGGGAGAGGATCCGCCGCCGATCGAGGGCCGACCGGTCGCCGTCTGCCTCCTGCACGGCCAGCTGGCCCCGCTCGCGTGGGCCTTCTCGCAGCAGTCCCCAGGTTCCCGCCTGGGCCTGATCCAGGGCCCAGGAGGAGCGCTTCCCGGCAACCACTCGCGTACGGTCGCCGACCTGCGCCACGGTGGCCTCCTCGAGGGTTTCATCACCGCGGGCCCTGCCTACGGCGGCGAGATGGAAGCGATGACGGTTGCCGGCGCTATCGCTCACGGTCTCGGCGTCCTTGGCTGGGACGCTGCGGTCTGCGCGCCGGGTCCAGGAATCATCGGGTCCGGCTCGCGTCTTGGCAACGGCGCGCTTGCCGCCGCCGATGCGTTGAACGCGGCCATAGCGCTGGGCGCGAGCGCAGTCCTTGTCCCGCGACTGTCGGATGGCGACCCTCGTGAGCGCCACCGCGGGGTCTCGCACCACACCCGTACCGTCGCTTCGATGGTCCTCGGCCCCGCGCAGGTCGCCTGGCCGCTGGGCCGCGAGGATGAAGAGTTCGGATCGCTGCAGCTCCAGCCTGCATGCGCCGACCTTCGGGGTTACTCGGACAGCGGCCTCCCGGCGAGCACCATGGGCCGGACCATCGACGAGGATCCGGCCTTCTTCGCGGCGGCCCTGGCGGGAGGGGCCGCGCTCGCGGCCCTCGTGCGCAGCTGACGCGCAGCGCGGGTTGCAGCGGCGAGGAGACGCAGGCGCGGTGACGAAATTCCCCCCGTGCCCGGGGAAGGAACGCCAAACGGTTTCGACCACCAGGTCCGCGACTTTCTCGCCTATCTAGAGCTGGAGCGGGGCCTCTCACGCAACACGCTTGACGCCTACCGAACCGACCTGAACCAGTTCGGCGAGTGGCTGGGCGCCCAGGGTTCCGACCCCCTCATCGCCCGCCACCGGGAGCTCGCGGGCTTCCTGGACCACCTGGTCGCGGGAGATGAGGAGAGGGCACCGGCATCGGCCGCAACGATCCAGCGCAAGACGGCGTGCCTGAGGTCCTTCTACAGACACCTGAGGCGCGAGCAGCTCATCGACCATGACCCGACCGCGGAACTGAAGTCCCCGGGCAAGAGCAGGAAGCTCCCGCGCGTCCTGACCCGGGAAGAGGTGGACAGGCTCCTCTCCACGCCGGCCGGCGGCTCCCCCGCCGCCCAGCGCGACCGGGCCCTGCTCGAAGTGATGTACGCATGCGGCCTCCGGGCATCAGAAGCCACGGGGCTGCGTGTCTCTGACGTCGACCTGGACGAGGGGCTCCTCAGGGCTACCGGTAAGGGTTCAAAGGAACGCCTGGTTCCGGTCGGCCGTCGCGCGGTCGCCGCGCTCCAGACGTGGATCCACAGCGGGCGTCCCGAGATGGTTGGCCTTAGGGAAGAGTCTGCGCTCTTCGTAAACCAGCGTGGGGGAGCGCTCAGCCGCCAGGGCCTCTACAAGATCATCCGGGGGCACGCACGCACCGCCGGGCTCGAGGGTCGGATGAGCCCGCACACGCTTCGGCACAGCTTCGCCACGCACCTCCTGGCCGGCGGATGCGACCTGCGCGTCCTCCAGGAGATGCTCGGCCACGCCGACATAGCAACGACCCAGGTCTACACCCATCTCTCCGCCGAACGGCTCAAGGACCAGTACTTCAGCGCCCACCCGAGGGCGCTCGCTCGCTGAGCGCAAACGCGGCTCCGGCATAAGCTGGGTGGGTGCCCGAGCTGCCCGAGGTGGAGACGATCCGGCGTTCGCTGGCTCCCCACGTTGAGGGTCGCCGGATATCGGAGCTTGAAGTCCTCGACCCAAGGTGGTGCAGGCCCCTGGCGCCGGCAGGGCTCGCCGATGCCGTCCAGGGACGGTCGGTCCAGGAGCTGCGGCGCAGGGGCAAGTACCTCGTCTTCGCGCTCGGCGGCGAGCTGTTCCTCGTCTGTCACCTGCGCATGACCGGCAACTTCCTGTACGGGGCGTCGGCGGACACGCCCTACCAGCGGGCGGTGATCCTGCTTGATGACGGTCACTCCCTCCGCTATTGCGATGTGCGTCGCTTCGGCACCGCCGACCTGCTCGCCGGGGAGCCCGCACTGGCCTCGTACTTCGACGGGCGCCTGGGGGTCGAGCCCCTGGCCGACGGGTTCGACGGCCGGGTGCTCCGCGCCCTGGCCAGTGGCCGCCGGGCGCCGGTCAAGAGCTTTCTCCTGGACCAGAGGATGGTGGCCGGGATCGGGAACATCTACGCCGACGAGGCCCTATACCGCGCCCAGGTGCATCCCCTGAGGCCTGCGGGCAGCCTGCGTCCCGGCCAGTACGAGGAGCTTTCGCGCGGGATCGTCGAGGCCCTTACTGCAGGGCTGGACGCCGGTGGTGCAACGATCGATGACTTCCGCCACCCCGACGGCCTCTACGGCTCATTTCAGGACGAGTTCCAGGTGCACAGGCGGGAGGGAGAGCCCTGTGGCAGGTGCGGCCGGGAGATCCGGAAGCTGACCGTCGGGGGTCGGGGGACTTACGTCTGCGAGTCGTGCCAGCCGCGACCGCGGCCAGGCCGCGCGGTCAGCCGGTGAGCTCGGCCAGCCGGCCGCTGGCGTCGGCCTCGCGCAGCTCCGTAAATCCGCCGATCAGCTCGTCGCCTACGAAGACCTGCGGAAAGGTCATCATTCCTGTCCTCTCGACCAGTTCGGCCCGTCCCTCCGGGTCCTTTGAGAGATTGACCTCCTGGTATTCGAGGCCGCGGCTCTCAAGCAGGGCCTTGGCCTGGCTGCAGAAGGGGCACGGTTCGGTGGAGAACATCCTGATCTCGGTCATTAGGCCGACAACGCTAGCGGGCGCGGGCCCGCGGAGCTGATGGCAGGCCCGGTCCATACCGAGGCAGTGGTCCTCAGGTCGATTCGCTACGGCGAAGCCGACCGCATCCTCCACCTCTACAGCGTCGACAGGGGGCGGATCAGCGCGATCGCCAAGGGCTCGAGGCGCTCACGCAGCCGGTTCGGCGGGCGGCTGGAGCCGTTCTTCCGGCTTCGGATCGACCTCCACGAGGGCCGCAGCGACCTCCTAACGGTGACCGGGGCAGAGACCGTCAGCCCGTTCGCCCGCCTTCGCGAGGACGCCGACGCGATCTCCGCGGCGGCCAGGGGTTGCGACGCCGTCTCGCGCCTCTTCGACACCGGCGAGCCCCATCCCGAGGTGTTCAACCTGCTGTGCACCTTCCTTTCGGTCCTCGACGAGGACCCGGGTCGCAGCGGCCCGGCGCTCCAGGTTGCCTTTCGGCTGAAGCTGCTGCTCGCCGCTGGACTGGCCCCCCAGCTGCGCGAGTGTGCGCGCTGCGGCGCGACAGAGTCCATCGCCGGCTTCTCTCCGGCTGCGGGCGGCGTCGTCTGCGCGGCCTGCGAGGCCGGCTCCTTCGCGCTCGACGAGGAGGGCCACCGGTTTCTGACCGTCGCGCTGGGAACCCCGCTTTCGGAGCTGCCCGACCCGTCACCCGGAGCGCTGGCCGCCGCGACCCGCGCAGTCGACGAAACCGCGGAACACCACGGCCACGTGAAGTTTCGCCCGGCCGCCTAGCGGAGCTGGTTCCCATGTCGGCGGTGCAAGACTGGTGCCCGTGAACCCGCATGAGAACCCTGGCCCGGTTGCTGCCGGCTTCGCGGAGGCGATGGCCGCCCGGGAGGAGGCCACGCTAAGCCCGCTGGCCGCGCGCTCGTGGCCGGCGCGCCGTGAGCGTGCCGAGACCGACTGCACGGTGCGCTCGCCGCTCCAGCGCGACCGGGACCGGATCGTCCACTCCAAGGCATTCCGGCGCCTGAAGCACAAGACGCAGGTCTTCGTCTCGCCCGAGGGAGACCATTACCGGACCAGGCTGACCCACACGATCGAGGTCACGCAGATCGCCAGGACGGTCGCTCGGGCCCTGCGGCTCAACGAGGACCTCACGGAAGCAATCGGGCTCGGCCATGACCTGGGGCACCCACCGTTCGGGCACATCGGTGAGGCGGTCCTGGACAGCGCCCTGGCCGAGAGGTTCGGGACCGGCTTTCGCCACTACGAGCAATCCCTGAGGGTTGTCGACGTACTCGAGCGGGATGGAGCGGGCCTCAACCTGACCGAGGACGTGCGCGACGGGATCGCCTGCCACTCGGGCCGGGCACCGGATCCGCGAACCCTCGAGGGCGCCATCGTGCGGCTGGTGGACCGGGTGGCCTACATCAACCATGACATCGACGACGCCCTTCGCGCCGGGGTCATTGCGGAGGCCGACCTCCCCGCCGGCCCGATCGAGGCGCTGGGCGGCACCGGGTCGGCCCGCATCGACATGCTGGTCCACGACCTGATCGAGAACTCGGAGTCCGCCGGGGCGATCGTGCAGGGGGAAGAGGCGGGTGCAGCGATGGACGATCTGCGCTCGTGGATGTTCGAGAACGTCTACCTCGGGCCCCAGGCGCGGGCCGAGCACGATCGCATCGACAGGGTCATCCGGACGCTCTTCAACCACTACAGCTCTTCGCCGGAGCTGATTCCCGATGGCGGAGGCTTTGCCGGTGACGACCTCGCGGTCCGGGTAACCGACTACATATCGGGCATGACCGATCGCTTCTGCGTGAGGATCTTCGAAGAGCTGACCGTCCCCGAATCGTTCGCGACGTAGGCTCAGCACGTGGCCCTCTACACCGACGATTCGATCGACCGGGTGCGGCAGGCTGCCGACCTCGTCGAGATCGTCTCCGCCAAGAGCGAGCTCAAGCGCTCCGGACGCCAGTACATGGGGATCTGCCCGTTCCACGACGAGCGGTCGCCGTCGCTCAGCGTGGACCCCGAGAACAAGGTCTTCCACTGTTTCGGTTGCGGTGAGGGGGGTGACCTCTTCCGGTTCGTCGAGCTGACCGAGGGAGTCGACTTCCGCGGGGCGGTCGAATTCCTGTCCGACCGGTACGCGGTCCCGCTGGAGCTGACCGACGAGGATCCCCGGTCAGCGGAGAAGCGCAAGCGGCGCGAGCGGCTGCTCGAGCTCCTCGAGCGCACGGCGGCGTACTACGTCCGCAACTTCTGGGAGAGCGACGAGGCGGCCGAGTCGAGGGAGTACATGGCCGGTCGCGGGCTCGACGAGGCGATGCTCAGGGAGTTCCGCGTCGGCTACGCGCCCAGCGCGTGGGACAGGGTCCTCGTGGCTTCCCGGGAGGCCGGCTACAGCGAGGCGGAGCTTGTCGACGCCGGACTGGTGGCCCGCAACGAGAAGGGGAACGTCTACGACCGCTTCCGCCGGCGCATCACCTTCCCGCTCTGCGACCCGCGGGGACGCGTCCTTGGCTTTGGCGCACGCGCCGTGGGAGCCGACCAGAAGCCGAAGTACCTGAACTCTTCCGACAACGCCGTCTTCCACAAGGGCCGGAACGTCTACGCCGCCGATCTCGCGCGGAGCGCCGCGGCGAAGGCCGGCGAGGTGATCCTCTGCGAGGGCTATACCGACGTGATCGCGATGCACCAGGCCGGCCTGCGCAACTGCGTCGGCCTCATGGGCACCGCGCTGACCGACGATCAGGTGGCGGCGCTTGCACGGCTGGCGCCGACGGTGATCCTTGCCCTGGACGCCGACAGCGCCGGCCAGGAGGCGATGGTCAGGGCAGCCGGGGTGGCCGCCGGGAAGGGCCTTGAGCTTCGTGTCCTTGCCCTGCCGGCCGGGAGCGATCCCGCCGACCTGATCGAGGCCGAGGGGCCGGACCACGTGCGCGAGCTCGCAGGCGCCTCGGTTCCGTTCGTGCGCTTCCGTGTCGACCTCGAGCTGGCCCGCGGTGACCTCTCCACCGCCGAGGGCAAGGACCGCACTGTTGCCGGCCTCGCCCCGGTCCTCGCACCGCTCGGTCCCGGGGCCCAGCGTGACGAGCTCTATGAGCTGGTGGCCGAGCGGCTGGGCGTGACCGCGGCAAAGCTGGGCGAGTGGCTCAAGAGCCCAGCCATGCCCGCTACCCAGCAGCAGCCGCTGCCGGCTGCACCTGAATCCACCGCCGCTCCGAGGCCTGCGCCGTCGCCGGGGCCCTCGGTGATCGACCCTGCCTCCCGCATCGAACGGGCGTTCCTCGTGCAGTGCATCGCACTCCCGGCAGAGGGGAGGGACGCGCTCGCCCAGATGGATCTGGAAGCCGACCTGACGAACCCCTCCTTCCGCCGCATCGCAGCGCTGCTCGAGTCTGCGGCCCCAGGGGAAGAGCTCGCGGTCCCGGCGGGAGACGAGGAGCTCGGGCCCGTACTGGCAGAGCTCCAGGTTCGCGCCGCCCAGGCCAACGCCTCAGCGGCGGCATTGGGTGCGGAGCGTCTGCGCCTTGAGCTCGCAAGGACGGAACGGGAGATCGGTGCGGCCAAGAGTTCCGGCGGTGATCTCGTCGGCCTGGTGGAGCGCCGGGAAGCTCTCCGCGCACAGATCGAGCGCCAGGTCGAGGCCACGCTCGACCAGTCCCGCAGCGCCGACTGAACCGCGAGCTCCGGGGGTGGGACTCGAACCCACAACCTAACGGTTAACAGCCGTTCGCTCTGCCATTGAGCTACCCCGGATCGGCGCGCCAGCTGACGCGGCTCTGCATGGTACGCAACCGGAGGCGCGGGTCAGCCGCCGGCGAGCTCTTCGATCAGGGAGGCGCAGCGTGAGCCGGCGTCGTTCCCGGCAGCCCATTCGGCGAGGCGCGCCGCTCGCTGCGCCATCTCGCGGTCGGCGAGCACGCTCTCCGTGGCTCTCGACAACGGGCCTGCCGTCGCCAGGCGCCGGGGAAGCCTCGCCCCAACTCCCGCCCAGGCGACCCGGGCAGCGTTCTCGCCCTGGTCGCCGCCGTCGGGCACGACGATCGGCACGCAGGATGAAGAGAGGGCCCGCATGAGCGTGCCGTGGCCGCCGTGACAGATGACCGCGCTGCAGAGCGGCATCGTTTTCGAATAGCTCAGCCATTCGACAACGTGAACCCCGGCCCGGTCATGCACCGGGAACGGCGGCGGGCGCCGGTTCCAGGTGGCAATCACCCGCACGCCTTCCAGCCGGGAGAGGGCCTTCAGGGAATTTCCCAGCAGACGCTGGCCCGGGTCCTGGGCGGTCGAGGGAGCGACGAGGACAAGCGGGCCCTCACCAGCGGGAAGTTCGACCTCCGGGAAGGCGGGCTCCCACATCAGCGGCCCGACCACGTGTGTCGATGGCGCCGGTTCCCGGGGGTATTCGAGCTGCGGAAAGGTGGCGACCATCACCAGCTCCCGGGAGATACCTCCGTGCAGGCGATCCACCGGGGGCAGGCCGACGCGGCGACGGGTTTCGTTCAGCTCTTCGCGCCCCTGGCGAAGGCCGCGGTCGGTGAGCGCCCGCATCGATGCCCATGCCTGCCGACCGAAGCCGGTTCGAGGGAGCCGGGCCCCGACCGAGTACGGGGGAGCTCCCGGAGCGGTCCGTGGGTCGACATGGGGGACGAGCGTCGCGACCGGTAAACCCAGCCGTTCTCCCGCGAGCGCAGGGGCGAGCGTGAGGATGTCGTGAACGACGACATCAGGTCCGGCCGCCTCGATCGCCGGCTGGGTCTCTTCAACGGCCTTGACCACCGCCTCGTAGGGCTTCATGGGCCGATCCCGGGTCGGGAAGGTCGGGTACTCCGGCGCCGGCGTGAAGACCAGCCCCTCCGTCTCGCAGTCCTCCCGCCAGCGCTCCGCGGTCTCGATCGTGACCGAGTGGCCGCGTGCCCGCAGGGCCCGCCCAAGGGCGATCATCGGAAAGGCGTGCCCCGGGTCCCCGAAGGCTCCCAGGAAGACCTTCACGGAGCTCTCAGCCGTTCAGTTCGGCGAGCAGGCGGAGCTGTTCGATGCGCTCATCGCGCGTGAACGCGATCGGGGAGACCCCCAGCGTGCCGACGCCGGCATCCCGGTATGCGGCGATGCGGTCCCTCACGAGGTCGGCGGGCCCACAGAGCGAGACCATGTCGATCAGTTCGTCGGGGATCGCAGCCATCGCCTCGTCCTTCTTGCCGTCGAGATAGAGGTCCTGGATCTCCCGTGCGGCGTCCTCGAACCCGTAGCGCTGGACGAGCTGGTTGTAGAAGTTCTTGTCCCTTGAGCCCATGCCGCCGACATAGAGTCCGATGAACGGGCGCATCAGGTTGCGGGCCGTCTCCAGGTCGTCCGAGATATAGGCCTGGACGGTCGGTGCGATCTCAACGTCCGCGAGGGTCTTGCCGCCCCCGGCGCGCTCGACGCCCTTCTCGAGCTCCTCGCGCATGATCGATACGTGCTCAGGTGAGAAGAGCGTCGGGATCACGCCGTCGGCGATCTCGCCGGCGAGCTGGGTGTTCTTCGGGCCGATCGCCGCGATGAAGATCGGGATCTCGTCCTGCACAGGTCCGATCGTGAGCTTCAGGGCCTTGCCGGGACCGTCAGGGAGGGGCAGCTCCAGCGTCTCGCCCTTGTATTCGACACGCTCGCGCGCCAGGGCCTGCCGAAGGACGGCCACGTAGTCACGCGTTCTCGCCAGCTGCTTGGCAAAGCGGACGCCGTGCCAGCCCTCCGAAACCTGCGGGCCCGACGAACCGATTCCGAGGATCATCCGGCCGTCGGAGAGCTGGTCGATCGTGGCGGCGGTCATCGCCGTCATCGCGGCAGAGCGTCCGGGCATCTGGAAGATCGCCGAGCCGAGCTTGATCGTCTCCGTCTGCGCGGCCAGCCACCCGAGAATCGTTGCCGCGTCCGAGCCGTAGGCCTCAGCCGTCCAGACCGAGTCGTAGCCCAGGCGTTCGGCCTCCTGCACGATCGAAAGCTGGTCCTCGCTGGTGAGGCCGAGGCCCCAGTAGCCGAGATGGGTGCCGAGCTTCATCAGGACTAGCCGATCCCGGGGATCTGGAGGCCGCCGGGCTGCTCGAACTGGATCTCCGGAACCATGCACCCGGGGCTGACGGAGAGCAGGTAGCGAACGGCGCCGGCAATGTCCTCGGGACGGATCATCTCCTCGGCGGGGACGTGCTCCTTGATGAAGTCGGTCATCGGCGTGTCGACGAAACCGGGGCAGAGGGCGGTGTTGCGGATGCCGGCCGAGCCGAGCTCCTTGTTCATCGCCTGCGTGAAGCCGATGACACCGTGCTTGGTGGCCGAGTAGACCGAGAGGAACGCCTCGCCACGGATCCCGGAAATCGACGACAGGTTCACGACCAGCGCCTCGCGGTGTTCCTCGGCCGCCTTCCTGAGCATCGGCAGGCACTCGCGGTAGAAGAGGAAGATGGACCGCAGATTGACATCCAGCTGCATGTCGACCCGCTTGGTGGTGAGGTTGTCCGCGAGCTCGCCGAAACCCACCCCGGCGTTGTTGATGAGGACGTCGAGCCGCCCGAACCGCTCCTCGTGGGCGCGAACCACGTCGACGACAGCCTCCTCGCTACCCACGTCGGCGGCGATCGCCTGAAGCTCGATCCCCTCGGCCCTGAGTCCTTCGGCCGCCTGCTCAAGCTTCTCGGGTCGTCGCCCGACGACCGTGAGCTCATATCCCTCCTCGCCGAGCATTCGGGCGATGGCGAGGCCAATGCCGCTCGAAGCGCCGGTAACCAGTGCTGCCCTTGCCGCCATCGTTCCTCCCCGAGGGTCGCTTGACGCTCCTATTCGATCACAGTGGGGCGGCTGGTGGTGGCGCGGCTCCTGGCTCCCGGCGTACGGCCGGTGCCTAGACTTGGCGGGGTGAGGTCCCTGATCGTTTCCCTGGCCATTGTCCCGGCCCTCGCCGTGGCTGGCTGCGGATCCTCGGAGGAGGAGAGCTCGACCGCTCCCGCGGGCACCGTCGCGAGCTCCTCGGCACCGTCGGCCGACTTTCCCTCGGCCAAAGGCAAGACGATCGCCAATGTCGCCCAGGAGGGCGAGGGCCTCGTCCTGGCGCCCAGCACCTCGGTCATGGAACCGGGACCGAACCGTTACGGGTTCGCCATCTTCGACACGGCCCGCAAGCAGATCAGCGGCGCCCCCGTGGCGATCTACCTCTCCCGCAAGGATGGGAGCGGGCTCAAGGGGCCGTACGTGGCCCGGAGCGAGTCGCTCAGGGTGAAGCCGCAGTTCCAGAGCCTGACCTCCAGCCAGGATCCGGAATCCGCCCAGAGCGTCTACGTCGCCGACGTTCCGGTGCCCAGGAAGGGGAGCTACCTCGCGGCCGCCGTCGTCAGGCTCGACGGCCGCAACGTCGTCACCGCGCCGTTCGAGTTCAAGGCCGGAGCCTCGGGTGCACCTCCCGGGCCCGGCGAGCAGGCGCCGCAGGTGCACACCCCGACGCTCTCCGACGTCGCCGGAGACGCGGCCCGCATCTCCACCCGCGAGCCGGCCGCGAAGTCGCTGCTGAAGGACGACTTCTACGACGCCTATGGCAAGCGCCCGGTCGCGCTCCTGTTCGCGACCCCCGCGCTCTGTCAGAGCCGCGTCTGCGCCCCTGTCGTCGACGCCCTCGCCCAGGCCCAGGCGGAGGACAGCTCCGGCAAGACCGCCTACATCGCCAACGAGATCTACGAGGAGAACCGGATCGACCGCGGCCTGCGATCCCAGCCGGCAGCCTTCCGGCTTCCCACCGAGCCGTGGCTTTTCGTGATCGACGCCAACGGGAAGGTCGTCGAGCGGATCGAGGGCGCCTTCTCTGTCGCGGAGCTCAAGCGGGCGGTCGCCCGCGCCGGCGGCTAGTTGATTCTCAGGCCCGAGATGGCCCGGGAGATGACGAGGCGCTGGATCTCCGAAGTGCCCTCGAAGATCGTGTAGATCTTGGCGTCACGGTGCCAGCGCTCAACGGGGTACTCCCTGGCGTAGCCGTTACCGCCGAGGATCTGGATGGCCCGTTCGGTTACCCAGACGGCGACCTCGCCAGCCTTCAGCTTGCTCATCGACCCCTCCGCGGCGGTGAACTCCTGGCCGGTCCGGCCCATCCAGGATGCTCGCCAAACCAGGAGTCGGGCGGCGTCGATCTCCGTCTTCATGTCGGCGAGCATGAAGGCGATCGACTGGTTTTCGATGATCGGGCGCCCGAACTGCTCGCGCTCCTTTGCGTACTGGAGTGCGTACTCGTAGGCGGCCCGGGCGATGCCGACCGCCTGGGCGCCGACGGTGGGACGGCTGGCCTCGAAGGTGGCCATTGCCGCCTGGGAGCGCGCCTGCGTTCCCTCGCGCGCCCTTGCCAGGCGCTCGTCGAGCTTCTCCTTGCCGCCCAGGACGTTCTCCGCCGGGATCCGCACATCGTCGAGAAGGACCTCGGCGGTATGGGAGGCGCGGATGCCGTGCTTCTTGACCTTCACGCCCTGGGAGAGGCCCGGCGTGCCGGGCGGGATGACGAAGGCAGCCTGGCCGCGCGATCCCAGCTCGGGGTCGACCGAGGCGACGACGACGTGGACCGCGGCGATGCCCCCGTTGGTGGCCCAGGCCTTCTGGCCGTTGAGGACCCACTCGCCGGTCTTCTCGTCGAACTTCGCGCGCGTTCGCAGGGAGGAGACGTCGGAGCCGGCGTCCGGCTCGGATACGCAGAACGCGGCGACCTCCGGCTCGTCGACGGTTCCGAAGCACTGCGGGATCCACTCGCCGATCTGCTCGTTGGTTCCCTGCGTGAAGATCGAGGCGACCGCCAGGGAGGTACCGAAGATCGACATGCCGATCCCGGCGTCGCCCCAGAAGAGCTCCTCGTTTACCACCGGCATCGTCAGCCCGGTGGGGTCGGAGAAGAACTGGGCGATGCCCTCGAAGCCGTAGAGGCCGACCTTGGCCGCCTCCTGAATGATCGGCCAGGGTGTCTCTTCGCGCTCGTCCCATTCCTCTCCCGCGGGGCGGACGACGTTCTCGGCGAAGCCGTGAGCCCAGTCGCGAAGCTCCCTCTGCTCCTCGGAGAGGGCGAGATTGAACGGGACCTCGGCCTCGGGGGCGGTAGCTGCTTCCTCGGGGACCTGCTGGGTGTCGGTCATGGTGCCAGCATAACTGACCGAACGGTCAGTTAGCCCTGCGGCCCTTGTCGCTCAAGGCCTCCTCCTCGGCGGCAGGCTCTTCGGCTTCTTCCTCCCCGGACCGCCGCTCACCCTCGTGGTCGATCCACCGGTATCCGGTGTGGTCGGCCATCTCGCTTACCGCGAAGGCCGAGAAGGCCAGCAGCTCGGCACGGTCGAGCTCACGCAGGACGTCCCAGACGCTTCCCGGTCCCTCTCGCTCAGAGAGGGCACAGAGGGCATCGAGCGCGGTCGCGGCGCGGGAGAGCGAACGTTCGCGGTCGTAGGGCGGCGTTTCGGCCCGCAGCTCCTCGAGCGCTGCGCTCCGGATCATCGCCTCGATGTCGTCGGCCTCCATGTTTATGCGATTGACCACGGAAAACAGGTTATTGGCGGCAGGAACCCGGTAGTTGCCCGTCGAATCAGTTCCGGCCATGAGCCGAACCACCGCAACCGCCAGCAAACAGCGCCGTGAAGCACCGGGCCACCAGGCCCTGTCGGCCTACATTGAGGCCCGTTTCGACGAGTTCTCGCGCTCCCAGAAGGACGTTGCGCAGTACATCGTCGACCACCTCGACGAGGTGGCCTTCCAGACGGCGGAAGAGCTTGCCCGCCGCGCCAATACCTCGAGCTCAACGGTCGTCCGCTTCTCCCAGGCGCTCGGATTCGAGGGATTCCCCGAGCTTCAGGCCTCCGCGCGCGAGGAGTACCGCCGCCGCGTAGCCAGTGGGGAGGAGGGGGGCGGTTCCTCCTCCGAGCCGCTCTTCGCCCTTGACCAGAACGAGTTCGAGACGGCGATCGTTGCCGACCACCTCAACGTCGAGGAGACCGCTCGCAAGGTCTCCCGGCGGGACGTGGAGGCGGCCATCGACGCCATCGCGGAGTCCCCGCGCGTCCTCGTCGTCGGCACCGACCAGATGGCCTTCTTCGCCAGCTACCTGAGGCACCTGTTGATGCTCCTGGACATCGAGGCCGAGACGGTCGCCTCGCCGTCGCAGGAGGCCCTGGGGCGCCTCTCCCGGATCGATGAGGATTCGCTCGTGATCGGTCTCGGCGCCGGCCGCCCGCACCCGCTGGTGATCCGCGCCATGAAGCTTGCCCGCCACCGCAAGGGGAGCACCATCGCCATCACCGACGCCACGCTCTCCGACGTAGCCAAGCTCGCTCAGGTGCAGCTCTACTACTCCTCCAACTCGCCGGCCTACGTGCGTTCGCACACCGCGCTGCTGTCGCTGATCCAGGCGCTGGCCTACGGGGTCTACAGCCGCGACACCGAGCGCTACGCCGACCGCATCAAGGCCTTCCGGCTCAAGTAGCCGCACCCCGGCGCCCGTCTCTGGTCCAGCCGGCGCGGCGGGCCGTAGAATCATCACCATGCGTGATGAAGCGACCTTCCAGGTAAAGGCCGGCCTCGCCGAGATGCTCAAGGGCGGGGTGATCATGGACGTCGTCGACGCCGAACAGGCCCGCATCGCCGAGGCGGCTGGCGCCTGCGCCGTCATGGCGCTGGAGCGGGTTCCGTCCGACATCCGCCGTGACGGTGGCGTGGCCCGGATGAGCGATCCCCAGATGATCCGCGGGATCCAGGAGGCGGTCACGATCCCGGTAATGGCCAAGGCGCGCATCGGCCACTTTGCGGAAGCGCAGGTGCTCGAGGCCCTGGAGGTCGACTACATCGACGAATCCGAAGTCCTTACACCCGCCGACGAGGCCAATCACATCGACAAGTGGCCTTTCAAGGTCCCCTTCGTCTGTGGCGCCACCAACCTCGGAGAGGCGCTCAGGCGGATCGCCGAAGGCGCGGCGATGATCCGTTCCAAGGGAGAGGCCGGAACCGGCGACATCGTTGAAGCGGTGCGGCACCTGCGGACGATCAACGGCGAGATCCGGCGCCTAGGGACCCTTGACGACGCCGAGCTGGCCACCGCGGCCAAGGAGCACGGCGCCCCGGTCGAGCTTGTCCGCCAGGTTGCGCGCGACGGAAAGCTTCCGGTCGTCCTCTTCTGCGCCGGAGGCATCGCTACTCCCGCAGACGCCTCGCTGGTCATGCAGCTCGGAGCGGAGGGAGTCTTCGTCGGGTCCGGCATCTTCAAGAGCGAGGACCCGGAGCGCCGGGGCGCAGCGATCGTGGAGGCGACGACCCACTTCGCGGACGCCGGGCGCGTCCTCGGGGCGTCGGACGGCCTCGGCGCTGCCATGGACTCCCTTGAGGCCAGCAAGCTCGAGGAAGACCAGGTACTCAGCGCCCGCGGCTGGTGAGCGCGCCGGCGGGGTCGGCTCCCGTGCGTGTCGGGGTCCTTGCCCTCCAGGGAGATTTTCAGGCCCACGCGGCCATGCTCCGGAGAGCCGGGGCCGAGGTGTCGGAGGTTCGGGTGCCCTCCGGCCTGCTCGACATCGACGCCCTCGTCCTCCCCGGGGGCGAGTCGACGACGATGGCCCTCGGTATCGAGAGGGAGGGGCTCGCCGGCCCGCTCCGCGACTTCTGCGCCAGCGGACGGCCTGTTTTCGGCACCTGCGCCGGGATGATCATCCTTGGCCGTGCCCACCTCGGCGTTCTCGACGCCGACGTCAGGCGTAACGCCTTCGGCCGTCAGGTGCGCAGCTTCGAACAGGAGCTCGACCTCGGGCTGGAGGGTGGCCCGGTCAACGCCGTCTTCATCCGGGCCCCGTGGGTAGAGCAGTGCGGGCCGGAGGTGGAGGTCCTGGGGGAGGTGGACGGCCACGCCGTAGCTGTCCGGCAGGGCAACGTGATGGCGGTCTCCTTCCATCCTGAGATCAGCGGCGAAGACCGGCTGCACCGCATGCTGGTCGACGATGCGGCACGCGCGAGGGTCGGGTCGAGCAGGAGCTGAAGCCTCCAGTCCTGATCAACGGAAGGGCGGCGGTCCGCCCGCAGTACGGAGGCGTCGAGAGGTGGGCCCGTGAGCTCTCCCGCCGGCTCCCGGCGATTGATCCCGGGCGCTACGCAGTGGCGGAGCCACCGGCAGCCTTCGGCGGCCCCGCCGGCCAGGCGTGGGAGCAGGCCGTGCTTCCCGTGAAGGCGCGTCGCGCCGGCTGTCGGCTCATCGTCAATCCGGCGAACCTGGCCCCGCTGGCGTATGACGGGAACGTGGTTGTCGTTCATGACGCCGCGGCGGTCGTCGAACCGGGTTGGTATTCGGCCACCTACGCGGCCTGGCAGCGCGTGGTGATGCCCAGGGTCGCGCGCCGGGCCCGTGCGGTGATCGTCCCCAGCGAGTTCTCCGGGAATGAGGTCGTGGAGCTCTTCGGCGTCGACCCCGGGAAGGTGGAGGTCATCGCAGGCGGGGTCGACGACCGCTTTTCGCCGGAGGCCGACAGCGCACGTGTTCGGCAGGCACTGGGGCTCGAGCGTCCGTATGTGCTTACGGTCGGCGGGCTTACCTCCCGGAAGAACTTCGGGGTGCTGGATGAGGTTGCTCCGGCTCTCGGACTCGAAGGGGTAGAGGTCGTTGTTGCCGGCGAGTCGCGCCGCGAGCTCGAACGCGATGCTCCTGCTTCCGGGCTGCGCTACCTCGGGAGGGTTCCGGACGCGCTGCTTCCCGGGCTCTATGCGGGCGCCGGGGCATTCGTCCTCCCCTCGCTTCACGAGGGCTTCGGACTCACCGCCCTGGAAGCGATGAAGAGCGGCCTCCCGGTGGTCACATCGCGCCGCGGAGCCCTGCCGGAGCTGTGCGGCGAGGCAGCGACCTACGTCGATCCCCATGACCCGGCAGAGATAACTGCGGCCCTACTGGACGCCCTCAGCGTCGAACGACCGGTGCAGGCCGCCATTGAACGGGCCTCACGCTTCGGCTGGGAAAGGACCGCCGAAGGGGTGGACGCCCTGGTGGGGCGGCTCCTGGAGCCAGGTGCCGCCTAGGCAGCGGCGAAGCGAACCACGCCGCCCTCTTCCTCCACCTGCACCGAGCCGGAAGCCCTCAAAAGGTCTACATGGCCGAGGATCTCGGAGAGCGTCAGGTAGGCCTGGGTCACCGCAACGTTTCCCCACATCCTTTCCGCCAGCTCGTGCGCGGTCGCCGGGCCTTCGTCGAGCATCCGCAGGATCTTTGACGCCCGGCGCTCATGGAGGCCGCGCCGCTCGCCGATCAGTGAGCGGTAGTCGGAGAAGGCGGGACCATGGCCCCCGAGGACGGCATCGATTCCGTCCATGGCCTCGGTCCTGGCCAGGGACTCGAGATAGATCTCGAGCTGGTGGGGCCTCTCTAGCGCCTCGGAGGCAGGGTCCCCAGGCAGCCCCCAGTCGAGGCGACGGGCGATGAGGGGATTCGACGATACGTCGGCGAGGAGGTGGTCGCCGCCGATCAGGACGCCGGATTTGCGGTCGAGGAAGATCGTGTCCGAGGGAGAGTGCCCCGGGCGGGCATGCACCTCGAGCTCACGTCCTGCGAACCGCACGCTCCCTCCGTCGACGAGCTCGAGGTCCGGGGTCACCGGGGCGCCCCAGCCCCGGAAGGAAGCCGATACCGCCTGAAGCGCGAGTCTGACGTCGTCAGGAATCCCGTGGCGCGCCATCACGCGCTCCGCGAAGGCGTCCTCGCAGGCCATCCACTGCGCGTAGTCCTCAAGGCACGGCCCCAGGCCGGAGATGGCGGCAACCTGAGCTCCGGAGGTGCGCGCCAGGACCCCGGCGAGTCCGATGTGGTCCATGTGCTGGTGAGTGAGGAGGATCCGCTCTATCTCCTCGATCTTCCTGCCCATCGAGCCAAGCCCCTTGCCGAGGGCCTCGAGCGCCAGGCCCGAATTGGGCCCGGCGTCGACGAGGGTCAGGGGGTCGTCGTCGATCAGGTAGAGGTTGACCGGCCCGACCAGGAACGGCGTCGGAATCGGGATGCAGTGGATACCGGCGCTCGCCGCAAGCGCCGCGGCCGGTGCGTCCGGGTCCCAGCGGCCGCTCATCCGCGGATGATTGCCAGCACCTCGTCGCGCTTGGCCTCCATGTCCTCCTCGGAGACAAGCGACTCGAGGCAGAGGCGAAGCAGCGGCTCTGTGTTGGAGGCCCGCACATTGAAATGCCAGTCGTCGAAGTCGACGCTGACACCGTCTATGTGGCTGATCTCGGCTCCCCGGGCGGCGTAGATCTCCTCGATTTCGTCCATCTTCGCCTGGCCGTCCTCGACCTCCGAGTTGATCTCGCCGCTGATGAAGTAGGTCGAGCGCAGCCCCTCGAGCATCTCGCTGAGGCTCTTTCCGGACTTCGAGATCTGCTCGAGCATGAGCAGGGCCGGAATAGTGCCGGAGTCGGCGCAGTAGAAGTCCCTGAAGTAGTAGTGGCCGGAAACCTCGCCGCCGAAGATTGCGTCTTCCTCGCGCATTCGGGTCTTGAAGAAGGCATGCCCGACACGGTTGGGCAGCGCCGTTCCCCCCAGTCGCTCGACGGTGTCCCTGACCGCACGCGAGGCGCGCACGTCGTAGAGGATCAGGGAGCCGGGGTCTTTTTCCAGGAGGTTCTCGGCGAGCAGCGCGGTGAGAAAGTCGCCGTCGACGAATCGCCCCGTGTCGTCGATGAAGAAGCAGCGATCGGCGTCACCGTCCCAGGCGATCCCGATATCCGCGCCGGCCTCGAGGACACGGTCGATGATGAACTGGCGGTTCTCGGGGAGCAGCGGGTTCGGCTCGTGGCCTGGAAAGTTGCCGTCCGGGACGAAGTAGTTCTCGTCGAGGTCGAGCTTCAGGTACCGGAGAATCGGGCCGACCATGGGGCCGGCCATGCCGTTCCCTCCGTCTACTACGACCTTCAGCGGCTTGACGGCGCCGGGATCGATGAATTCGAGGGCCGCCGCGCCGAACGGGTTGTAGATCTTCTTTGACTCGGAGGTGCCGCCTCCGGGCGCCGGACCGAGACCGTCCTCGATGAGCTTTCGAATCTCCTGGATGCCGCTGTCCCCGGAGAGCGCGATCGCCCCCTCCTTGACCAGCTTGGCACCGGTGTACGCCTTCGGGTTGTGGGAGGCGGTGCACATCAGGCCGCCGTCGAGCTCGCGGCTGCCCACGAGCCAGTAGAGCATCTCGGTACCGACCTCCCCGATGTCGATCACGTGCGCCCCTTCCGCCATGATTCCCTGGCGGTAGCGCTCGCTCAGCTCCCCGGCCGGGAGCCTCATGTCGTGACCGAGGCCGATGCCGAGGTCGGCCGTGTCCTTGCCGGAGAGCTCGCCGATCACCCTGGTGAAGGCCCGCCCGATCTCCTCCGCGAGGTCGCCGTCTATCTCGTCGCCGTAGATCCCTCGGACGTCGTAGGCCTTGAAGATTCCGGGCGGCGCGCTCATGGCGCCCCAGCCTAGCCCGTGGCCGGCGGCCGCCGGCCGACGCTCAGGCGGCTCCCGTGCGACGATCCCGCGCCGATGGCCGATGCCTCCCAAACCCCGGTGGTGATTCTCTGCGGCGGACGCGGAACCCGGCTCAGCGGAGACGGAGCCGCCTTGGCCAAGCCGCTGGTCGAGATCGGCGGGATGCCGATCGTCTGGCACGTAGTGATGCTCTACTGCGCCGCTGGTTTTCGCGACTTCCTGCTCCTCACCGGATACCTGGGGGAACAGGTCGCCCGGTTTGCCGATGAGACCGAGTGGCCGGACGGAGTGACCGTGACGGCCGTCGACACCGGCGAGGACACCCCCACCGGCGGGCGGGTCCTGCGCGTGCGCGAAAGGCTGGAGGGAGGAACCTTCTGCCTGACCTACGCCGACGGACTCACCGACGCAGATCTCACGGCAGTGCTGAACGAGCACGAGGCGGGCGGTGCGGCTGCGACGATCACCGCTGTCAGGCCGGAGCTTCCCTTCGGCGTGGTCGAGATCGACGCGGGCGCGACGGTGGAACGATTCGCGGAGAAGCCCCGCATGTCCGATTGGGTCAACGGCGGTTTCATCTGTGCAGGAAGCGGCCTGCTGGACGTGCTTGAGCCGGAGGCCCCGCTCGAAGGTGCACCTCTCGAGCGCCTTGCCGCCGCCGGTGAACTGAACGCCTACCGGCATGATGGATTCTGGGCCTGCATGGACACCTACAAGGAGGCGGCAATGCTCAACGGGCTGTGGGATAGGGGCGAGGCTCCGTGGTGCCGGTGGTAGCCGGAGGCTTTGGAACAAGCGTCGAGGGATCCTCGATCTTCGTGACCGGCGCCCACGGGCTTCTCGGCTCGTGGCTCTGCGACCGTCTTCTCGACCTCGGTGGACAGGTCACCGTGCTGCGCCGGGAGCCCCAGCCCGGAAGCGCCCTCGTCCTGACCGGGAACGAGGCCCGCTGCGACGTTGTCGACGGCGACCTTCTCGATGCCGCGCTCCTCGAGGAAACCATTGCCGCGCGCGGGATCGACACGGTCGTTCATCTCGCCGCGCAGGCGATCGTCGGGGTGGCGCGGACCTCTCCGCGCTCGACCTTCGAGGCGAATGTCGTCGGAACCTGGAATGTGCTCGAAGCCTCCCGGCTTGCCGACGTAGGCCGCGTGGTGGTCGCCTCGTCGGACAAGGCATACGGGCCGAGCGACGTCCTCCCGTACGTGGAGGATCTTCCGCTCCGGGCCCAGTTTCCTTACGACGCCTCGAAGGCGGCGGCCGACCTGATCGCCCGTTCCTACTGGCACACCTACGGCCTGCCGGTCGTAGTGACCCGCCTGGCCAACCTCTACGGCGGCGGTGACCAGAACCAGTCCCGCCTGGTTCCCGAAGCCATGGCGGCGGTAATCGAAGAGCGCCGGCCGGTGGTCCGCTCAGACGGATCGCCCGAGCGGGATTACCTTTACGTCGAGGATGCCGCCAATGCCTACCTCGCTGTGCTCGACATGCTCTCGAAGGGAACGGGAGCCGGTGAGGCCTTCAATGCCGGCAGCGGCATACCGCGGCGGGCGCTCGAGGTCGTTGAGGAGATCCTCCGGGTTGCCGGCTCGGAGATGACGCCGGAGATATTGGGGACCGGCGTGCCCGAGGGGGAGATCGAACGGCAGGTGATCGACTCCTCCAAGCTCGAGGCCGCCACCGGCTGGCGGGCGACCACCCCGCTTGAGGAGGGCCTTGCCCGGACCCTGGCCTGGTATCGGGACCACCCGCGGTCGCTCGGAATCTGAGGAGCCTCTTCCGGGCCAATAAGATCTCGGGCCATGGCCGGCCATTCCAAGTGGGCGAGCATCAAGCACAAGAAGGCGGTCGTCGACTCGCGTCGCGGCAAGCTCTTCACGAAGCTCGGCCGCGCAATCACGGTCGCCGCGCGGGAAGGCGGCGGCGACCCGGACGGCAACCCTTCCCTCGCGCTGGCAATCCAGAAGGCCCGCGATGCATCGATGCCCAAGGACAACATTGAGCGCGCGATCGCACGCGGAACCGGCGAAGGAGCCGACGCAGACGCCATCGAGGCCGTCGTCTACGAGGGCTACGGGCCGGGTGGCGTTGCCCTGCTGATCGAGGCGCTGACCGACAACCGCAACCGGACCGGGGCGGAGGTTCGGCACGCACTCACCAAGCATGGTGGCAGTCTCGGTGAGCCCGGTTCGGTCGCTTACCTGTTCGAGCAGTGCGGCCTCATCAGCGTCGACTCGGGCAGCCACACCGAGGATGAGCTCCTTGTCGCCATCGATGCGGGGGCGACCGAGATTGACAGCGACGAAGACTGCTACGAAATCCTCACCGCTCCCGGCGACCTCGCCACCGTGCGCGGCGCTCTCGAGAGGGATGGAATCGCCTTCGATTCGGCCGAGCTCGTCCAGCGGCCGACGGTGCGGGTCGAGCTTGATGCCGGAGAGGCCGCATCGCTGATGCGCCTCATCGACGCTCTTGAAGAGAACGACGACGTCGGCGAGGTTCACGCCAACTTCGACATCGATGCCGAAGTGATGGAGAAGATCGCGGGATGAGCGACGGGGGCGCACCTCCGAGGCGGAGGATGAGCGCCTCCGCGAGGAGGGACGCGCTGCTCGACTCGGCGGCGGCGGTCTTCGCCCGATCCGGCTACAACGGCGCCTCGCTCGAGGAGATTGCCTCGTCGGCCGGGGTCTCAAAGGCACTGATCTACGAGCACTTCGACTCCAAGCGCGAGCTGCACATCGAGCTCGTCAACCGCCAGGCCGCCGAGGTCTTCGGCCGGCTCGAGGAGGCCGCCGAGAGCGGCACGACCGGCGAGGAGCGGTTGAGGCTCGGCGTCGACGCCTTCCTGTCTTTCGTGGAAGAGAACCGTGATGCCTGGCGGGCCACATTCCGGGATGCGACCGACGCCGAGACGGCCGAGGCCCTCGCGGGGGTGCAGGCACAGGCCGTAGCGGTTATCGCTGGCCTGATGGCCGGGGACCCCGACCGTCGTGCGCGCAAGAACGGGCGGGCCGAATCGCAGGCCCTGTTCATGGAACTCCACGCCCAGCTGCTTGCGGGTGCCGTGCAGGCCGTGGCCAACTGGTGGTACGACCATCCCGAGGTTCCCCGCTCGGCCGTAACCGACAGGGTGATGGAGTTCTGCTGGATCGGGCTCGAGAGGGTCAGTGACGGCGTGGTCGTCTCCTCGGCGGCCCGCGAACAGTCCCCCTGAGCCAGAGCCCGGGAGGCATCCGGGCTGCAACGGAGAATCCCGGGGCGATGATCGTCATCGGGATCGACCCTGGGCTTGCCAACACCGGATTCGGAATCGTCCGCCGCAGGGCCGGAAAGCTTGCCGCGCTCGACGGCGGCGTGATCACTACGCGCCCGGAACGGTCACCCGAGCGAAGGCTCGCGGAGATCTTCGCCTCCATCGACGAGCTTGTCGAACGCCATTCCCCCGACGCCTTCGCACTGGAGGCCCTCTACTTCGGGCAGAACGTACGGTCGGCGTTCTCCGTCGGACAGGCCCGCGGGGTGGTCATGCTCGCCGCAGGGCGCCACAACCTCGAGTGCCATGACTACACCCCCCAGCAGGTCAAGGGGGCCGTCTGCGGATCGGGACGGGCCTCCAAGGACCAGGTAACCCGGATGGTCCAGTCGCTGCTCTCGCTGCCCGAGCCACCGCATCCGGACCACGCAGCCGATGCCCTTGCCGTCGCTATCTGCCACGCCAATCACGCTCCCAGGCGCAGCGCCGAAATCCGCGCCGCGCGTCTCAACACGAGGACCCCGGTTTGATCGCGCTGGTAAAGGGCGAGCTCGTTTGGAGGTCCGACGAGGAGATCGTCGTGCTCACCTCGGGTGGCGTCGGCTACCGGCTGGCGGTCTCCGCGCAGACCCTCGCCGGGCTTTCGGGCGTAGGCGAGCAGGTAACGCTCCACGCCCACCTTGTGAGCCGCGACGACACCATCGCGCTCTTCGGCTTCTCCTCTGAGGCGGAGCGTGAGCTCTTCATGATGCTCCTCGCCGTCCAGGGTGTTGGCCCGAAGGTCGCTATTGCCGTGCTCAGTGGCGGCACCACCCGGGAGCTGACCGCCGCCCTGGCCACCGGCGACCGTGCCAGGCTCCAGGCCGTACCGGGGGTGGGGAAGCGCACCGCCGAGCGGATAGTCATGGAGCTGAGGGAGAAGGTCGGGGGACTCGAAGGGGCCGGCGACGAGATCCGGGTCAGTCGTGCCAGCGACCCCAGGACGATCGCCCGCGACGGCCTCGTTGAGCTCGGGTTTTCCCTGCAGGAGGCCGACGCGCTGACCGGGGGCGCCGAGGGTGATAGCGCAGAGGAGATCCTCCAGAACGCCCTGAAGGCAGCCAAGGGATGAACGGAGAGGGGGGAGAGGTCACCCGGATCCAGACCCCCGGGGCGCTTGCCGACGACGAGGAGATGGAGACCACTCTCCGTCCCGCGACGCTGGACGAGTTCGTAGGCCAGGAGGTCGTCAGGGAACAGCTCGCGGTCGCGCTCGAAGCGGCCCGGGAACGCGGCGAACCGCTCGAGCACGTTCTCCTCGCCGGGCCCCCCGGCCTGGGCAAGACGTCGCTGGCCCAGATCGTCGCCCGCGAGCTCGACGCGCCGTTCGTCCAGTCCGCCGGGCCGGCGCTGGAGAAGAAGGGTGACATTGCCTCGCTCCTTACCGCCCTCGAGCCCGGGTCGGTCTTCTTCGTCGACGAAATCCACCGGCTAAACCGTGCGATCGAGGAAACCTTCTATCCCGCCATGGAGGACCGCCGGCTTCCGATCACGATCGGCCAGGGCCCCGGGGCAAGGGTCGTGACACTCGACCTGCCGCCGTTCACCATGATCGGAGCGACGACGAGGTCGGGCCTTCTTTCCACCCCCCTGAGGGACCGGTTCGGCCTCCAGTACCGCCTTGAGAGCTACGAGCCTGCCGAGCTGTCGGCGATCGTGACCCGCTCGGCGGCGATCCTGGGGATCGTGCTCGAACCGACGGGGGCCGAGGTGATCGCGTCAAGAAGCAGGGGGACCCCGCGCGTGGCCAACCGCCTCCTGCGACGGGTAAGGGACTGGGCCCAGGTCCGGGGCTCCGGCGAGATCGACGCCGACTCCGCCAACGCCGCACTCGAGATGCTCCATGTCGACTCCCTCGGGCTCGACCGGCTCGACCGGGAGATCCTCGGGGTGCTCTGTTCGGACTACGCAGGACGCCCGGTAGGCCTGTCGACCCTGTCGGTCGCCGTCGGCGAAGAGCAGAACACGATCGAGGAGGTCTACGAGCCCTACCTGCTCCAGTGCGGCCTGATCGCCCGCACGCCCCGCGGACGCGTAGCCACTCCACGCGCCTACGAGCACCTCGGCATCGAGGATCCCGGGGGCTCCCAGCTCTTCTAGGCCGTCGGGACGTGAATGGGAGGGCCTACTCTCTTCCACCGGCCATGGCCCACCACTTCATCTGTCCCAGCTGCGGCAACCGATCGGCCGCAACCGACCGGAACGCCGGCTTCCGCACCGAGCCCAAGGGTTGCAGCGAGTGCGGTTTCGGCTTCCTGTTCGAGCTGCTCGACGATTACTACCCGGCTCCGGACGCTGCCTTCTTCGTCTGCGACCAGGGAGGCCGCGTCCTCGCCTGTGGCCGCGGTGCCTTCGAGCTCACCGGACTCGACGACGAGAAGGTGATCGGGCGTCCCGTCGGCGATGTCCTCGGGCTCGAGTTCCGCGAGCAGGACAACGATCCCGTCGCCACCGTGCTCGAGTGGGGTGTCCGTGCGCTGGATCGCGAGGTCGAGGTGAACGCCGAGGGAGACCTGCCCGCAGCGGCCAAGGCCGACATCTTCCCTGCCTATGACGAGGACGGCGGACTGCTGCTGGTCCTCACGCCCGACAAGTAGGCTGGTCGGCCGATGTCCGACCGGCGGCGCAACCTCTTCGTCCTGCTCTTCGTGGGCGGGCTCGTGGCCGCGTCGCTGCTGGTCATCTTCACCAAGCCGACCAAGCTCGGGCTCGACCTGCGCGGTGGCGTGGCCCTCGTCTACCAGGCCAAGCCGACCAAGCAGTCCCAGGTCACCGGCGAAGCGGTCGACAGGACGATCGAGATCATGCGCCAGCGCGTCGATGCCTTCGGCGTCTCCGAGCCTGAGATCCAGCGCACCGGCGAGGACCAGATCGACGTATCGCTGCCGGACGTAACCAACGCCGACCAGGCCGCATCCCAGGTCGGTAAGACCGCCCAGCTCTACTTCTACGACTGGGAGGCCAATGTCCTGGGGGCTGACTGCAAGCCCGACCCCCAGAACACGCAGGTGACCGGCGGGCAGGCATCGGGCTCGGGCGCCGGCGGCCTTTCGCAGTACGAGGCGGTCAAGCGGGCGGCCGGATGCCCGGAGGACAAGAGCGGGAAGGCAACCACCAACGGCCAGTACTTCCTGGTCGACAATGCGAAGAAGACCGTCCTGGCGGGTCCGCAGGAGAGCAAGGCCGACCTGGACCGCGAGATCGCGGACAAGAAGATCGCCACCGGGCCAGATACGGAGGTAGTAAAGACCTCCTCCGGGGCCCTGGTCGTAAGGGCGCAGAAGGCTGACAACGGCAAGGAATCCACCCGCTACTACGTCCTGCGCGACCAGCCGGCACTGAGCGGGACCGACATCAAGGACCCCAAGCAGAACTTCAGCGGTGGCCCGACCGGCAGCGGCGCGCCAAGCGTCACCTTCGACTTCACCGACAAGGGCCGGGCGGTCTGGGAGGAGACGACCCGCGGCATCGCGCAGCGGGGCCAGGAGAACTTCTTCGGAGGCAATCCGCAGGAGAACTTCCAGCATTTCGCGATCGTCCTCGACGACGAGCTCATCTCTGCGCCCTACATCGATTTCCAGCAAAACCCCGACGGAATCAGCGGAGCGACAGGGTCCGAGATCTCCGGCGGGTTCACGATCCAGAGCGCACAGGAGCTGGCCAACCTGCTCAAGACCGGCGCCCTTCCGATCAAGCTCGAGCTGATATCGGCCTCTTCGGTATCGGCCACGCTCGGGCGTCAGGCCCTCGACCAGGGTCTCCTGGCGGGCCTGGCCGGGCTACTGCTCGTCTCGATCTTCCTCCTCGCCTTCTACCGCGTGCTCGGCGCAATTGCGATCTTTGCTCTCGGCGTCTACGGGGTCTTCCTCTTCGCGCTGGTAAAGCTGATCCCGATCACGCTGACGCTCCCGGGGATCGCGGGGCTGGTCCTGACGATCGGAGTCGCCGCCGACGCGAACATCGTCGTCTTCGAACGGGTTAAAGAGGAGGTTCGTAACGGGCGGGCGATACCGGTGGCGATCAAGCAGGGCTACCGGAAGGGCCTCACGGCGATCATCGACGCCAATGTTGTCACCTTCATGGTCGCCTTCATCCTGTTCATGCTGGCGACCTCCGGGGTCAAGGGGTTCGCCTTCATGCTCGGCGTCGGGACGATCGTCTCGTTCCTCACCGCGGTCCTCCTGACACAGGCGATTCTCGGCGTCCTGGCCAACACGCGCATTGCCTCCAGCCCGGCCGCCCTCGGGGCCCAGTCGACCAAATCGAGGTTCCGCTGGGACTACATGGGCCGAGGCAGGTACTTCTTCGCACTGTCGGGCCTGATCCTCGTTGTCGGAGCCTTGGCCATGGGGGCCAAGGGGTTCAACCTCGGTATCGACTTCACCTCGGGCACGCGTGTCGTTGCGGAGTTCCAGCAGCCCGCAACCGAGGACGAGATCCGGTCGACCCTCGCCCCGCTCGGCCTGGGCGACGCGAAGGTGCAGAAGCTCAGCGGTGCCGGCTTCCCGGCCGACCGTGCCTACCAGGTATCCAGCCGGGAGCTGGAGCCGGCCGAACGGGTGGAAGTGGAGCAATCGCTCGACGAGAAGTTCGGCGGCACCTACAGCTTCGAGACGATCGGCCCAACGTTCGGAAACACGGTCGCCCAGAGCGCGCTGATCGCGATCATCGCCTCGCTGATCGTCATCAGCGCCTACATCGCCCTGCGGTTCGAATGGAGATACGCCGTTCCGGTGCTGATCGCACTCACCCACGACATCCTCATAACCGCAGGCGTGTATGCGCTCTTCGGATTTGAGGTGAATACCGCGACGGTGGCGGCGCTACTGACGATCCTCGGGTACTCGCTCTACGACACCATCATCGTCTTCGACCGAATACGCGAAAACGTTCCCCGGATGCCGAGGGCGACCTTCTCGCAGATCGTCAACCGGTCCAACAGCGAAGTGCTCATGCGCTCCCTGGCGACATCGTTCAGCACGCTGCTGCCCATCCTCGCCCTGCTTTTCTTCGGAGGGGAAACGCTGCAGTCGTTTGCCTTCGCGCTGGCCGTCGGGGTTCTCTCAGGCGCCTACTCGTCGGTCTTCATCGCTACTCCGGTGCTCATGTACTGGAAGGAGAGCGAACCGGTGTGGCGCGCCCGTCGGGCCCGCGTGGCCAAGGCCAATAACGGCGTCGTACCGGCCTACGCCACCGCTGCAGGCGGGGCCGCGACCGAGGTCGAGCCGGAGCCCAGGAAGCGGGCCGGGCGAAGGCTGACGGAGCCCGAGGATCCGGAGCGCAAGGTTTCCAAGGAAGAGTTCGATGAAATGGTCAAGGAGGTTGAGGCCGACACCTCGGGGGCCTCTGTGGCCGTCGCCGAGGACGAGGTCGTCATAGAGGACGAGGGAGCCCCAGCCGGCGAACCCCAGTCCGACTCCGCCGCCGACCTCTCGCCGGAGGAGGTCGTCTTCGAAGAGGACGTACGTGACACGAAGCCGTCGCGAAAGCAGAAGAGAAGGAAGCACGGGAGGCGCTGATGGGACTCTTGGCATGGGTGACAATGGGCGTGGCGATCTGGCATTTCGCCATCTTCCTGCCCGACCGGTTTGTCGGTGGGATCGTCGGAAGCTTCTGTTTCGCCCTGGTCGGCTCCGCTCTCGTGGGCTTCGCCATCAGCGGGTTCCAGGTGCCGGGCAACAGCGAAGTGACCATCATGACCGCGCTGGAAGGCATTCCTGGTGCGCTGATCGGGATGGCCCTTGCCTATTACATAGGCGTTCGCCGGGGGAACCCGGCCCTTGACCTGTAGCCCTTTTCCGTCGGTCCCGACGCCTAGTTTTGGCGGGTGGACGAGGTCACGTTCAATGTCTCCGAGGCGCCCTTCGAGGCGGTCTACCGTCTGCAGGGCGAACTCGGCGTTGGTCCGCTTGCCGCCCAGGCCCTTGTCCGGCGAGGGCTTGGGGAGGTCGAAGCTGCCCGGCGGTTCCTTGCCGCAGACGAGAGCTATGACCCCTCGCGGTTCGAGGGGATAGACGAGGCCTGCCAGCTGATCGAGGACCACGTTCGCCGCGGCTCCCAGATCCTCGTGCACGGCGATTACGACGCCGACGGGGTCTGCTCGACGGCGATCCTGATCGAGGTTCTAAGGGAGATCGGCGCCGACCCCACCTGGTTCATCCCCGGACGCCGCGAGGACGGGTACGGACTCTCGCTGGAGACCGTCCAACGAGCCGCGAAGGCCGGAACTGGCCTCCTGATCACAGCCGACTGCGCGATCACGGCGGTGGAGGAGGTCGCCGAGGCAAGGCAGATGGGCGTCGACGTGGTGGTGACCGACCACCATCGTCCGCGCGCCGACGGGCAGCTGCCGGAGGCACCGATCGTGCACCCGGCCGTCAGCGGCTACCCGTTCGCCGAGCTCTGCGCTGCTGCCGTCGTCCACAAGCTCGCCGCGAGGCTCAGGGAGCGGGCCGGGATAGAGGAGCCTCAGCGACCCGACCTCGACCTTGTGGCCATCGCGACCATCGCCGACTGCGTGGACCTCGCAGGCGAAAACCGCAGGCTCGCCAGGGAGGGCCTTGAGGCCCTGTCGACGACGAAGCGCCCGGGCCTCAGGGCACTCATGCGCGTCTCGCAGTCCGACCCTTCCGACGTAGACGAGCAGACGGTTGCCTTCCGGCTGGCTCCGAGGCTGAACGCGGCGGGAAGGGTGCAGAGAGCCGATGCCGCAGTTGAGCTGCTGCTGGCCGGTGACGAGGAGACGGCCGATCGTTGCGCGCTGGAGCTCGACCGCCTCAACGCGGAGAGGCGGCACATCGAGACGCGCATACGTTTCGAGGCCGAGTCACAGATCTCGGCCGCCGGCCCCCAGCCCGGCTACGTGCTTGCCTCGACCGAGTGGCATCCGGGCGTCATCGGGATCACTGCCTCGAGGCTTTCGGAGCGCCACGGCCGCCCGGTCATCCTTGTCGCGATCGACGGTGATACCGGCACCGGCTCCGGGCGCTCCATCCCCGGTTTCGACCTGCTCGAGGCGATCGACTCCTGTGCCGCTCCGCTCTCGCGCCACGGAGGGCACGCGGCGGCAGCTGGCTGCACCGTGGACGCCGCCCGGATAGACGAGTTCCGCCAACTTTTCACCGAGGCGTGCCGGCAGCGCCTGGGCGAAGAGCCGCCGAAGCGGGCGATCGACGTCGACGTGGTAGCCGAGCCCGGATCGATGACCATCGAAAACGCCTCTTCCCTGGCCGTAATGGCACCCTTCGGAGAAGGCAACGAGAGGCCGGTCGTGATGCTCCCGGGTGTGACCGCGGAAAACGCGCGGGCGATGGGGGAGGGGCGCCACATTCGGTTCAGCATCGCCGCCGGTCGCCAGCGGGCGAGCGCGGTGGCCTTCGGGACCCCATCCCTTCCGTCCTTTGCCTCCGAACCTGTCGACGTCGCCTGCCACCTGGAGGTGAACCGTTGGAAAGGGCGGGAGGAGCCGCGCGTCCTGGTGGAGGGAATGGCTCCCGCTGCTCTCCCGGTCGCAGCGGTGGCGGGGGAACCGGACGACGACGCGCAGGCCCTCATCGAGGCGATCGACCGAGCCTGTTCGGAGGAGTGGCCCGCCGAACCGGTCGAAGCCGGAAGGAAGGTGATCGATCGCAGGGGAGAGGACGGGCTCACCGTGGCCTCTTCACTGGCAGCCGGGGGAGAGCCGGTCGTTGCCCTTGTCCGTGACGCCCACAGGACGCGCAGGCAGTCGGCTGGCTTTCACCTGGGCGCTGCGCTCGCCTCATGGGCGACGCTGCGGCGCAACCCTTCGCTGCTGGAGCCTTTCACCCACGTGGTAGTCCTGGACCCGCCGATGGAGGCCAGCGACATGACGCTCCTGGCAGCAGGGCGGAAAGTGCAGTTCAGCCATCTCGCCTGGAGCGATGCTGAGCTACGCTCAACCCTGGATGAGCTTGAGCGGGAATACGACCTGCGCTCCGCGATGGTCGAGGTCTACAGGGCCGCTACCGAACGGCCCGGGGCTCATGCGTTCGAGATCCTGTCTGCGGATGGTCCGGAGCGAGCGGGCGATCTGTCGGCGGTCATCGCCGGGGTATTCGTCGAGCTGGGGATCGCGGAGATCGGAGCCGACGGCCGCTTCGTCATCCGCGAGGGTGCGACCGCCGACCTCGAGTCCTCGGCGCTGCGACAGCAGCACGCGACCAAGTCCCGGGAGCGGCTCGAATGGCTGAGCGCGCAACGGTCCCGGGCCGCCTGAGCCACGCCGAAGCGGGGCTCGAGCCCGAGCTGGCGGACCTCTTCGCCGTCGCCGACCAGAGCGCAGCCGAGCAGTCCGACCCGGTAGCGATAGACGAAGGGCGTGTCGCGGAGGCCTACCGGTTCGCCGTCGAGCACCATGCCGAGCAGCGGCGCCAGTCCGGCGAGAGATTCATCTCGCACCCGCTCAGCGTCGCGCGCATCTGCGCCGGCCTGGGCCTCGACACCGAAACCCTGATGGCGGCGCTGCTCCACGACACGGTCGAGGACACGACGGTCACGCTCGACCAGGTTCGCGAGCGGTTCGGTGAAGAGGTGGCCGCGCTCGTCGATGGTCTGACCAAGATCGACTCCCTCACCTTCAACTCGCGTGACGAGGCGCAGGCCGAGAACTACCGCAAGATGCTCGTCGCGATGGCCAGCGACATCCGGGTCATCATCATCAAGCTGGCCGACCGCCTTCACAACATGCGGACGATCGGGGCGCTCTCCAAGCAGAAGCAGATCGAGAAGTCCCGGGAGACGCTCGAGATTTACGCGCCGCTGGCCCATCGGCTCGGTATCCACACCGTCAAGTGGGAGCTTGAGGACCTTGCTTTCGCGACCCTCCACCCGCGCAAGTACCAGGAGATCAAAGCACTGGTCAGCCAGCAGCGGGACGACCGCGAGCGTTACGTGGCCGAAGCCGGTGCCGAGCTCGCGGCCGAGCTGGGCCGTCTGGGGATCGATGCGGAGATCTCCGGCCGGGCCAAGCACTTCTACTCGATCTACTCCAAGATGACCCGCAAGGGCCGCGAGTTCAACGAGATCTACGACCTGACGGCCATGCGCGTCCTCGTCGACTCGGTGAAGGACTGTTACGGGGCGGTTGGAGCGATCCACTCGCTCTGGAAGCCGCTACCCGGCCGGTTCAAGGACATGATCGCGATGCCGAAGTTCAACCTCTACCAGTCGCTTCACACGACAGTGATAGGCCCGGGGGGACGTCCGCTGGAGATCCAGATCAGGACGCACGAGATGCACCGGACCGCCGAGTACGGGGTGGCGGCGCACTGGAGCTACAAGTCCAGCGCGTCCAGCCCGAACGAGCTCGAGAAGGATGCCTGGCTTCGCTCGATGCTCGAATGGCAGCAGGGGGTGAGCGACCCGGGCGAGTTCGTCGAGGACTTCAAGGGCGACCTCTTCGACAAGGAGGTCTTCGTCTTCACCCCGAAGGGCGAGGTCCGTTCCCTTGCCGCCGGCGCTACGCCCCTCGACTTCGCCTACTCGATCCACACCGACCTCGGCCACCGCTGCGTCGGGGCGAAGGTCAATGGCCGGATCGTGCCGCTCGGCTACGAACTTCGTTCCGGCGACAGGGTCGAGGTGCTGACCGGGCGCCGCGAGCGTGGACCCTCACGGGACTGGCTGGCCATGGTCAAGACGACCAGGGCCCGGAACAAGATCAAGCAGTGGTTCAAGGCCGAGGGCCGCGAGGACGCCGAGAGGACCGGGCGCGAGCTTCTCCAGAACGAGCTGCGCGATGCCGGCCTGCCGCCCCAGAAGATCACCGGTTCGCCACTCCTGGCCGGAGTGGTGCGCGAGATGGGGTTCCGCCGTACCGAGGACTTCTACGTCGCGCTCGGCGGCGCGAAGATCAGCCCCGCGGTGGTCGTCACCAAGGTGCTCCAGAGCCTCAAGGAAGGCAAGGCCGCCGAGGGAGACCGCGAGCAGAAGGCGGTCGAAACATCGCGCCCGGCCTCCCGCACCCCGCGCGCGACATCCGAGGAGTTCGGGATTCACGTCGAGGGCGTGGACCGGGTGATGTTGCGCCTGGCCCGCTGCTGCCACCCGGTTCCGGGCGACCCGATCGTTGGCTACGTGTCGCTCGGCCGGGGAATCACGATCCATCGCGACGACTGCCGAAACGTGGCGGCCCTGCGCCGGGACCCCAACCGCTTCGTGGCCGTTCGCTGGGAAGGCGAGCACGAGACCGCCTTCCAGGCCGAGATACACATCGACGCGTGGGATCGCCACCGGCTGCTCGAAGACCTCACGCGCACGATCGCCGAGCAGGGGGTAAACATCGTCGAGGTCCGGTGTCTTGACCAGAGGCCGATGGTGAGCGACCGCTTCGTGGTCGAGGTGGGGGATACGCGGACCCTGAAGTCGACGATCGCCCGGCTGCGCCAGGTCGAAGGCGTCTTCGACGCCTACCGGGTAACGCCGTCGGCCTGACCGGCATCCACGACGCTCAGCGCTCCGGGGAGGACTCCGAAGCTGGCCTGGGCGAAGCGGCCCATGAAGTCACCGTCGGCCTGAATGGCAAACGTTTCTCCGGGGGCAGCGCGTACCGATAGTGAATCGACGTGGTCGAAGTTCTCGATACCGCGGTGGCGCTCGGCGGAGAGCTTTTGGCTGTACAGCCTCAAGGCCACGGTTGGAAGCCCGGCCAGTCCCTTCAGGAGAACCGCGGCGGAGAGCCTCCCGTCGTCGAGGGAAACCGCCGGACAGGCCTCGATCGGCCGCTCGCCGGCATAGGTGTAGCTCGGGCCGTTCTGGATGAGCACGGTGATCCCGCGGACGCTCCGGCCGCCAGAGGTGACGGTGATCTCCGGCGGCCTTCGCACGTAGCGCCGGGCAGCGACCTGTCCGACGGTGGCCATGTAGTACCACTCACGCCATCGCGCCTTGCGCTCAGGGGTGGCGTCGACTATCTCCACGGTGTCGGCATCGATACCGGCACCGGCGCAGAAGGCGAAGACGCGGTCGTTAACTGTCCCTAGGTCGACGCTGCGGACCGGCAGGGGATCGGGTAGCCGCAGGACCAGGGAAGTTGCCTCGACCACGTCGGCCGGTAGCGCGAGCAGCTTGGCGTAGACGTTCTGCGAACCGCCGGGAAGCGGTACCAGTGCCGTACGGGTCCCGGCAAGCCCCCCGGCCACCTCGTTCACCGTTCCGTCACCGCCGACCGCCACGACGGCGTCCGCGCCCTGCTGGACGGCCTCCCGGGCCAGCTCCGTGGCGCTGCCGGGCCGCTCGGTGTCGAGCGCCGTGACATCAAAGCGGCTGCTGAGCGCCGCCACCACCAGGCTCCTGAGCGAGGGGTCGACCGCACTGGCGTGGGGATTGACGATGACGAACAGCCGCTGGCGGCCATCCGCTGGACTGCCCGGGCGCGCCATCGTCGTCCTCAGAGGATGCCGCGGCGCCGGAAGGCCCAGAGCATCCCGCCGAGGAGAACGACCATCACGCCGATTACCAGCCAGAAGCCTTCGATCTGACCCTGGCCGGGCACCTCGACGTTCATTCCGAAAATGCTCGCGATGAGCGTCAGCGGGAGGAGAATCACGCTGAAGGCGGTGAGGATCCTGAGGATGTTGTTGAGCTGGTGCGAGAGCACCGACTCGTTGGTCTCCTCGAGGGCCTCCACGACCTCCTTGAAGTTCTCCAGCATGTCCCAGACGCGCTCGGATGCGTCGTTGATGTCGTCGAAGTACATCTCCAGGTCGTCGGCGATGTAGCGGCTGGTCGTGCGTTCCAGGTCGACCAGTGCCGGGCGCATCGGCCTGACGATCGTCCGGAAGTTGATCACCTCCTGCTTGGCGGTGAAGAGCTCACGCACGACCTCGTTGGAGCGTCCCTCGAAGACGCTGTCCTCGAGCGCCTCGAGCTTCGCGCCGATCTTGCGGAGCATCGGGAAGGAGGCATCAACCGAGTCGTCCACGATCCGGTAAAGGAGGTACCCGGTCCCCTTCCCGAAGAGCTGGTCGCGGAATTCGTCGTCCCCGCGGCAGCGCTCGAAGAGGTAGTCGAGCGCGGCGATCTGCCGGTTGGGGATCGTGATGACGTAGTCGGGCCCGACGAAGACATCGAGCTCGGCCGCATTGAGGCGTCCGATCTCCTTGTCGAACCGCGGGAACTGAAGGACGACGAAGAGGTAGTCGTCGTAGTCGTCGACCTTCGGCCGCTGGTTCCTCGAACGCAGGTCCTCGTAGTCGAGCGGATGGAAGCTGAAGTTCTCCTCGAGCCACTCCCGCTCGGGCGCGCCGTAACGCGGGATGTTGATCCAGCGCAGCCCCTGGGGGCCGACGGTCTCGACGATCTCGACCTGAGGCTCTACCCGCTCAGGCGGTGGCGGGGCACCCGGGTCGACGCGGCCCGAACGGCGCAGGCGTGGCTTGGGAAGGCTCGGCATGGCTACTTCGGGGCTCGTCGGGGGAAGGCATCGAGATCGTCGGGCAGTGTAACGGCCCAGGCGCGGCCAGACGGTCGGGATGTTGCCCGGCCGGGCGCGTGCTATCTTGCGCCGCACATAGCTGAACACATCCAGAGGGGTGGAGGGACTGGCCCGTAGAAACCCCGGCAACTCCCGTAAGGGCAAGGTGCCAATTCCTGAAAGATGTGGTCGGAGTTTCCAGAACCTCCGCCACGTGTTACGGCGGAGGTTTTTTCATGTCGGCCACAAATCTGAAGTGTCGGGAGTGCAGTTCCGAGTACGAGCTGGACGCCCAGTACGTCTGTCCCAGGTGTTTCGGCCCCCTCGAGGCGGCCTACGACCACAGCGCCCTGCGAGGAGAGGCATCGCAGCTGCGGCGGCGTATCCAGGCAGGGCCCCAGAACATCTGGCGCTACAGCGACTTCCTGCCTCTCGCCGGCGGCCCACCGGCTCCGGCGGGACGGCTCTCGTCGCGAACCGGACTGCCCGCCGGCTGCACGCCGCTTGTCCGTGCCGACCGCCTGGCTGAGCGCCTCGGGATCGGCGAGGTTTGGGTCAAGAACGACGCCGCCAACCCGACCCACTCGTTCAAGGACCGGGTGGTCAGCGTCGCTGCAGCCCGCGCCCGGGAGCTGGGTTTCGATGTCCTCGCCTGTGCGAGCACCGGAAACCTCGCCAACTCGGTCGCCGCCCATGGCGCGGCCCTGGGAATGGAGAGCTACGTCTTCATCCCCGCCGACCTCGAGGAGCAGAAGGTCCTGGCTACCGGGGTCTACGGAACGAACCTGGTCAAGGTCCGGGGCAATTACGACGACGTAAATCGCCTCTGCACGGAACTGAGCGGCGAACGTGACTGGGCCTTCGTCAACGTGAACCTGCGCCCCTACTACGCCGAGGGCTCGAAGACGATCGCCTACGAGATCGCCGAGCAGCTTGGCTGGGCGACACCGGATCGCATCGTGGCCCCGGTGGCCTCCGGCTCGCTCTACACGAAGATTGGGAAGGGCTTCGAGGAGTGGCTCGAGCTGGGGATCGTCGAGGGCAGCCTGCCGGTTATGAACGGCGCGCAGGCCGCCGGATGCTCACCGGTGGCGACCGCATGGGGGGCGGGGGAGGACGTCTGCCGTCCGGTCAAACCCGACACGATCGCCAAGTCACTGGCCATCGGCAACCCGGCCGACGGTCCCTTCGCCCTCGACCTCGCCGCCCGTAGCGGCGGCTCCATCGACTCGGTGACCGACGAAGAGATCCGGGAGGGCATCAGGCTGCTCGCCGAGACGACCGGGATCTTCACCGAGACCGCCGGCGGCGTAACGACAGCCACTCTTGCCCGGCTTGCGCGGGAGGGCCGCATCGGGGCTGATGAGAGCGTCGTGCTGGTCATCACCGGCGACGGGCTCAAGACGCTCGACGCGGTGCGGGACACGTTCGAGGCCCACGAGATAGAGCCGTCTTTCGACGCCTTCGTCGAGGAGGTCGAGAAGGCGCCGGTGGCGGCATGACGGTCACCGTCCGCCTTCCCACGCAGCTGCGCGACGCCACCGGCGGCAGCGGCGAAGTAGTCGTTGCCGTTGCTGGGGGGAGCGTCCAGTCGGTGATCGACGCGCTCTTCGAGGCGCACGGCGAACTCCGCGGCCGGCTGACCGGCGAGGACGGTGAGCTTCGCCGCTTCGTCAACGTCTACGTCGACGGCGAGGACATCCGCTTCGGGGACGGCGTCGAAACGCTGGTGCCCGACGGAGGAGAGATCCAGATCCTGCCGGCCGTGGCCGGCGGCTGACGCGCCCGGCAGGATTCGAACCTGCGGCCTCTCGCTCCGGAGGCGAGCGCTCTATCCACTGAGCTACGGGCGCCATGCGGCGCAAGGCGCCGTTCCTGCGAAGGGTACCGGGAGCAGGTGGCGCCGCTACGCTCGCGCGCGTGGACGAGATGGACCTCTTCTTCGCCGGCACCGCGGGGTCGGTGCCCACTGCGAGGCGCGGCATGCCGGCCCAGCTGCTCCGTGCCGACGGCCAGCGGATCCTCTTCGACTGCGGAGAGGGAACACAGCGCCAGCTCATCCGGAGCATCGGGCTGCCGGAAGTCGACGCGGTCTTCCTGACCCATCACCATGCCGATCACTGGTTGGGGGTGCCCGGCCTTGTAAAGACCTTCGAGCTGCGTGGCCGGGAGCGGCCGCTCGACCTTTTTGGTCCCCCGGGGACCTCGAGGCTTCTTGCCGGCGTCGGCATAACGCCCGAGAAGGCGTCCTTTCCCTTCGAGGTCAGCGAGGTGGAGGCCTCCGACGCCATCGACTTCGACGGATTCCGCATCGACGTGATCGCCGTCCGCCACAGGGGTACGGCATTCGGCTACGCCATCGTCGAGGACGAGCGGCCCGGCCGTTTCGACCCGGCGCGCGCCGTGGAGCTGGGTATCGAAGAAGGCCCCCGGTTTGCCGCACTGGCCCGGGGGGAGGCGGTCGACGGAGTCGTGGCTGCCGACGTCATGGGGCCGGCACGGCCGGGACGCAGGATTGTCCTCTCGGGGGATACGGCCCCATGTGACAGCGTGCGGGCGGCAGCCTGGCAGGCCGACCTCCTGGTCCACGAGGCGAGCTTCATCGAGGCCGACAGCGAACGGGCGGCGCAGACCGGTCA
>JBBATA010000005.1:0-27979 GCA_040399005.1 Solirubrobacteraceae bacterium
GCGTCGAACGTGCGCAAGGTATGGCCACGACACGGAAAAAGCCCAGCAAGCCGCGGACCAGCGCCTCAAAGGGAGGACGCAAGCCCGCCCGGAAGCCGCGACGCAAGCCCCAGGCTGCGCCGAAGCGCCCTTCGTGGCCCTCTCCCACGGAGCTCGACCAGCGCCAGCGCGACCTTCTCGGCCTCGCCCTGGTCGCCCTTGCCATCTTCATCGCCTTTCCGCTCTACTCGACCGGCAACGCGGGAATCGGCGGCGAGCAGCTGGTGGCCGGCCTCGAGTGGGCCCTCGGCCAGGCGGCCTACCTGGTTCCCGTCGCGCTGGCCGCCGGCGGAGTCCTGATGATCCTCAAGCCGGTGATGCCGGTCCGCGGCAACGTCCGGGTCGGCGCGGTGATGATTGTCGCCTTCCTTGCGCTGGCCCTCGCCGCCGGAACCTTCGGCGTCGGCCCCGATGCCGCCCGCCAGGAGGCCTGGCAGCCGGAGTACTTCGGTCAGCGCGGCGGCGCACTGGGGGATGGGCTCTACGTCGGTGTGGCAAGCCTGATCGGGCCGGTCGGCGCCCACCTGCTGGCCATCTTCGGCCTGATCGCCGGCCTGCTCGTGGTCACCGGACTCTCCATCGCGACGCTGATCACCGCCCTCACGCGCTCGGCATCCGAGAGCGCAGCCCTGGCGCGGCGCGGCGCCGGCGCGCTCGCGCGCAGCTCCGAGCAGCCCGAGCCCATTGCCCCGCCCGAGCCCGAGGACGAGGAGCCGGTCGTCCACGCCGTCGACCCGTGGCCCTCCGACGAGCTCGAGGCCGCAGGCGACGCCGAGGAGGAGATGCTCACCACCGAGATCGCCGCCGTCGACGAGACCGCGCTCGAGGACCCCGCTGAGCACCCCGTGGAAGCAGCAGAAGAGGAAGGCCCCGCAGCGCCCGGGCCCGATGCGGACGGTAAGCCGGAGCCACTCCCCTCGTCGGGACGGCCGATCGCCTACAAGCTCCCCAGCCCCAAGCTCCTGACCCGCTCAAAGGCACGAAAGGGCGGGGCCAGCTCTTCCGGCGGGGCCACCGGCGAGGCGCTGCTCGAGGCCCTGAGCCACTTCGGCATCGAGGCTTCCCTCGTCGGGACCGTTTCCGGCCCGCACATCACCCGCTACGAGCTCAGGCTCGCCCCCGGAGTGAAGATGAACAAGGTCGGCAACCTCAAGGACGACCTCGCCTACGCCCTGGCAGCGACCGACATCCGGATCCTGGCTCCGATTCCAGGCAAGCAGGCAGTGGGCGTCGAGGTCCCCAACCAGACGCGCCACCTCGTCACTCTCGGCGATGTCTTCGGGGAGGTGCCTTCGGACGCCAGCCCGCTGACCGTCTTCCTCGGCAAGGACGTCGGCGGTCGTTCGGTTAACGCCGACCTGGCCAAGATGCCCCACATCCTGGTGGCCGGCACCACGGGGGCCGGTAAGTCGGCGGCGGTCAACTCGATGCTCAGCTCGATCCTCCTGCGCGCGACGCCCGACCAGGTGAGGCTCGTGCTCGTCGATCCCAAGCAGGTCGAGCTGAACCACTACGAGGCCATCCCTCACCTCCTGACGCCGGTGATCACCAGCCCGCGCATGGCGGCAAACGCGCTCCAAAACCTGGTCCGGGAGATGGAATGGCGCTACGGAATCATGTCGGTCGCCAAGACACGCTCGCTCCCGGAGCTCAACCGCAGGCGAGTCGCCGACGGGGAGGAGCCCCTTCCTTACCTGCTGTGCGTGATCGACGAGCTGGCCGACCTGATGATGGTGGCCCCCGGCGATGTGGAGGACGCCATCATCCGGCTGGCGCAGAAGGCGCGCGCCGTCGGAATCCACCTGGTGCTGGCCACCCAGAGCCCGCGCGTCGACGTCATCACCGGGATGATCAAGGCCAACGTGCCGTCGCGGATCGCCTTTGCCGTCTCGAGCCAGACCGACTCCCGGGTCATCCTCGACCAGAACGGCGCGGAGACCCTCCTGGGCCAGGGCGACATGCTCTTCTCGCCTCTCGGCTCGTCGCGCCTTCAGCGCATCCAGGGCGCATATATCGACGAGGCACAGATCGAAGAGCTCACCCAGTTCTGGGCCCGGCAGGGAGAGCCCGCCCTGCGGGAGGACCTGCTCGACGAGGTAGAGACCGAGGCGCCCGCCGAGACCGGCGATCCAGACGGCTGCGACCCCGACGAAGACCCGGTGCTCGCCGAGGCCATCCGCCTGGTCGTGGAGATGGATACCGCTTCGACCTCGATGCTCCAACGGCGGCTGCGGCTCGGGTATACGAGGGCCGGCCGCCTGATCGACATGCTCGAGCGCCGCGGAATCATCAGCGGCTACGAGGGGTCCAAGCCGCGGCAGGTCCTGATCACCGCCGCCGATCTCCCGCGAGTGCTGGCCTCTCTTGAGCCCGATGGGGCCGAGGATGGCGAGAGCGTCGTTCCCGACGCAACGGCCGTTGCCGGCTCGCCCGCCGAAGAATCAGAGTGATTAGCCTCTCGGGCGATGCCCGAGATCGCCGAACAGCTGCGCAGCGCCCGGGAGAGGGCCGGCCTCGACATCGCCACGGTGGAAGCCGACACCAAGATCCGCGGGAAGTACCTTCGGGCCCTTGAGAGCGGGGAGTGGGAGCTCCTCCCCGAGCCGACCTCGACCAAGGCTTTCCTGCGCACCTACGCCGACTACCTCGGGCTCGACGGGCGGGCGCTGGTAGAGAACTTCAAGCTCCGTTACGAGTACACGGGCGACCTGCCTGCCCCGACGAGTGCCAACCCTGTCCAGCCCCGCAGCCGCCGCCTGTTCAGCCGCGGGGCCGTAGCCGTCGTGCTCGTCATCCTCGTGATCGTCGGCCTCTTCCTCATCGGCCGCAGCTCAGGAGCCGATACGGGCGCCACCCTGCTCCTGCCCCTCGCCCTCTCGTGACGATCCACGCGGGGATTCTCGTAACGGGAACCGAGGTGCTGACCGGGCGCGTCGTTGACCGGAACGGCCCCTGGTGCTCGGAGAGGCTGCGCGAGCTGGGGATAGAGCACGAGACCACGGTCGTGGTCGGCGACCGCCCCGCCGACATGGCCGGCGCACTCCAGTGGCTCCGGGAGGAGGGCTGCTCCCTGATCGTGACCAGCGGCGGCCTCGGTCCGACCGCCGACGACCTGACCGCTGAGGTGGTCGGACGCTTCCAGGGACGGGAGATGGTCGTCGACGAGGCGCTTGAGGGGCGGATCGCCGCGATCCTCGAGCGCGTCACGCGCCGGTGGCCCGATGTCGACATGGACGCCATCCGGACGGGGAACCGCAAGCAGGCCACCATTCCGGAAGGCTCGACCATCCTCGAACCGGTCGGCACCGCGCCCGGCCTGGTCGTGCCGCCTACCGGCGAGGAAGGACCCACGGTTCTCGTCCTTCCCGGTCCTCCCCGGGAGCTGAAGCCGATGTGGGAGGCGGCGGTAGCGACAGAGGCCTTCCAGGACGCGGTCTCCGGACGCACGGAGATCCGCCAGGAGATGTTGCGCCTCTTCGGGATTCCCGAATCGGAGATAGCCGAAACGCTGCGGCTGGCCAAGGGGGACGGGATCGCCCTGGAGGAGCTCGAGATCACCACCTGCATGCGTCGCGGCGAGATCGAGATCGTCACGCGGTACGAGCCCGCCTCGCAGGCCGAGTACGAGGCCTTCTCGGAGTTCGTCGCCTCCCGCCACGCCGACACGCTCTTCTCAACCGACGGCTCCTCGGTGGACATCCAGGTAGCCGCGCTGCTGCGCGAGCAGGCAAAGACGATCTCCGTTGCCGAATCGTGCACCGGAGGGCTGGTCGCCGGTCGCCTGACCGAACAGCCGGGTGCTTCGGAGTATGTCGCTGGAGGGGTGGTGGCCTACTCCAACGAGGCAAAGCGCGAGCTGGTGGGCGTGAGCGCCGAGACGATCGACTCCTGCGGCGCGGTCAGCCCGGAGGTGGCGCGGGAGCTGGCTGCCGGCGTCCGGGAGCGGCTCTCGTCGGACATCGGCGTGGGAGTTACCGGAATCGCCGGGCCGGAGGGCGGGAGCGAGGAGAAGCCCGTCGGACTGGTCTGCTTCGCCGTCTCGGGGGCCGAAGGCAGCGTGGAGCGATCCATCCAGCTCCCGGGCAGCCGTGATGACGTGAGAGACCGATCCACCACCGTGGCCATGCACCTGGTCAGGACATTCCTGGAGCAGGGCCCGGAAACCCGGTAGCGCCGGCACCAAGACGCAACAGCTGCGCAGTAGATCCGCAGGCCAGGGGTACATACGTTCGCCTTTCCGTCCGGGCCAGCCCGGAAGATGGCCTAGCCGAAAGAGAGGGCAATAACTATGGCTGCAAACGCTGAAGAGAAGGCCGCAAAGGCCAAAGACGACGCACTCAAGGGCGCACTGGCCCAGATCGAAAAGCAGTTTGGGCAGGGGAGCGTCATGCGCATGGGTGACGAGGGCGCCCAGGTCAAGGTCGACGCGATCCCCACCGGAGCCCTTTCACTTGACCTGGCACTCGGAATCGGCGGTATGCCGAGGGGCCGGATCGTGGAGCTCTTCGGCCCTGAGTCATCGGGTAAGACGACGCTCGTCTACCACGTCATTGCCGAGGCCCAGAAGCTTGGCGGCGTCTGCGCCTTCATCGACGCCGAGCACGCTATGGACCCGATCTACGCACGGACCATCGGCGTCGATATCGACGAGCTCCTGGTCTCCCAGCCCGACTACGGGGAGCAGGCGCTCGAGATCGCCGACATGCTCGTGCGCTCCGGAGCGGTCGATCTCGTAGCAGTCGACTCGGTAGCCGCGCTCACCCCGAGGGCAGAGCTCGAGGGGCAGATGGGCGACCAGACCGTCGGCCTCCAGGCCCGCATGATGAGCCAGGCGATGCGCAAGCTGGCCGGGAACCTCAACCGTGCGCAGACCCTCTGCCTTTTCACCAACCAGATCCGCGAGAAGATCGGCGTCATGTTCGGCTCTCCGGAGACCCAGCCCGGCGGCCGTGCGCTCAAGTTCTACTCGTCACAGCGCCTCGACATCCGCCGGATTGAAACCCTCAAGGAGGGAACCGAGGCGGTCGGGAACCGGGCACGCGTGAAGGTGGTTAAGAACAAGGTTGCCGCCCCCTTCCGCCAGGCCGAGTTCGACATCGAATTCGGCAAGGGAATCTCGACCGAGGGCTGCATCCTCGACCTCGGACTGGAGCACGGCATCGTCTCCAAGTCCGGTTCGTTCTTCTCCTACGGGGACGAGCGGCTCGGCCAGGGCCGAAACAACGCCAAGGCCTTCCTGGCAGAGAACCCCAAGATGGCCAGGGAGATCGAGGAGAAGGTCTACAACGCCGTAGGGGTCGATCAGGACCTTGTCGTCCCAATCGAGCGCGATGAGAACGCCGAGGTTCCGGATATCGAGGAGCCGCCGGCAGCACAAGCAGCCTGAGCGTGGAGGGCCTGGGCGCAGGCGATCCCGGGCGCCTCGATGACGCGCTCGGGAAGGCCCTCACATACCTGGCAAAGCGTGACCGGACCGAGAGCCAGGTCCGTCACAAGCTGGCAACCATCGGTATTGACGGGGAGACCGTCGAGGAGGTCCTCGAGCGCCTGCGGGAGCTCGAATACGTCAACGACGAACGCTTTGCGCAGGCCTACGCCGAGGACAGGCGGGCCCTTGACGGCTGGGGAAGCGAACGGATCTCCCGGGGCCTGCGCGACGCCGGGATTCCCGAAGACCTCATCACCCGCGCGCTCGCCGGTCACGGGCGCGACGACGAACTGTCGGGGGCGCTCGAGGTCCTGGACCGCAAGCTTGCGGCCCCACCGGCCGACGACCGGGAGCGGGAGCGGGCACTCGGGCTCCTCGTGCGCCGCGGATACGAGCTCGAGCTGGCCTACGACGCGATCCGGGCCTTCGAGCGCAACGCGGCCTGACGCCGGCTAGCCTTCGCCGCGATGGCGACGGGGCTCTACCACGTGACGACGTTCGGCTGCCAGATGAACGTGCACGACTCCGAGCGGATGGAGGGCATGCTCGAGTCGCTCGGCTACGAGCCCACCGAAAGGCGGCAGGACGCCGACCTGATCCTCTTCAACACATGTTCGATCCGCGAGGCTGCCGATTCGCGCTTCGTCTCCCACCTCATGGAGGCTCGCGCCGCCAAGAGGCAACGGCCGCAGACCGTGATCGGCGTCGGGGGCTGCTGGGCCCAGTCGATGAAGGAACAGGTCTTCGCCGACTATCCGTTCGTCGACGTCGCCTTTGGACCCGGCCAGGTCGGCAAGCTCGCCGAGTTTCTAACCAGCGACTCGATCGGCGCACAGGGCTTCTTCGAATTCGAGTCCTTCACCGCCGACCTGCCGATGAAGCGCGACCAGCGCCACCAGGCATGGGTCCAGATCAGCGTCGGGTGCAACTGCCGCTGCTCCTACTGCATCGTGCCCAGCACGAGGGGTCGTGAGGTCAGCCGGTCGCTCGACGCCCTGGTCGCCGAAGTCGAGGACCTGGCCCGTTCCGGCGTACGGGAGATAACCCTCCTGGGACAGAACGTAAATGCCTGGGGGAGGGACCTGCGCCCGAATCCAGGTTCCTTCAGCGAGCTCCTGGAGGCGCTTGACCCGATCGACGGGATCGAGCGGATCCGGTACACGAGTCCCCACCCGAAGGACATGCGCGCCGACGTGATCGAAGCCCACGCGACCCTTCGCACGGTCTGCGAGCACATTCACCTGCCGCTTCAGAGCGGGTCCTCACGGGTCCTCAAGCGGATGCGAAGGACCTACGATCGCTCGCGCTACATGGAACGGGTGGCCATGATCCGCGAACGGCTCCCCGATTGCGCGATCACGACCGACATCATCGTCGGGTTCCCCGGTGAGACCGACTCCGACTTCAACGAAACCGTGGAGGTAGCCGAAGAGGTTGGGTTCGACGGTGCGTTCACCTTTGTCTTCTCCCCACGCCGCGGTACCGAGGCGGCCGAAATGAGTGACCTCTTCGTAGACCCCGAGGTATCTCGCGCACGGATGGATCGCCTCGTCGAGGTCGTGCGCCGCCGGGCCGGGGAGCGGTCCCGGCGCTTCGTAGGCCGGGAGCTAGAGGTGATGATCGAAGGGAGCTCTCGGGATAACCCCGGCCAGCTGCGGGGTCGAACGCGTCACAACCGCAACGTCTACTTCGAAGGGCTCGGCGAGCCCGGCGACCTCGTCCCCGTGACGATTACCGCAGCCACCAGCCAGTCGCTTACCGGCGAGATGGCGCTGACGGCCATCCCTCAGCGCTTGTCGCGCTGACCACGCGCCAGCTGGCCGCTGACGTCTCCCGCGCCCATCCTGTCCATAACGCGGGCGGCGAGCGGGGGCACGGCCCCGGCAACCCAGACGGTGGAGCGCATCATCAGCGGTGCGACATCGGTCTCGTGGCGGTTCTCCTCGATCGCGCGGCAGACAGCGTCGGCAACCTCTGCCGGGGTGTTGGTTCCAACCCACGAGGGGAGCCTCGTCCCGCTGTCGTGGAACATCCCGGCGTCGCGGATAAATCCCGGAAAGATGACGCTGACGCCGACACCGCTTCGCGACAGGTCGGCGCGCAGGCCGGCGGCAAAGCCGCGGAGGCCGAACTTCGTGGCGGAGTAAAGGGAGCTTCCCGGCGTTGCGATCTTTCCCAGCAGCGAGCTGATGAAGACGATCTGCCCCGCCCCCCGGATGCCCATCTGTTCGCCAAGGGAGCGGGACAGCTGCATCGGGGCCCGGAGGTTCACGTCGAGCGCACGGTCGATCTCTTCCGCGCTGAAGTCGAAGAGGTTGCCCGAGCCCGGCAGACCGGCGTTGGCTACGAGGATGTCGCAGTCGGCGCAGTCCGCCGCGAGCTTCTCGACCGCCTCTTCGTCGGCGAGGTCGCAGGGAAGTACCTCACCGCCGGTGCGGGCGGCGACGCGCTGGAGCTCCTCCAGGTTGCGGCCGGTCAGGCGCAGCGAGGCGCCGCGCCGCGCGAGCGCGTCGGCGATGGCTGCACCGATGCCTCCGGAAGCGCCCGTTACCAGTGCGGTGCTGCCACGAATCTCCATTCCCGGAGTCTGTCACGGCCGGCGCGATACTTGCCCGGTGGGCCACCAACCCGACAGCGTCATCTCCCTCTTCGGACCCACCGCGGTCGGCAAGACCTCGGTCGCCCTCGCCCTCGCCGGCGTGCTGGCCGCAGAGGGGATAGAAGCGGTTGCGGTCTCTGCCGATGCCTTCCAGCTCTACAGGGGCCTCGAGCTGTTGAGCGGGGCGCCGGGCCCGGCTGAGAGGGAGCTCCTTCCCCACCTCCTGGTCGGGAGCCACGACGTCAGCGAGACCATGAGCGCCGGGCGTTTTGCCGAAGAGGCACACGAGGCGATCGACAGGGCGCTCGACGCCGGGCGCCAGCCGGTCGTGATCGGTGGCTCGGGCCTGTACATGCAGGCGGCGGTCGCCGATCTCGAGATGCGACCACCCGTGGCGAACAGCGCAGTTGCTGTCCCCGCCGACGCGGAAGGTGTCTACGAGCGGCTCGAGGAGCTCGCCCCGAAGGCCGCGGCGCAGATCGACCCCTCCGACCGCTATCGCGCCGGGCGAGCCCTGGCCCTTGCGCAGGCAGGTGACCGGCCGGAGCCGGGGGAGGGCTTCTGGGCCGCACCCCTCCGACACCCAACGATCCGCTTCGGCCTGGTCCGCGACCGAGAGGAGCTGTATCGGCGAATCGACGACCGCGTCGACGAGATGGTCGCGGCGGGCGCCGCAGGACAGGTGGAGGCGGTGAGCGAGGCAGCGTCGACCACCGCCCGCAGAATCATCGGGTTCGAAGAGCTGCCAGAGGGAGAGATTGACGCGATGAAGCTGCGCACCCGTCGCTACGCCAAGCGACAGATGACCTGGACCCGGCGCCTCCCCGAGGCCCGGCTCATCGACCTCTCCGCCATCAGCGACGCCGAGGCTGCGCGGCTGATCGCACACTCCCTTCTGGACCGGCCGGAATAGGCTCACCGAATGGAGTTCGCAAAGTGGGAGGCGCTCGGGAACGACTATGTGATCGTCGATCGGACGTCCGGCGACTTCCTTCCCTCCCCCGCAAACGTTGGACTGATCTGCGACCGTCACCGGGGAATCGGCGCTGACGGGATGCTCCTGCTCGACGACCCCCCGAGCGACGCCTCGGTGGCCACGCTGAAGATCTTCAATCCCGACGGCTCGGAGGCCGAGCTCTCCGGGAACGGCGCGCGCCAGGCCTTCCTCTACCTCCACCGGGAGGGAAGGGCGCCCGGGTCACGCTTCTCGCTGGCCACTGCGGCGGGAGAGGTTCGGGCCGAGATACTCGCCCAGGACCGGGCCCGCGTGGACATGGGTCGGGCCTCGCTGTCATCGAGCCAGTACCCCGGCGGAGAACCCGACGGGAGGGGCACGCTTGCCGCCGGAGGGGAGCTCTGGGCCTTCCAGCACGTATCGATCGGAAACCCCCAGTGCACGATCCGGATCGCCGAGGTCGATGCCCTTGAGGGGCTGGACGTGACAGCCGCCGGACCCGAGATCGAGCATGCCGCGATCTTTCCAGGCCGGACCAACGTGAGCTGGTGGGCCGAGACCGCGCCGGGAAGGATCAGGGCCCGGATCTTCGAGAGGGGCGTGGGGGAGACTACGGCCAGCGGCACCGGCGCCTGCGGAGCGGCGGTCGACTATGTCCTGCGCGGCGCGGGACCAGAGGTAACCGTCGAGATGGAGGGCGGCGAGCTGGAAGTGAAGGTCGACGAAGACCTCCACGTGGACCTTGCCGGTGAGGCCCACGAGCTCTTCCGAGGGCGAATCGGGGCCGACCTCGCCGCCCAGCTCGAATCCTGAGCGTTCAGTTTCCGTGAAGTTCGGGGTTGAGGCCGCCCCAGTTCCCCTGTCGCTGAAGGGCCTCGACGGCACCGGTGAGGCTGTTTCGCCGGAATAGCAGGCCGCTGCGACCGCTCAGCTCCAGGGCCTTGGCCTCGCTCCCGTCCGGCATCGCCACGACGGTCCCCGCCGTCAGGTAGAGGCCGGCCTCGACCACGCAGCCATCGCCGAGTGAAATACCGATGCCCGAGTTGGCTCCCAGCAGGCACTGCTCGCCGACGGTTATGACCTCGCTACCGCCGCCTGAGAGCGTCCCCATAACCGAGGCACCGCCACCCAGGTCGCTTCCGGCTCCAACGACCACACCGGCGCTTATCCGGCCCTCGACCATCGACGCGCCGAGGGTTCCGGCGTTGAAGTTCACGAACCCCTCGTGCATGACCGTCGTTCCCTCGGCCAGGTGGGCTCCCAGCCTCACCCGGTCGGCGTCGCCAATCCGGACGCCCGACGGCACGACGTAGTCGACCATCCGCGGCACCTTGTCGACCGAGCGGACGCGCAGGCGCGAACCCTTCGCCATGGCCCTCAGCCGCGCCGAGTTGACGTCGGCTGCAGGCACCGGCCCCGCATCGGTCCAGGCGACATTCGGGAGAAGGCCCAGGAGCCCGTCGACGTTAAGGGATCGGGGACGGACCATCCGGTGGGAGAGGAGGTGGAGTCGCAGGTAGGCGTCCGGAACGCTCTGCGGGGCGGCGGCCAGGTCCGGAATGCGGACGGAGACGGGCGCCCGCCGCACTCCGAGTACCGGATCTTCTCCGAGCAATCCGTCGAACTGCGCGACCTCCGGGGCACCTTCCTCCATCTCCTCCCAGCCGGGCTGCCCCGAGCCGCCCAGGCGGGGTTCGGGAAAGAAGACCTCGATCGGCTCGCCGGCGGCAAAGCTCGCCAGTCCGACCGCCTGGGCGCCACCGTTTTCGGCTTCGCTCACGGCCCGAACCTACCGGGAGGCCCCGTCAAGGATCGTCGCGGCGCGCCGGCACTCCTCCTCGCCCGGTACCAGGGCAAAGCGGATGTAGCCTTCGCCTCCGGCTCCGAACATCGACCCCGGAGCCGCGAGGATCCCGAGATCGCGCAGGCGGGCAAAGGCAGCCTGCTCGTCGCCTCCGGGCACCTCGCACCAGAGAAAGAACCCCGCGTCGCCACCGACCGGGGGCAGCCCGTAACGCTCGAGCGCCGGGAGCATGACTTCGCGCTTTGCCCGGAACCGGTCCCTCAGTTTTACGACGTGCTCCTCGTCCCTCCATGCGGCTACCGAAGCCCTCTGCACGAAGAGGGGAGGCGTGACACCCATGGTCGGCCGGAGCGTTCGCATTGCCCCGACCAGCAGGGGATCGCCACAGACGAAGCCGCTGCGGTATCCGGGGATCGCAGAGCGCTTGGACAGGGAATGAAAGGCAAGAACGTGCGTGGGGTCGGAGACCTGCAGCACGGAAGGAGGAGGCTCCGGCCCAGACCAGATCTCGCTGTAGGCCTCGTCGGAGGCCAGCACGACACCATGGCGCCGGCACCGCTCTGCGAGGTCCTCGTAGAAGTCGAGCGGCGCGACGGAACCGGTCGGATTGTTGGGCGAATTGATCCAGATCACCGAGATCCGGTGCCAGACGTCGTCCGGTATCTCTTCGTATCGCGGCAGCCAGCCGTTCTCGCGATCGAGCGGCAGCTCAACCACCTGTGCGCCGGCAAGCCTCGCCGCCCGCGCAGGAACCGGATACCCGGGGGTCGTCACGACGACAAGGTCCCTGTGTGAGCCATTCCAGTGGAGCAGCCCGGCCAGGTGGTAGATCGGTTCCTTGCTTCCCATCGTGGGAAGGACCTCGATCTCGGGATCGACTTCGACCCCGTATCGCTTCTCGATCCAGGCGGCGATTGCCTCCCGAAGCTCCGACAGCCCTGCCGCCGAGGGGTACCGGGAGACCTCCTCGTCCGCCACAGCATCGAGAAGCGCGGCGCGGACGACCTCGGGGACCGGTTCGGCGGGAGCGCCGATCCCGAAGTCGATCAGCTCGCGTCCTTTCCGCCCGGCCTCGGCGCGGGCGTCCTCAAGGCCGGTGAACGGATACTCGCCAAGCTCCTCGACGAGCGGCTGAAGCTCCATTCAGGCTCCGCCTCCCACGAGCCGGGAGATGGTCTCGAAGCTGACCACGAGCGCGTCTCCGTTGACCGCCTCGTCGGCACGGTGGGCCTGGGCCGGTTCACCGGGTCCGTAGTTGACCGCCCGGACACCCGCCGCGCCGAACTCGGCCACGGGGGTCCATGCCTGCTTGGGCTCGACCGGGCCCCCGCTGAGCTCGATGAGCTCGTCGACCAGCGGTCCGGACGCGACGACGTTCCCGGATGGAGCGTTGGCCTCGATCTCGAGTTCGCCGTGCCCGGCACACGCCTCGGCCAGGCGCTCTTCGGCCTCCTGCGGGCCCACGCCCGGGGGATAGCGGTAGTTGACGTGGGCGCTGGCCTTGCCGGGAATCACGTTACGGGCGATCCCCCCGTCAACCGACGTCACCGAGAAGACCTCGTGGAAGCTGAGCCCCTCGAAGCTGTGTTCGACCGGCTCCCTCGCCTCGAGCTCGGCGACGCCCTGCGCCAGGGAGGCGATCGCGTTCTCGGCGAGCCAGGGCCTGGCCGAGTGGCCGCTGCGGCCGCTGAAGTGCCAGGTCGCGTTCAGGTTCCCAAGGCAACCGGCCTGCACGCGGTTGGAGGTGGGCTCCATCATCAGCACCAGGTCGGCACCGCAGAGCCCGGGCTCACGCTCCAGGAGAGGAACGAGGGAGCTGTGCGCGGGGGGGAGCTCCTCGCGGCCGAAGAACAGGTACCCGACGTCACAGGCCTGTCCGCAGCCACTGAGCGCCAGCTCGATCATCACCGCAAGGGACCCCTTCATGTCCGAGGCACCGAGGCCCTCTACGCCGGACTCGGTGAGGCGACCCGGGATATTTCCCTGAGACGGGACGGTGTCGAGATGTCCGGCGAGGATCACGTACGGACGGTCACCCTTCCCGCTGGCGCCCGCAACCACGCAATCGTCGCCGGCGTCCCTCGCCTCGATACCGGCGTCGTCGAGAACCGAAAGGACGTGGCGGGCAAGCTGCGCCTCCTCCCGCGACTGCGAAGGAATATCGATCAGCTCGAGCGTGCGCCCGCAAAGACGCTGCCTCAGGTCCTGGCTCACCGCTTCAAAGCTACTGCGCCCGGCCGCGGCACCCTGATCCCTCCGTAGTTCGACGTCGCCCCGTGCCAGTGGGCTCGGGCGACCAGGGCCGCGCCCACGGCATCCCGGGCGTCCTGGCTGGTACGGCCCGGAAGCCCGGAGACGCCTGAGGCCTTCAGTGCCTTGCGGCTCCACTCGGGCTTCGGCCGGCCCTTCCTCGGACCGGCCCAGATGGTCCATGCGGCGCTGGGAAAGACCTCGACCGCCTCAGCCGTGGGCGCCTCCCTGGCCAGGGCGGCGTAAAGCGCCAGCCCCTCGACAACCCACCGGTAGAACGGGTTGCCGGACCGGACCGTCTGCTCGTCCGGCGTGTAGAAGATGGGACAGATCTCCCGCGCAAGCCTGCGTTCGCCTGGGCGGCTCCTCTCGCCCGGCGCCGCGCAGGAACACGGGCTGTCGATCCCCACGACAACCGCACCTGCGGCGGCAATCGCGCCCGCTGCCTCGTCAACGCCCTGGCCCGCTAGCAGTTCGACCACCGCCGACCCTTCCAGGATCGCCAGGTCAAATCCCTTTCGGGGGCCTCCGACGTCGACTCCTGCGAACCGCTCCACGAAAGCCACGATGGCACATCCCGGCAGCGCTCTAGAATCGCTCCCGGTGCCCGCCAACGGACGTACCGGCCGCAAGAAGCCCTCCGGGTCGAATGAGACCGCGAAGGGTGGGCGCGCACGCCAGCGCGCGTGGTGTGTCTCGGCCAGCGGTGACGCAGACGACCTTGCCGAGCTCGCCGAGCTGCTCCTGACCGCCGGGGTGGCCGTCGTCGGGTCCTCGGTTCAGCGGCGCGACCGGCCTCACCCGAACACCTACGTCGGCCCGGGAAAGCTCGACGAGATCAGCCTGGAGGCGCGGCGGGCCGATGCCAACGTGATCGTGACCGACGACGAGCTGACGGCCCGCCAGGAGCGCAACCTCGAAGCGGCCCTGAAGATGCCGGTCATCGACCGGACAACGGTGATCCTCGACATCTTTGCCGGCAACGCCCACAGCGCGGAAGGAAAGCTGCAGGTGGAGCTCGCCCAGCTCCAGTACAACCTCGCCCGCATGCGCGGCCTCTGGACACACCTGGAACGCCTCGGAGGCGGGATCGGCACCAGGGGCCCCGGCGAAAGCCAGATCGAGACCGACCAGCGGCTGGCGCGCGACAGGATCTCCGCTCTCTCCCGCAGGCTGGACCAGGTCGCGGGTTCACGTTCCACGATGCGCGCCGAACGGACGCGAAACCGAATTCCCACCGTTGCACTTGCCGGCTATACGAACAGTGGCAAGTCCTCGCTGATGAATGCGCTTACCGGCGCGGGAGTGGTTGTCCGCGACCGGCTCTTCGAAACTCTCGACCCGACCACCCGGACAATGGAGATCGACGGTCGCCAGTACCTGCTTACCGACACCGTCGGCTTCATCCGGAAGCTTCCCCACCAGCTGGTGAACGCCTTCGGCGCGACGCTCGAGGAGACGCTCTCCGCCGACGTGGTCCTTCACGTGTTCGACTCGTCGGTACCCGAGGAGCGCCTGCGCGACATGCACTCGGCCGTCGAGTCGGCCCTCGATGCCTTCGGCGACTCGCAGAGCCGGCACATCCTCGTGGCCAACAAGATCGACCTGGCCGATGAGGCTCTCCGCAGCGACCTTCGAATCGCCTTCCCGGAGGCGGTCCAGGTGTCCGCGACAGACGGCGACGGGATCGCAGAGCTTCGCGGGCGGATAGCCGAGGCCTTCGCCGATCGGTTCGAGGCCGTCGAGCTCCTGGTCCCGTATGCCGACGGCGAGGCCATCGCCCAGGTTCACCGCCATGGGGGACAGGTGGAGCGTGAGGACCGCGCCGACGGAGTACTCCTGCGCACATCGTTGCCCTCGGTCCTGGCACGGCGCTTCAGCGCCTACTCCACGGCGCAGCCGGTCGGCTGATGACCGCCCTCGAGTTCATGCGCCTCGACGAGCGCGCCTCCATTCCGGCACGGGCGCACGAGGGCGATGCCGGCCTGGACCTCTCGGCCATCGACGGAGGGTCGATAGCGCCGGGGGAGAGAATCCACGTCGGGACGGGCCTCGCCGTGGCCATTCCCAGGGGCTGCGCAGGGCTCGTGCTTCCACGCTCGGGACTGGCCAGCCGCCACGGGGTAACCGTCGCCAACGCCCCTGGCCTGATCGATTCCGGGTACCGCGGCGAGCTGCAGGTGATCCTCGTGAACCTCGACCGGTCCGAGACCTTTCACTTCGAGGCCGGCGAGCGGATCGCGCAGCTGGTCGTCGTGAGCTTTCTCGACGCCGAGCCGGCCGAAGTAAGTGCGCTCGGCGACACCTCGCGGGGCGAAGGCGGCTTCGGCTCCTCGGGGCGCAGCTAACCGGGGGCCTGCCCGGCGGCAGCCAGTGCGGAGAGGTGGGCCTCGTCCTCGAGGCCATCCTCAAGCCCTTCGAGGCTCTCCAGGCCAAGGGCTCGGGCAATCAGCCAGTCGGCGAACCATGCGTTGGCCGGCAGCAGCGGGCCGTGGAGATAGGTGCCGACGGTGTTGCCCGTAACCGCCCCCTCGAACCCCGAAGAACCATCGTTTCCGTGCCCGCTGAGGACCCGTCCCAGCGGCGCCTGCCCTGCGCCAAGCGAGGTCCTTCCGCCGTGGTTCTCGAATCCGGCCAGTCGCCGCGGCCCGTCCATCCCGGGCAGCTCGACCTCGATCGCGACGTTGCCCACCAGCCTCGGTCCGTCGCCCCTGACGGTCTCCACGTCGAGCACCTTCGCGCCGGGCACGACCTCGTCTCCGAGCTGGTAGGAGCGACCGAGCAGCTGGTAGCCGCCACAGACGGCCAGGATGACGGTGCCACCCGCTGAAGCATCACGAAGAGCCGCCCCCTTGGCGCCGGAGAGCTCTTCACCGCAGAGACGCTGGTCGGCATCCTGGCCGCCCCCCAGGTAGAGGAGGTCGTAGCGATCCGGGTCGAGGGCCTCGCCGAGGCCGATGGCGTTGACGGAGACCTCGATCCCGCGCCACTCGCACCGGCGGGAGATCACCATCAGGTTGCCCCGGTCGGCATAGATGTTCAGCAGGTCGGGATATAGAGCGCCGACCCGCAGCCATTGACTGGCCTCAGCCATGGAGCAGCACCACCTCGGAGCCGGCGTAGCTCTCGGTTGCCGGGACCGACTCGACGCCGGATTCGCCGAAGCCTGCGGCAAGGCCTTCTTCCCGCAGTGCCACCGAGTCGACCAGGTCGATCGACTCGCGGTTCAGGCTCCTGACGATTCGGCCGCTGCCGGCGGTGTGAATCCGCTCGCGCTCGATCACGACCTCACCATCGGCGCTGCGGACCGAGACCGGCCGGCTCGAATAATGCTCGCCCCCGGCGACCAGCACGTCGGCCTCGTAGACGGCCGGCTCGCCGCTCGCGCCGAGCGTCATGTCGGCGACGGCGATGGCCACGCACCCTCCCGGGGCGAGGTGTCGGCGGGCGCACTCCAGGAAGCGGGCGCGTCCCGCGACGCCGCCGAAAAGCTGGACCGTCTGCATGGCGACGATGACCAGGCCGAAGGGGGAATCGGCGACGAATTCCCGAGCGTCGGCGCAGACCGTCGTCACGCTGCCCGTTCCGAGCGCCGAAGCCTTCCGGCGGAGCTCGGCGAGCAGGGCGGCGTCCGTATCCACGGCTACGACGCTCCTGCCCAGCCGGGCGAGCTCGATGCTCACGCGGCCGGTCCCTGCCCCCACGTCGAGCACCGGGCCCTCGAACCGGCCGGCGAGATCGCCCCAGAGCCCGAGGTCGGCCTCGTAACCGCCGCACTCCACCTCGTGCCAGATCGCCTGCGCCGAGCTCATGCGAAGGACTCCCTGGCAGCACCCTCGTCTACGAGATGCTCACGCAGTTCGAGCATCGCCGTATAGGTGGGGAAGGCGAGAAGCCGGTCGCCGTCGCCTCCTGCGGCCTGGGCCAGGGCGGACGGGAGGTCGTCGACGATCGCCAGCGCTGAATCGGGGACTCCGGCGTACTTGAGCCTCAGCGCCATCTCAACCGCCCGGGTGCCGCTGCAGACGGCAGTCGCCACGCGGGGAACGAGCGCCTCGAAATCCGCGTCCCAGATCCAGCTCACGTCGCGCCCGTCGGCGATCAGGTCGTTGAGCACGAAAAGCATGTCGTGCCGCCCCTCCTCGAGGGCCACGGTACGCATGACCTCGTTTGCTCCGGCCGGGTTCTTGACCAGGAGGATCGAGCACTCGCGGCCCGAAACGTCCACCGTCTCCGCTCGCCCGAAGACCGGCGAGAGCTCCTCGAGTCCCGCCACGATCACCTCCGGTTCGATCCCCATCGCCACTGCGCCCGCCGCGGCGGCAACCGCGTTGTAGACGTTGTAGAGACCGGGCAGGGGAATGGAGATGCTGGCAACCTGGTCGCCCAGGGTCAGCTCGAACCGGCAGCCGGCGAGCCCGAGCACCTCGACGTTTGCGGCACTGACCTGCGGATGCGGGCGCGCCCAGCTGCAGCCGGTGCACCGGTAGTCGCCGAGGTGGCCGACGTACCAGGCGCTGTACTCGAGCGCTGAACCGCACCTCGGGCAGCGCACCTGCTCGGAGGCGTGCTGCGGGCTGGGCGCTCCCGCCGAAGCGTCCTCGATCCCGAAATAGAGGACGTCCCCCTGGGAGTCGGCGATTCCCGCAAGTGACGGGTCGTCAGCATTGACCACCAGCCGCCCAACGCTGGACGACCCCGCAAGGCCGGCCCAGCGGGAGATGATGGTGTCGAGCTCTCCATAGCGGTCCAGCTGGTCACGAAAGAGGTTCCCCAGGACGAGGGCCCTGGGACGCAGCTGCCCCACCAGCCCTTCGAGCCAGAACTCGTCGACTTCGAAGAGCCCGACGTCGCCTTCCTGATCGAGGAGCGTGCTGGCGATCCCTCCGGACATGTTGGCCCCGGCACGATTGTGCACCGGCCGCTCTCCATCGGCCCGGAGGATCGAGGCCAGGATCGAGCAGGTTGTCGTCTTGCCGTTGGTTGCGGAGACGACGATGCTCCCGTTCTCGAGCTTCGCGGCCCGCTCGGAGATCGCATCGGGATCGATTGCGATGAGTATGCGCCCAGGAAGCGTGGTCGCCCCCCGGCCCGCAACGCGAAGGAGCGCCGCGGCAACGCGGGCCACGAGAGCCGCGACGGATGCGCGCAGGCGGCTCAAGCCGGCACCAGGACCCGAGCGGCGGCCGGGAGCATCTCGATCGTCGCGGGCAGCGCGGTGATCGGGTCGCCGTCGGCGTAGAGGGCGAATGGACGGCTGGCGCTGAAGGTGACCGACCGGCCCCTCCTGAGCTCCACGAATTCCACGTCGACGTGCGTTCCCTTGAAGACCCGCGGGAAGAGCGCCAGGAACCTGAGCCTCCCGGTCTTGAGGGTCCAGATCACGTCGAAGGCACCGTCGTCGGTTCGCGCGTCGGGGGCTATGAACATTCCCGCGCCGTACACGCTCGTGTTGGCGCAGACGACCGACCACCCCTCAAACGAGCTTTCGGTGCCGTCTACGCCGACCGTGAAGCGCGCCGGCTTCCAGCGGGCCAGGGCCACGAGGGCTCCCCACGTGTAGACCCCCGGCCCGAGCCAGCGCGGAGCGCGATTGGCGGCGGCGTTCGCCTCGGAGTCGAACCCGGCGCTCGCGATCCCCAGGAAGCGAACGCCGTTGGCTTCGCCGATGTCCACCGCCTGTTCAACCCCGCGGGCGAGCACCGTGCACGCCTCCGCGAGGTCGTCGGGTATCCCGATGTGGCGACAGAAGTCGTTCCCTGTCCCACCAGGGAGTACCCCGAAGAGAGGATCGTCGAGACGCGATGCGGCGGCCGCGAGTGCCCCGACAACCCCGTCGCCCGAGAAGGCGACCGGGATGCGCCCCTGCGCTGCCGCCGAACGGACGAGACCGTCGACGTCGGATAGAGATCGGGTCATCTGGACGGTTGCGTCGAGCCCGAGCGCGGCAAGCTCGCGGCGTACCGCGGGAAGCTCCCGGGCGACCCTGCCACCACCGGCGACCGGGTTGGCGACGATCGTGAAGCGACGCACGGTCGTCATTCTGACGACCGGCCCGGGTGAAGCGCCCGCATCAGAAAAGGCTCTCCACGGCGCCCCCTCCATCCTCGTACCCGGTCACGGGCTCCACGCACTCCGGGCCATCGTTGGCCACGCTGTTCACGCGGGTCGAGACGGGCTCGGCAACCAGCATCTCCTCAGGTGCGGGCCCGAGAAGCGCGAGGGCTTCCTGAACCGGGCTCGAGCCATCGAGCCAGGCGTCCTCGGCGCCGGGGACGAGGATCGCCGGCATCCGCTTATGGACGGGCTTGACCACCCCATTGGGCTCGGTGGTGATGATGGTCACGCTCTCCAGGGGCTCTACACCCTCACCGGGCTTCCAGGTCGTCCACAGGCCGGCGAACCCAAAAACGTCTCCTGAAGGCTCGTGGAAATACCAGGGCTGCTTCGCCGCGCCCGGACGGGCCTGCCACTCGTAGAAGCCGTCGGCAGGCACCAGGCAGCGGTTGTGCTCCAGGAGAGGACTGAACGACCTCTTCTCCTCCAGCGTCTCGGCCCGGGCATTGATCATCTTCGAGCCGATCGCGGGTGAGTCTGCCCATCGGGGTACCAGCCCCCAATGCATCCAGTCGGCCCGGTTATCGCCTTCCCGCCGGGTGATGACCGGAACGGAGGTCGAGGGAGCAATGTTCCAGCGCGGTGCGACGCTGACATCCTCCGCCAGGCCGAAACGAGGCCCGAAGAGCCGGCCGGCGGCTGGGGCCAGCGTAAACCGGCCGCACACCTGTCAGCCGCCGGAGGCGGCGGCCCGTGCCCTCTTCTGGCGGATTCGCCCGACCAGCGCGAGGATTCCGAGCACCACGAGGATGAGGACCGCCCCGATACCCAGGGCCGCGCCGGTAGAGGTACCGCCGAAGGGGATCGACACGAGCTTCACGACCGCGAAACCGATGGCCAGCAGGCCGGCAACGATGAGCAGGAGCAGGGCAATTCCCCGGATCCGCAGCCAGATGCTCGCGCCGGGGGGAGGGGAGATGAGGCCCGTGAGACGCAGCAGGAAGAGCTGCCGGCTCGACGGAGCTTCCTGGCCGAGCTTTTCGACCGCCTCCCGAAGGTCGTCGGGGCGTCGCTCGGCGAGCGCGATGGAGGCGTCGGCCATACGGCGGATCTGCATCCGCTCCTGGGGGCGGGCGGCGGCGATCGCCTGGCGGAAGTAGTCGCGGGCGGCATCGGCGTCGTACCGCTCCGCGGCGCGCGCACCAAGGATCGACAGCGCCGCCGACCGGTACTTCTGCTCCCTGAGGAGCTCGTCGTCGCTGCGCTGCTCGAGCGCCTGCATGTCGGCCATCGCCGACTTCTGGTTGATCCGTACCTGACGCGCCTTCTGAGCCATTGCCCCGAGGATAACTGCGGAAGACCGCGGCCAGCCTTCAGCCCGGTTGCGCAATCCTTGAGGGGTGCCAGCCAACCCCAACACGCACGTCTGCGGCCTCGCGGTCCCGGGAGAGGTCCAGCCGTGGCTTGAAGCCGGCTTCGACTCCGGCCCTTCCGGCTTTGCCGCGGGCGAGGTATCGCTCATCCTCGGCGCCCCGGAGGAGGAGGGAGTGCGCGTCATCGTCGAGCCCCCGTCAGCGCTTGACGGGGCAGGCGCCACGGAACCGCCCCATTCGCCAGCCGCAGGAGAGGGGAGCCGGCACCAGAACGGAGTCTTCGGGGTGGACCACGTGGTCGTGACGACACCCTCGATGGCCCGCACCCGCGCCGCGATGCTCGAGGCCGGACTCGACCTTCGGCTCGAGCGGCAGGGCCGGATGGGAGAGCGCGAGGTCGAGCAGGCCTTCTTCCTTGCAGGGCCCTGCGTCCTCGAGCTGGTTGGAAGTGCCGACAGGCCAGACGGACCGGCGGCCGTCTGGGGGATCACGTTCGTGACCTCAACGCTTGAGGAGCTGCCGGCGCTCGCAGGCAACCCCGTAGCTAGCATCAGGGATGCCGTTCAGCCCGGGCGCCGGATCGCCGTTGCGCGCCGGGAACTGGGGCTTCCTACCCGAGTCGCTTTCATGAATCCAAGGACAACACCAGGCCAGTCGTGACCCGCGCCCTTCGCACATCCCTGGCCGCGGCCCTCTGCCTGCTGGCAGCTCCTGCCGCCGCCGGCGCCGTCACCCCTTTGGCCGCCCCGGACGGCTCGGAGACCGTGAGGCTCAGCAACGAGCGCAGCCAGACGCGCGTGGCGATGGCCGAACTCATGGTGAAGGTCCGCAGCCGGCCGGACCCCGACGCGCCGCAGGGCGCACGACTGCGGGCCACTACCGAGCACGGCGCCCCCGAGGTCTACCTGGCGCTCACCGAGACCACCGGCACCGACGGGGATCGCTGGGTAAGGATCAGGATCCCCAAGCGGCCCAACGGACAGACCGGCTGGGTGCGCCGCGAAGCCCTCGGGCGCTACCGGCTCCTCACCACGGCCCTCGTGGTAAATCGCAAGACGCTCCGAATCACGCTCTTCCGGGACGGCAGGCAGGCGATGCGATTCCCAATCGGCGTGGGCAAGGGCAGGACTCCCACGCCCGGCGGAAGGTTCTGGATCCGGGAGAAGCTCACCTACAAGCCCGATCCCCTCTACGGCAGCAGGGCGCTGGGAACCTCGGCGTACGCCCCCGAACTTGAGGACTGGCCGCTCGGAGGAGTTATCGGCATCCACGGAACCGGTCAGCCGGGGCTGATCCCGGGACGGCCATCAAACGGGTGCATTCGCATGAAGAACGGCGATATCGCGCGCCTGTATCGCGCCGTACCGGTGGGAACGCCGGTCCACATCATCTAGCCATCCCCGTCGGCACAGGACCCGGTTTTCCTTGCCCGGGCGGGATATGCAGGCAATCCTGCAGCTCTCCGAAGTCGCCTTGTTAGGTTCCCGCATCGCCTAGCTGCCGACCACCATGGACGGCAGGCGGGGGACCCAATGCGAACCACGGTTCGCGGGGGCGAATCGCCGCAAAGCCCGCGGCGTAGCGGGGCAGGAGCCTCGCGAGCCCGTCAGCTCACCTCGTAGGCAACCAGAGACGAAATGACCAATACGGTGAAGATATCCCTGCGCAGCGCATGCCTGGCCACGGTGGCCATCGCCCTGACCCTGACCGTTGCTGTCGGCCCAGGCGCCTCGAGCGCCCAGGCAATGTCGGTAGTCAAGCCGGGGGAGAGGGGCAAGCAGGTTCGCGTTCTCCAGAAGTACCTCCGCATCCCCGTGGACGGGATCTACGGAAAGGGCACCAAGCGCAAGGTCAAGGCCTTCCAGCGCTCGCGCGGCCTGAAGGCCGACGCCGTCGTCGGGCCCGCCACCTGGCGCGCGCTCCACAACCGGTCGAGTGGCCGCCGCAATGCGAGCAACCGGGGAGGACGCTCGGGCAGCAGACGCGGATCGGTGCGTGCCCTGCAGCGCCGGCTTGGGATCTCTGCGGATGGAGTCTTCGGGCCAGGCACCCATCGCGCGGTACGCCGCTTTCAGCGCTCACGCGGCCTCACCGCAGACGGAGTTGTAGGGCCCGCGACCTGGCGCGCCCTTGGCTTCGGCACCAGCCGTCCGGTACTCAAGCGCGGCCGCAGCGGCGGTGGCGGTGGTGGCGGAGGACTTCCGCAGCGCGTCCGGCTGGCAATCGCCGCGGCGCACCGGATTGATAACAAGCCCTACAAGTACGGGGGCGGCCACGGGCGCTTCCGGGACAGCGGATACGACTGCTCAGGATCGGTCTCCTACGTCCTCCACGGTGCAGGCGTCCTGGGGAGCTCGCGGACCTCCGGGGGGTTCATGAACTACGGGTCACCCGGTCGCGGCCGCTGGATCACCATCTACGCCAATCCGGGCCATGTCTACATGACTATCCGCACCGCGAGCGGCATCCGCCGATACGACACCTCCGGTATGGACGACGGCACCCGCTGGGACCGACGCGCCCGCTCCACCAGCGGCTACGTCGTCCGGCACCCTCCGGGCCTCTAGGCGAGGCCTGCGGTAGCTCCTTGCCCTAGCGGTCGAGGAATCCGATTCCCGTCAGCTCTTCCGAGAGCTCCCAGAGCCGTCGGGCGGCGATCTCGTCGCGGGCCGCCGCGGCTGGCTCGACGAGCGTGGGGGAGCCCCGCATCTCGAACGGGCCATCGGGGCCTACGTATGCGCCGGGAGGAGCGTCGGGACTGGTAGCGGCGTAGAGGATCGGCAGGGCCCCGGCCTCGGCATCCTGGGCAAAGACCGCGTTCCCCAGGCGCGAGACCGCCGACATGACGGGGTTCTCCTCAAGCCCGATCCCGGCGAACTGGAGGTTCGTAGCCGAGTAGCCGGGATGCGCAGCCAGCGCCGACAGGTCCCAGCCTGCGTCGGTGGCACGGCGCTGCAGCTCGTAGGTGAAGAGGAGGTTGGCGAGCTTCGACTGCGAGTAGGCGGCAAGGCGGCTGTAGCCGCGCTCGAAGTGGATGTCCTGGAAATTGATGCTGCCGGTCCGGTGGGCGGCCGAGCTCACGCTCACCACTCGGGGCTGTGGGGCCCGCACCAGGGCGTCGGAGAGGCGTGCGGTGAAGGCGAAGTGGCCGAGGTGATTGGTCCCGATCTGGAGTTCGAACCCGTCTTCGGTCTTCCGGTAGGGCGGGATCATCACCCCGGCGTTGTTAACCAGGATGTCGAGCCTCGGGTGGGCGGCAACGAACTCCGACGCCGCCCGGCTAACCGACGTAAGGCTGCCAAGGTCGAGCTCGAGCAGCTCGAAGCTTGCGGAGGGCTCGGAGACCGAAAGCTGCTCGAGGGCGACGGCGCCGCGCTCGGGGCTGCGGCAGGCGATCACCACGTGGGCGCCGGCGGCCCCAAGCTCCCGTGCGACGATCTTTCCGAGGCCACTGTTGGCGCCGGTCACCAGCGCCACAGAGCCGTCGAGGCGGGGAATGTCGGCCAGCGACCAGCTCACCGGCCGTCGGCACCGGCTTCGGGCTCATGCTCGGCGGCGCGCTCGGCGGAACTCTCGATGACCCCGAGCAGCTCGCCGACCCGGCAGACGAGCAGCCGCTCCTCGTCGACCTCGACCCAGACTCCGGCCGATGCGGGAAAGACGACGTGATCGCCGGGCGAGACCGGCATCTGGACCCCGGCCGAGGCCCACCAGTCGATCCCGTCCCCAACGGAAAGAACGATGCCGTGCTGGGGCGGGGGCTCGTGGTTCCCGGGCGCGACGAGGATCCCGGAGCGCCGGAACCGTTCCGGCTCCAGTTCCTTGATCACGACCCGGTCGAAGAGGGGCCTGAGGTTCTGACGCATCGGCGCCAAGGGTAGGGAAGGGCGCAAGCGGAGTCGACCTGCCGGCGCTACCGGCTCGCCGGCCGGGCAGGTTGGCTAGATTGCCGCGGGTGGACGGGACAACGGCAGTTTCACGAGCGGCGCTCGCCATGTCGCTCGCCCTTCTTGGCGGGGTCGTCGCCCTCAGCTCGCTTCCCGCCGGCGCGGGAGCCCAGGGCCAGGCGAGCTACTCGGTTCCCGCGGCGCCCTCCAACGTCTCGGCGACGAAGGAGAAGGGACGTATCCGCGTCTCCTGGACAGCTCCCCCGACGGGGAGTCCCCCGGTCACCAACTACGTCGTACACGCCGGGCCCGGCTCCTGTCCGGTAACCCTCGGACCGGGGAGGACGTCCACCACGCTTCCGGTGGCCAAGGGGCAGACGACGGCCCGTCCGGTCGTCCACGCCGTCAACGCCTACGGCTACTCGCCCTCCGCCGCTTTCCCGCGCGAGCTCAAGGTCTCCGGCGGCGGCACCTACCGCAACATCCAGGTGCTCCAGTTCAGTGACTTCCATGGAGCTCTCGAGGCCTCCGACAACAACATCGGGGCCGCGGTCCTCGAGACCGCTTTCCAGAAGGACCGCACCCTCTCGAAGAGCACCTTCACCGCCATCTCCGGAGACAGCATCGGGGGCGCTCCGCCGATCTCGAGCGCCTTCGAGGAGCGTCCGACGATCGAAGCGCTCAACCTGATGAAGGCCGATGTTTCGACCTTCGGCAACCACGAGCACGACCGCAAGCTCGACCACCTGCGCCAGATGATCGACCTTTCGAAATTCAAGTGGACGGTGGCCAACTACAGCACCCTCGCCCCGCTGGCCGGAAAGAAGAACAAGACGAAGCCGTACGTCATCGTCGAGCGTGGGGGAGTGAAGGTTGGGTTCGTGGGCATGAACACGCCGGAGACGAAGGACCTTGTCGCCCCGGGCAACCTGGAATACGCCCCCGGCAAGGAGATCGGGATCGGCGCCGGCGTCCAGAGCGTCCAGAAGCAGGTCGACGCCGCCCGCAAGGCCGGTGCCGACGTGGTGATTGCACTCGTTCACCAGGGATGGAGCACCAACGAGGCCGGCAACGCTCTGGGGCCGCTGGTCACGGTCGCCGGTCAGCTCAAGCGCGTCGCCGCCGTCTACGGCGGCCACACCCACCAGCCCTACGCATCGATCACCGCAGGCAACACGACGGTCGAGACGAAGAACTCCGGGCAGGAGTACTCGCGTCTGCAGGTCTGCCTGAACCGCAAGACCGGGAAGGTGAAGGGAACCGCGGTCCAGGTGATCGGCAAGAAGGACGTCGCGACCCTCAAGCCCGACAAGGCCACTGCCAAAATGGTCGCCGGATACCAGAAGCAGCTCGGCGCCAAGTACGACGTGAAGGTTGGAGCGGTGGACGGCGTCTTCCCGCGCGGGGGGACACCGCCGGTCGAACGATCCGGCGAAACGCCGATGGGGGACATAACCGCTGACGCCCTCCGCGCCCGCTACAAGACCGACTTCGTGCTGACCACCGGGGGCGGGATTCGCGACACGTTGCCGGCCGCCGGCTACATCCCAAACGTCAAGATCGTGCGCCCGCCCGGCCCGACTCCCTACGACGTCCTGCTTGGCGACGTAATGACCGTCTACCCGTTCCCCAACAACGCCGCCACCTCTACGGTGACCGGCCAGCAGCTATGGAAGGCGCTCGAAAACGGCGTCTCGAAGTGGCCGGGAGACGGGCGCTTCCCGCAGATCTCCGGCTTCCGGTTCACGTTCAATCCCGACCTTCCGGTGGGCGCGCGAATCCTCTCGGTTACCCGCCCTGACGGCACACCGATCGCTGCGGACACAACGAGTTACACGATCACCACGCTCGACTACGTGGTCTATGGCGGCGACGGCTACGGCGAGCTATTCAACCCGACCACGGCGAAGATCCAGGGTCCGTTCGTCGACGTTTTCATCGACCTGCTCAAGAGCGACATGGCCGCCGGCAGGGTTACCCAGGTTCCCGCCCTTGACGGACGAATCACCCGGGTCGGCGGATAGCTTTCGAATCCGGGTAACACCAAGAAAAGAGAGAAACGTGACCGCAAGCCGCAAGTACCTAGCCATTCTCGTCCCCGCCGCCCTCCTGGCGCTGGCCGCTGCCGCCCCGGCCGGGGCCGCCCGACCCAGCGGAATCGTGGCCGCATGGACCCAGGTCGTTCCCGAGTCGATCTCCAAGTCGCGCCTCCAGGCCCGCGCCGTCGTGCCCAACGGAGTGACCTGCCCGAAGGTCAAGAAGACCCGCTCGGACGGAAGCAAGAGCCAGGGCACCATGACCATGCGCTCGCCGGGGGCCACCACCGGCCCGGCTTTCGCCTCGCTGCGAGCCTGCGTCGCCAACCTGCCCTCTGGGCTTACCTCGGCCAGCGTGGGGGCGATCTCGGTGCCAGCCAGCCTGCCATCGAAGATCGACAGGATCGCCGCCTTCGGTGACGTCGGCTGCCGGGTGACGACGTCGCAGATCCAGAACTGCACCGACCCGAACGAGTGGCCGATGGCGAAGATCTCCCAGCGGGTGGCGACCGAGAAGCCCGACGTCATCTTCTTCACCGGCGACTTCCTCTACCGGGAAGCAAACTGCCCGGCGGCCGAGCTCGCCAAGTGCGGGGGAAGCCCGGGGCCGGCATTCGCGCCGGTGGCCGGGAAGTTCCCGCCGTTCTCCGACACCGACTACAGCTGGATGGCCGACGCCCTCATTCCGATGGCGCCAGCCTTCTCGGCGGCTCCGATCCTTGCCGCCCGCGGCAACCACGAGTCCTGCTTCCGCGGGGGCAACGGCTGGATGATGTTCTTCGAGGTCAAGCTGAAGTCCGATGCCTGCGCGCCGAACGTGGCCGGCCCGGACGGCCAGACGCCGAAGACGATCGCGCCGTCCTACGCAGTCGACTTCCCGGTCGCCTCCGGGCGCAAGCTGCGCGTGGTTATGGTCGACTCGAACGAGGGCAGCAACTCGAGCGTGAACAGCTGGACGCCCACCCAGCGGGGCGCCTACGAAAGTGCCAACAAGCTCGCCGCGCCGAAGTCGGGGCGCGAGAGCTGGCTGATCACGCACCGTCCGATGTTCGGGGTCGACGCGAAGTCCGAGTCCGATCCGGGAGACCTCAACTGGACCTCGATCACCCAGACGGCCGCCGGCCAGGGGCTGATCGCGAACTACAACATGATGCTCGCCTCCCACGTGCACGTCGCACAGGTGGTCCAGATCCCGGGCCAGCCGGCACAGGTGGTGCTGGGTAACGGCGGATCGGTCCCCGACTCGACCGACCCGGCGCAGTACGCGCTGCCGGCGTACGGCCCGATGAACGATGACAAGGGCCAGCCGCTCGTCGACCGCAACACCGGCCAGCCGGTGACGCCGTACGCGAACGCCGAATACCTGCAGACCTGGATCAAGTACGGCTACGCGCTGTTCACTCCGGGCAGCAAGGCCGGCAAGTGGACGATCTCCCATCGTGGCGTTGACGGGAAGCAGTTCTCTTCCTGCAACGCCAAGGGGAAGACCGTCACCTGCAAGTAGATTCGTAAGTTACATAATCTCTATTATCGGACGTTAGGGCCTGAATT
>JBBATA010000005.1:28079-33747 GCA_040399005.1 Solirubrobacteraceae bacterium
ACCTTCCCAACGGGATACAACCCCAGCGGGTACCCGACCTCGGGCTGCTTCTGGACCGGAGGCTTCACGCGCAGCAACCCCGTTACGAACATCGCCTTCCCGGGCACCGAGATCACTTACTGGGCCGCGCGCTTTGTCACCCCGCCCGGTTCGACGCTGACGCTTAAGGGTGCCTTCCCCTACGCCCGGTACTCATCCCTCAACTCCTACAAGGCCGAGGGGGCTTCGCAGTCCTCCCTCACCGACCGCAACATCAAGCCCGACCCGGGCTCGATCAACCCCAGCATGCCGGGAGCCAACCGGCGGGCCACGAACCGCAGCTACACGGTGACCGTCCGCGGCGAATCGCCCCCCGCCACCCCGGTCGAGAACACCCTCTTCGCCGAGCCGATCGAGGGTCAGTACCAGACGATCGTCTACCGGGTCTACGTACCCGACAGGGGCAGGAACCTCTCCGGCGGGACCGACCTGCCCCAGCCGACCCTCAAGCTCGCCGACGGGCGTGAGCTGACCGGCCAGGCGCTCTGCGACGAGATGAACTCGGTTCATCTCTTCGACACCCAGGAGCTTCCGCTGGCCAGCTACCAGGCGCTGGTCAATTCTCCCGGAAAGAACCCGGCCACCAACCCGGCCGAAAACCCGGTGCAGTTCTCGCGCTACTACAACACGCTGAACGCACTGGCCCGTTACCAGAGCGTCGAGCAGCAGCAGGCGGCCTGGAAGGCAAACCCGAACTACGTCGGCACCCAGTACGACAACAACGACGCCCGCTACATGACCGGCGCCTACAGCTTCGACTTCGGAAAGGTCGTCGTGCTCAAGGGCAAGCTCCCCACCACTCCCAGGACCCTCTCCGGCCAGAAGAAGATGACCGCCGGCCAGCTGATCCTCTGGGACATGTGCATCATCCAGTCCCTCGTGACGACGAAGACGTGGGATTGCGTCTTCGACGAGCAGCTTCCGCTTCGCGGCGGCAAGAAGCGCCAGTACACGATCGTGATCTCCAGCAAGGCCGACCGCCCAAGGAACGCCACGAAGGCCTGCGGCGTCTGGTGGATGCAGGCCGACCCGGACGGTGACGGCGCCGGACGGAAGAAGATCGGTCAGCTGCTCACGCGCAACGTCCTCCCCGCCAGCAGCTACAGGCAGTCGAGCTGGGCGGTCCCCTCCCCCTTCCCCGCCGATGCGAAAAAGTCGATGGGCGCCTACTACCCGAAGGGCACCTACACCAGCAAGAAGCGCTTCGAGCGCTCAGGCTGTCGTAAGGGCTGACATCGCTGGAGACAGTGCCCACGATCATCGGCGCTGCGATCGCGTTAGTTGCCTACGGTCTCGCCGTTCGCCTCCCCGCCTACCCGGGCAGGGACAAGAGCTCCAACGCTGCCTGAACGCCTGGCCCCTCAGGCGCCAGGCCCGCGCGGGAGCATCCTCGAGCTGACGATCTCGGTACTGCCGGCCGGCAGGCTGAAGAGGTCACCGTCGCGGGCGACCCAGATCGGCCCCGAGTAGCGCTCCTCGCAGCCCTCAAGGAAGGGCCCCTCTAGCGCCTTGAGCGGGAGTGGCGGGACGATGTGCGTCAGGACCAGCCCGCGCACCCCGGCCCTCCCTGCGATCTCGGCGGCCTCCTGGGGCGTCGCGTGGTAGTCGACGATGTCCACCATCAGCTGGCGGCGGGTGTCGCGCCCGGCCGCCGCCGCAGCGTTCTCGACAAGCTTGAGCAGCTTTGGGGAAAGCGCCTCGTGCACGAGAAGGTCTGCCCCCCGCGAGACCTTCTCCATGATCGGCACGTAACAGGTGTCCCCGCTGATCACGACGCTGCGGCCCGCATACTCGACGCGGTAGCCGACCGCCGGGTCCACCGGGGTGTGGTCCACGCGGAAAGCGGTGAACCTGAGGCCGTCCTCGTCGAGCACCACCAGCTCCTCCTCCCCCTCCGGCTGCTTGTACGGGATCGCCTTCATCCCCGCACCGGAAGCCGGGGCGATCGCCTCGCCGTGGTGGGCGCTGCGGTAGGCGTAGTCCTGCGAGTAGGCCATGTTGACCCCGTCGACGACCTTCTCGACCCCTTCGGGCCCGATTACCGGCATCGGCTCGGTCGCCGGGGTTCGTCCGGCCACCCAGTGAAAGAGGGAGATGTTCCCCAGGCCCCCGATGTGGTCGGAGTGAAAGTGGGTCATGACCACGCCGCGGATCCGCCCCGGCTCGATCTGCATGCGGCCGATCGTCTCCCCCGCTCCCTCTCCCGCGTCGACCAGCCAGACGTTTCCGCCCGCGATCACCGCGATGCAGGGGTTCCCCCGCTCCCTATCCGGCATGGGTGAGCCGGCGCCGACGATGGCGATGTGGAGCCCGTCGCCCAGCTCCGCGACGGGATCGGCGCTCATCCGCCTGGGCAGCATCCGTTTGGTGACCGCCAGCGCTGCACGGCTCTTGATCTCCTTGATTCCCACGACGCTCCCCCTGGCGTTTACAAAGGCCCGCGGATCCTATCCGCAGCTGGGTCCCGGGCCTCTTGACAGCGCTATTACGTGAAACTACGTTGCCGCGATGCGCCCGGCGCTCATCGCAATTTGCGGCCTTCTCGCGGCGGCAGCTCCCGCGAGCGCCGGCGAGTACACCGTCTACGCCTGCAGGGCCGACGACGCCGCTCGTAACGCCAGCTGGGTGGCTAGCGCCTCATCGAGCCACGTCACCGCCTACCAGGACGGCTGCGGCGCCACGGGCGGCGGGCTCGTCGGGCGGGCCGGGGTCGAGGGTGCCGGCTCTCTCGCCCCCGCATTCGATGCAGCCAACTGGAGGTTCGATGCGCCGTCCGGCGCATCGATCGCCCAGGTCGCACTCTCGGCCAGGCTGTACCGGGCCAGCGGAGGGCGCTGGGGCGTGGGGCTCAGCGACCAGGCCGGGACCTACCACCTCGGCGGAATTTCGTCGGACCTGCTGGCCTGGGAGAGCTCCGGCTACACCGCCATCGCCACGCCCGGCAGCACGACGCTCTATTTCGGCGTGATCTGCGCGAGCGGCTCGGGCTGCCCGACCACCTCGACCGGCCAGCCCGGCTGGGGCTACTCAAGGGCTCGAGCCGACCTCTACGGTGCGCGCGTTCGGGTGAGTGAATCCGCCCCGCCGGCGATCTCCGGAGCCCGGGGATCACTGCTCTCGGGAACGTGGGTCGGCGGCACCCAGAGCGCAGCCTTCGACACGGCAGACCCGGTTGGCGTGGCTGGCCAGTCGTGGACGATCGCGTCCCTCGGCGGCTCCGACTCCAAGAGCTGCGATTACAGCCGCCCGGCACCATGCCCGACCGTTACCGGATCCCAGTTCGCCATCGACACGCGAGGCATTCCCGACGGCGAGCAGGCCGTCACCCTCGCCTCCACGGACAGCGCCGGAAACCGTTCCACCTGGACGGGTACTGCACTCATCGACAACAACATTCCCGGACCACCGTCCCAGCCCGTGCTCGAAGGCCTGCCGGCACCGAACTGGCGAGCGCGTAACGGCTTCGTCCTGAACTACCGCAACCCGTCGCGCGCCGGCGGAGCTCCACTGACCTCCCACGATGTGCAGACCTGCCCCTCCGACCCCGACGGAAACGTCGACCCATCGACCTGCTCCCTCAGCAACCTCCCAGGCGCCCCGGAGACCGACACCGTCCAGCTGCCGGGCCCCGGGACCTTCCGGTCGAGGGTGAGGGTCAACGACTCCCTCTACGCCGGGGCCTGGAGCCCATGGTCGGAGGTGCTGCGGTTCGACGACGTTGCGCCGGGCACCCCCTCGGTCACCTTCCCGGAGCGATGGATCAATGCCGCTGCCGCGTCTGGAGGCCTTGAGTTCTCGACCGGGAGATCACAGACGCCCGTCTCCGGGGTTGCCAGCTACATGGTCGGCGGCGTCGGCGGCGCTGAACGCTCGGTCTACCCCGCGTCCAGCGGAACGGCTCTCCTCCCCTACTCGCTGCTCGGCGAGGGCACCACGGCCGTCACCATCCGGGCGGTGAGCGGCTCGGGCCTCGTGACCGAGAGCTCGATGCAGGCCAGCGGAACCCTGCGCAAGGACACGATTGCTCCCAGCCTCAACGTAACGGGGGCTCCAGCCCCGGGCGAGAAGGTCGATTACGAGGTCACTCTCAGCGCCTCGGCGAGCGACAGCGTCTCGGGGATGGCGGCAGCCCCCGGGGATCGGCCCGTGACCGAGGGCGGCTACCTGAGCTTTACCCCAGAGGGGGCTGGGCAGCTCCTCTTTCGGGGCGCCTCCGGGCTGCTGAGCCCGGGAGACGGCCGACAGGCGATCTCGATCTTCGCGGCCGACGTGGCCGGGAACCTGAGCCAGGAAAGCCGGGTCGCCTACACCCAGGACACGCGGGCCCCGGCAGGAGGCCTGCTCCCTGCACCCGCCGACTCTCCGAGCTCCATCCGTTTCCAGGTAATCGAGAGCTGCCCCGGCAGCGCGGATGTCGAGATCTCCACAGCCCCCGGCGCCTGGGAGGCCGTCCCCACCACCCTCGACGACGGAATCGTCTCGGCCCGCGTGCCGCCAGCGGTTATGGACGCGGAGCTTCCCTACACGCTCAAGGCCCTCGTCACCGATTGCGCCGGCAACCGGGCCACGCTCGACCGCTGGGCGGCAGGTCCTCTCGCCGGCCAGCCGATCGGGGAGATTCGGCCCCCGGCGCGAACCAGGACGAATGCGCGTGCAAGCATGCGCAGCCCGCGCAGCAGCGCCTCGGCGGCCTCGGCCCGGCGAACGGTCTCCGGCCTGGTCCGGGGACCGGACGGCCAGCCGCTCAAGGGTGTCCGTGTCCTCTTCGAGAGCCAGCCGCGCGCAACCGGGGCAACCTGGAAGGAGATTGCCTCCGCCCAGACGTCGAGCTCGGGCAAGGTCTCCCACTCCCTCCCCAACCGCTACTCCCAGCTCATCCGGATCAGCGTCCCGGAGACGGCCACGCTGGCTCCTTCGACCTCAAACGTCCTCAAGACCAGCGTCCGGGCCGGAAGCTCAATCTCAGCCGCCCCATCGAAGCTCCGCAACGGGCGCCGGGTAACTCTCAGCGGCCGCCTCAAGGGAGGCTTTGTTCCGGCGAGGTTCGAGATCGCCCTCTACGGCCGCGCGCCAGGGTCGAGGGCCTGGGTCCCGGTGCGCGCGCCGGTGGCGGTATCGAGGTCAGGCCGGTGGAAGGTCGGATACCGGTTCACGAGAACCCGCACGCGCGCCCTCTACCGCTTCCGTGTTCGCATTCCCTCCCGGCCCGACTACCCGTTCTCGAGCGGCTACAGCCCGGAACGCAGGGTGAAGGTGGTGCCCTGAGCGTCTGCGCTCATCCGGCAGAGGTCGTGCCGGCGACCTCGGCGATCACCTTCGAGAGCTGCGACCCCTGCCAGGCGATCGGCGACTCGCCCGGCTCCTCGACCACCATCTCGCAGCCGAGCGCGCCTGCCCACTTCTCCCCCACCTCCAGCGGGTGGCCCGGGTCGGCTTCGTCGCGGTCGGCCACCACGACCGCCGGAACGCCGATCCGCTCCAGCTCGGCCAGCGACTCGAACGGGCGCGAGCGGGGCACCACCTCCAGGGCGTCGGCAACCGCGTCGGGGTGCTCGTGCCTGGCGAGCCGCTGGCGCATGACGGTCTCCACGGTCTCCCGCCAGCGCTCGTCGCCGGCCGGCGCGCCGTA
>JBBATA010000005.1:33847-77654 GCA_040399005.1 Solirubrobacteraceae bacterium
GGGTCCGGCGCGGGATCTGATTCTCCGTGGCCGCGCGCGTCGTAGGAGATGACGCGATGGCCCGAGCGCGCCAGCGCGGTCGATCCCATGACGACGTAGCGCCGGGTAGCGGTAAGGCCGTGTGCGAGCAGGACCGGAGTTCCCTCCCCTTCGATTTCGATTGCCAGCGCACCTGCTCCCATGGGAAGAAGTCAAGCAGGGAGCGAGGCGCCGAATTTCCCTATTTGCGGCGTTCACTGGTAGGGTCGCCGGCGTTCACATCTCCAAGGGAGGAAGCACGAAATGCGCATGACCTACTTCAGGGCGCCGCTGGCACTGGCCACCGTCGCCCTAGCCGCCACCGCGATCGCGGCCTGCGGCAGCGACGACTCCGACTCCGGCACCACCACGGCGGACTCCGGAAGCATCACCGCAACCAAGGACGCGGCCATCGCCGAGCAGGTCCCGGCCAAGTACCGCGATGCCGGCACCCTCTCGGTCGCCTCCGACGCCTCCTACCCCCCGATGGAGTTCATCAAGGAGGGCACCAACGAGATCATCGGGGCCGACCCCGACCTCGCTACCGCCCTCGGGCAGGTCATGGGCGTCAAGCTCAACCTCGAGAACGTGCCGTTCGACTCGATCCTCGCCGGGATCGAAGCCGACAAGTACGACCTCGGGATGTCCTCCTTCACCGACACCAAGGAGCGCGAGCAGCAGGTCGACTTCGTCACCTACCTGACCGCCGGCACCTCGTTCTTCGAGAAGGCCGACGCTCCGAGCAACGTGAACTCGCTCGCCGACCTCTGCGGCAAGAAGGTCGCGGTCCAGAAGGGCACCACCCAGGCCGATGACGCCGAGGCCCAGAGCGAGAAGTGCGCCAAGGACGGAGACCCCAAGGTCGACCTCCTGGTCTTCCCCGACCAGAACGGTGCCAACAACGCGCTGATCAGCGGCCGGGCCCAGGTGGGCATGGCCGACTCGCCGGTCGCCGCCTACCAGGTCCAGAAGACCAAGGGCGAGCTCAAGCTCACCGGTGAGGACTACGGCGAGGCTCCGTACGGCATCGCCGTCCCGAAGGACAGCGGGCTCGCTGAGCCGATCCTGGCAGCCCTCAAGAACCTGATCGACGGTGGCCAGTACGAGGCGATCCTCAAGAAGTGGGGCCTCGAGAACGGCGCCATCGACGACCCGAAGATCAACGGGGCAATCGACTGATAAATCGGTCGCCTGTGAGCTCTAGATGACCACAGGTGATTCCTTGAGTTCCGCGCCGGCGCCCGACGCCGGCGCGGACATCAAGGCCGTCCCGGTCCGCAGGCCCGGGCGCATACTCGCCGCGATCCTGATCGCCGTCCTCGCGGCGGCAGCGATCAGCTCGATCGTCCAGAACCCCCGCTTCCAGTGGGACACCGTCGGCGAGTTCCTCTTCGCGCCGACCGTCGTATCCGGCGCCCTGAAGACGCTGGAGCTGACCGCCATCTCGATGGTGGTCGGGATCGTTCTCGGGATCGTCCTGGCGATCATGCGCCTCTCGCCCAACCCGCTGGTTGCGGGCGCGAGCGGCTTCTACATCTGGCTTTTCCGCGGAACGCCGGTCCTCGTCCAGATCCTCTTCTGGAGCTTTATCGCGGCCCTCTACCCCGACATCTCGGTCGGTATCCCTTTCACCGACGTCGAGTTCTTCTCCGTCAAGGCCAACGACATCTTCCTGCCGTTCGTGGCAGCCGTACTCGCCCTGGGGCTCAACGAAGGCGCCTACATGGCCGAGATCGTGCGGGCCGGCTTCGTCTCGGTCGACCAGGGCCAGGAGGAGGCGGCAAAGGCGCTCGGGATGCGCCGGATGCAGACCATCCGCCGGATCATCCTTCCCCAGGCGATGCGGGTGATCATCCCGCCGACGGGCAACGAGGTCATCTCGATGCTGAAGACCACCTCCCTGGTCGCCTTCGTGGCCTTCCCCGACCTGCTCTACGCGGTCACCGTCATCTACTCGCAGAACTTCAAGCAGATCCCGCTGCTGATCGTGGCGAGCATCTGGTACCTCTTCTTCACCACGATCCTCTCGATCGGCCAGTACTTCATCGAGCGCCATTACGGGCGCGGAACCGCCGCCGCCGGGCCACAGCCGCTGGTGGCGCGGGTCTGGCAGCTGGTCTTCACCACGCGCCACTCCGACCTGGCCGAGAAGAAGGGCAAGCCCACCGCCACGGCACCGGGCGAGGAACCGCCCGAGAGGCACGGCCTGTGAGCGCAGCGGCAGACAGCACGATGGTCCTGGCCGAAGGCGTGCACAAGCGCTTCGGGAGCCTCGAGGTGCTCAAGGGCGTCGACCTCGAGGTCGAGCGCAGCGAGGTGATGGTGATCCTCGGCCCGTCTGGATCCGGGAAGTCGACCTTCCTGCGCTGCATCAACCACCTCGAGAAGATCAACCGCGGGCGCATCACCGTCGACGGGACGATCGTGGGCTACCGCCAGAAGGGCGACAAGCTCCACGAGCTCAAGGAGTCCGAGGTGGCCCGTGAGCGCGCAGCGATCGGCATGGTCTTCCAGCGCTTCAACCTGTTCCCGCACATGACGGCGCTGCAGAACGTCGCCGAGGCGCCCATCTGTGTGCTGGGCCAGTCCCGCGACGAGGCTCGCACCCAGGGCCGCGAGCTGCTCGACCGCGTGGGTCTCGCCGACAAGGCAGACGCCTACCCCGGGCAGCTCTCCGGCGGGCAGCAACAGCGCGTCGCCATCGCCCGCGCCCTGGCCATGAAGCCCAAGCTGATGCTCTTCGACGAGCCGACCTCCGCACTCGATCCCGAGCTGGTCGGCGAAGTGCTCGACGTGATGAAGGGCCTCGCGCGGGACGGAATGACGATGGTCGTCGTCACCCACGAGACCGGCTTTGCACGGGAGGTTGCCGACTCGGTGGTCTTCATGGACGACGGCGTCGTCGTCGAAGAAGCCGCGCCGGAAGAGCTCTTCGGAAACCCGCAGCACGAGCGCACGAAGCGCTTCCTCGCGACCGTCCTCTAGGCCGCCTCTTCGCCGACCGGGAGCTCGAGCTGCCCGCGGCCAGCGGCCTGCCGGTTGGTGGCGAAGCCTGTTACGCCCACACCGAGCAGGCGTACCGGCCGCTGCGGGCCGTACTGGCGCAGCAGCTCGACGGCGACCTTCGAGATGACTTCGGCGCCGGCGACCTCCTCCGGCAGCGTCCTGGCGCGGGTCACCGTCGTCCAGTCGTCGAGGCGAACCTTGATCCGCACCGTGCGTCCCTGGCGGCCGCTCCGGGCAAGCCCGTCGGCAAGGTCGGAGGCGAGCTCCCGGAGCCGCCCCTCCATCTCCCCGGCGTCGGCGATGTCGACATCGAAGGTCGTCTCCCTGGACTCGCTCACGCGCTCCCGGTCGGTCTCGATCACGTCGGATGCGTCGAAGTGTGAGAGGGCGAGCAGCAAGGGGCCCTGCCGCGGGCCAAAGTGCTCGGCCAGCCAGCCCGGCTCGCATCGGGCCAGCTGGTCGATCGTCCTCACCGAGAGACGCTCGAGCTTCTCCACCGTCTTCGGGCCGATCCCCGGAATCATCCGGGGGCTCTCGTGGCGAAAGCGAAGGAACGCCTCACGCCGGTCAAGCACGACGAACCCGGCCGGCTTCTCCGCATCGGATGCCACCTTGGCGACCAGCCGGTTGGGCCCTATGCCCACGGAGGCGCTCATCCCCGTCGCAGTCCTAATCTCGGCCACTACGCGCCGGACCGCGCTCTTGGGCGATAGAAGGCCGGAGAGGTCGAGGAAGGCCTCGTCCAGGCCCAGCTGCTCAACCCGCGCGATGTGGGAGCCGATGATCTCCATCACCTGCGCGGAAACAGCCTTGTAGGCGGCGAAATCGGGCTGGATGACCTTCGCCTGGGGGCAGAGGCGAAGGGCCTGCGAGGCCGGCATCGCCGATCCGACGCCGAAGGCCCGCGCCTCGTAGGAGGCCGTCGTGACCACGGCACGGGGCCCGCTCCCGGCCACGATTACCGGCTCCCCCTTCAGCTCAGGGCGTTTCTGGAGCTCGACGGCGGCATAAAAGGCGTCCAGGTCTATGTGGGCTACCGGGCCGGGCACCGACCAAGCCTAGGTTTCAGGCGCGATGGAACCCGAAAAACTGGCATTTCCGAGGTGATTCCCGGTAGGGTTCCGGCGGTAACCGGCGAAGTCGGAGTCTGGCCCCATCCGGGGCCGGAAAAACGCCCTCAGGAGGAGCAAACAGTGAGTGACTTGATGCAAACTTCCACGCAGGAGACGTGGCTCTGGATTGGGACGATCGGGATGGCCCTTGGCGCCTTCGTGATCTACGCCCTCGGCGCAAAGATGCAGGAGCGCCACCACCAGATCACGAGCTTCTTCGTCTGCGCCATTGCGGCGTGCATGTACCTGCTCATGGCCTTTGGCCAGGGCGATGTAGTCGTCTCGAAGGCGACGCTGGCGATCACCCCCATCGGGGTTGGCGCCGACATCAACGCCGAGCTGGTCTACTGGGCCCGCTACCTGGACTGGGTCGTGACGACTCCGCTCCTGCTCCTGGGCCTCGTCACCGTTGGCCTCAAGGCAATCAGCGGCGGCGGCGAGCCGATCCGCGAGCGCCTGGGCCTCGTCGGCGGAATCATCGGAGCCGACGTTCTGATGATCCTCACCGGCCTCTTCGGGGCGCTCTCGCTCGACGACACCCACAAGTACGTGTGGTTCGCCATCTCCTGCGGCTTCTTCCTGGCCGTGCTGATCCTCGTTTGGGGACCGGTACGCGCTTCGGCAGCAGCGCAGGGTGCCGGCGTTGCCTCTCTCTACAACAAGCTCCTGGGGATCCTGACGGTCCTCTGGTTCATCTACCCGATCCTCTGGATCCTGGGTACCGAGGGCACGGGGACGATCAGCCTGAACACCGAGGTGATCGTCTTCACGATCATCGACCTGTCGGCGAAGGTCGGCTTCGGGATCCTGCTGGTCACCGGCGTCAAGAAGCTCGAGTCAGCCGGCTCGGGCAGCGCCGCTCCGGCAGCCGCTTCCAGCTGACGCCCAACCGCATCAGCTGAAAACTGGCCCCCGGTCGCTTCTGCGGCCGGGGGCCTTTTTCGTTGTTCAGCCGTTCGGGTGCCTGCGGGCGCTCAGGCCGCTGCGGCGAGAGGGCTCTCGTCGAACTCTTCGCGAAGCTTGCCGAGGCCGAGGCGGATCCGGCTCTTGGCGGTACCCAGGGGAACGTTGACGCGCCTGGCGACCTCCTGGGCGGTAAGGCCGCCCCAGTAGGCGAGCACGACCGCTTCGCGCTGCTGGTCCGGAAGGGTCTTGAGCGCCTGCGTGAGGTCGCGACGGGCGAATCGCTGCTCGGCGAGACGCTCCGGCCCCTCGGGCCCCTTCTCGCCCTCGACGGCCACCTGGACCTTGAGCCTGTCCCCGGCCCTGCCGGAGGCCTGCCCCTCGCGCCAGAGGTCGAGCGCCCGGCTGCGGCCCATGAGTCGCAGGTAGCTGCCCAGCTCGCCCCGGCGGGAGTCGAATGCCTCGGGCTTGCGCCAGACCTTCATGAAGACGTCCTGTACGACGTCCTGTGCCTGCGCCTGGTTCCCGAGAATCCGGTAGGCGGCGGCGTAGACGCCACGGTGGTGCTGCTCGTAGACCTCGGAGTAGATATTTGGATCGCTGAGGTTCATGCGTTTCCTTTCCGATGTTCCTTCAACAGCTTGTGCAAGGTTAGCACAGGTTTTGTTGAAGGTTAGCCGCGTGCCGGACGGACCCCACGACGCGGACTAGAATCGGCCAATGGCCAACCCCGACAGGCTCTCCGGGCTGGATGCCGCCTTCCTGCAGCTGGAGCGCGGGGGCGCGCACATGCACGTCGCCTCGGTCATGACCTTCGAAGGCTCGCCGCCCGACTACGACGAGCTGTTCGACGCAATCGGTGAGCGCCTTCACCTGGTGCCGCGCTACCGCCAGCGGCTCGCTGAAGTTCCGCTTGGGCTCGGAAGACCGGTCTGGGTGGACGACCCAAGCTTCAACCTTCTCTACCACCTGAGGCACACCGCGCTCCCCCACCCCGGCTCGGACGCCCAGCTCGCCGCGCTTGCCGCCCGGATCTTCGCCTCCCGGCTCGACCGCTCCAAGCCGCTCTGGGAGATCTACCTGGTCGAGGGGCTGGCGCCCGCCGCTGACGGGACGGAGAGGTTCGCGCTCATCGCCAAGACCCACCACGCCCTGGTCGACGGCATCTCGGGCGTCGACATCACCGCCGTCCTCTTCTCCACCTCCGAGGAGGCCTCTCCCGTTGGACCCCCCGCGGCGCCCTGGGCACCGCGCCCCCAGCCCACCGAGGGCGAGCTGGTGGCGGGGGTTATCCAGGACCGGCTCTCCGACCCCCTCGGCCCGGTACGGGCCGCCGGGGAGATGGTGAGCCAGCCAACGCGCGCGATAAGCCGGCTGGCGGAGAGGCTCGAGGTCACCGGGTCGCTGCTGGTGAGCAGCACCGGCGCCGCCCCCGACACGCCGCTGAACCGCAAGATCGGGAGCCACCGGCGATACGGATGGGTGAACGCCCCTCTCGAGCTGTTCAAGGAGATCAAGAACGGCCTCGACGGCACGATCAACGACGCCGTCCTGGCCACCGTCGCCCTCGGGCTCGGACGCTGGCTGAGGCGCAGGGGCGTCGATACCGACGGGCTGGTCCTGCGGACGATGGTCCCGGTCTCGGTCAGGACCGCCGACGAGCAGGGCAACCTGGGCAACCAGGTCTCCGCCCTCTGGGCGCCGCTTCCCGTGGGCGAGACCGATCCGGCCGAAGCCTTCCGGATCGTTCACGACGCGATGGGCGACCTCAAGAACTCCGACCAGGCCCTAGGGGCCGAGACGATCACCGAACTCGCCGGGTTCGCGCCCCCGACGATCGCCAGCCAGGCAGCCAAGCTCCAGGCCCGTCAGCGGCTCTTCAACCTCACCGTCACCAACGTCCCGGGCCCGCAGATTCCCCTCTACCTGGCCGGGCGACGGATGACGGCGATCTACCCGGTGGTTCCGCTCTCCGAGAAGACCGCGCTCGGCGTCGCGGCGATGAGCTACTGCGGCCGCCTCTGCTTCGGCCTCCTCGCCGATTACGACTCGATGCCCGATCTCGGCGACGTCGTAGAAGACTTCGAGGGCGCGATGTTCGAACTGGCGCTTGCCGCCGAGACCGGGCGGCCCAAGGTCCCGCTCCACGAGAGGCACCGTTCCGAGACCGCCGTAACGCCGGGCACCGTCTCTTTCGCGCAGGCCTGATCAGTTGCGCCTGGCCCTCGCCCAGCTGGACCCCGTCGTCGGCGACATCGCGGGCAACCGCGAGATGCTCGCGGAGGCGATCGAGGCTGCCTGTGCCCACGGAGCCGACCTCTTCGTCTCGGCGGAGCTGGCAGTAACCGGATACCCGCCCGAGGACCTGCTCCACAAGCGCCACTTCCTGGCCGACGCCCGGGAGGCGATCGCCAGCCTGGCCCCCCTTAGCGCCGGAATCGCCTGCGTCATTGGGTACCCGGAAAGCGACGGCGAGCGCGTCTACAACGCCGCAGCCATCCTCGCCGGGGGCAGGCAGGTCGGCACCTACCGCAAGATCCACCTGCCCAACTACGGCGTCTTCGATGAGCACCGTTACTTCGAGGCCGGCGACGAGCCCGCGGTTGTCGACATCGCCGGAACTCGGGTCGGGATCACCATCTGCGAGGACATCTGGCTGCCGGGGGCGCCCGCGAGCGCCGAGGCTGCCGCCGGGGCCGGGCTGATCGTCAACCTCTCCGCGTCCCCGTGGCAGTACGGCAAGGGTGAGACCCGCGAGCAGATGCTCCGTGAGCGCTGTGGCCAGACCGGATGCGCTGTCGCGTTCTGCGGCCAGGTCGGTGGCCAGGACGAGCTGGTATTCGACGGCCATTCACTCGTCCTGGATGCCGGTGGTGAGCTCGCAGCCCGGGCCGCCCAGTTCGTCCCCGAGCTGCTCGTGTGCGACATCGAGCCACCGGTGCGGGAGGCATCCGAGCCGGGGGCCGCCGAGCTGCTCGCCAGCTGGACGCCGCCTGCCGAACCAAAGGGGGATCGGCTGCCTGCCGCGATCGCACCGGTTATGGAGGACGACGAGGCCGTGTACTCCGCGCTCGTGCTCGGCGTCCGTGACTACACGAACAAGAACGGCTTTCCCGGAGTAGTCCTCGGGCTCTCCGGCGGGGTTGACTCTGCCCTCGTAGCCTGCGTCGCCGTCGACGCGCTCGGCCCTGAGCGGGTTGCCTGCGTAACGATGCCGTCGGCCTACACCTCGAGCGGCACCTACGACGACGCCCACGCGCTGGCGGCCGCGCTTCACGTAGACCTGATCGAGATACCCATCGGTGAGGTTTTCGACAGTTACCTGGAGCGCCTCGGGCCGCTCTTCAGCGGGCAGGAGCCGGACATCACCGAAGAGAACCTGCAGGCGCGAATTCGCGGCAACTACCTGATGGCCATCTCCAACAAGTTTGGCTCCCTGGTGCTCACCACCGGAAACAAGTCGGAGATGGCCGTCGGATACTCGACCCTCTATGGCGACAGCGCCGGAGGCTTTGCCGTGATCAAGGACGTGCCCAAGACCCTCGTCTACCGCCTCTGCGAGCTTCGCAACCGACGCCAGGACAGCCCGATCCCCGAGACGATCCTCACCCGGGCTCCCTCGGCGGAGCTGCGGCCGGGCCAGAGCGACCAGGACTCGCTTCCCCCCTACGAGGTGCTGGACCCGCTGATCGAGGGCTACGTGGAGCAGGACCTCGGGATCGAGGAGCTCGTTGCCGCCGGATTCGACCGCGACACGGTGGTCCGCGTTGCCGGGCTGGTCGACCGCGCCGAGTACAAGCGGCGCCAGCAGCCCCCCGGCGTGAAGGTGACCGGAAAGGCCTTCGGGCGCGACCGCCGGATGCCGATAACGAGCCGCTACCGGGGCTAGCTGCCCGGCATCGGCCGCACGGCGATCGTCATACGCACGATCGCGCAGAGCCGACCCTCGTCGTCGGTCAGCTCCACCTCCCAGACCCAGGTGGTGCGGCCCCGGTGGCGCCTGCGAGCCTCGGCGTGGACGGTGCCGCCGGTGACCGGCCGCAGGAAGCTGGTCTGGTTTGAGAGGCCAACCGCGATCTCGCCTTCGGGAATGACCGCCGCCGCGGTCGCCATGGAAGCAAGCGACTCGGCGATGGCCGCGAGCACCCCTCCGTGGACGATTCCGAAGGGCTGGCGATGGTGATCGGCCACCTCGAGATGGCCCCGCGCCAGCTCCTCCCCCACCTCATCGACCTGGAGGCCGATCAGGGCATCGAAGGTCCGGTCGAACGGCACTGCCGGTTCGAATTGGCCACCGTCTGCGCCGCCGGACATGGCGGGGACCCTACCGGCAGCGCTGCTCTAGGCTCTTTCCCGATGGCCACCCCCAACGAACTCCCGCCCGACCAGCTGGCCGTACTGCGCCTCCTGTTGGCGCAGGGCAGCAGCTACTCGGCGATCGCGGCGTCGCTCCACATCCAGGACCGCGAGGTGCGCAGCCGTGCGGCGGCCGCCCTCGACTCGCTCGCCGCCACGGAGCGCCCCCCGGAGGCCGAGCGCGATGCCGTGGCCGACTACCTTCTTGGCCAGCAGGACAAGGCCCAGGAGGAGAAGACCCGGGCCCTGCTCGCCGCCTCTCCCGCCGCCCTGGCATGGGCCGAATCGCTGCGCGGGCCCCTCGGGGAGATCTCCGGGAAGGCGCTTCCCCGGATCCCGCAGGCCGGAAGCTCCGCCCCGAGGCTGAGCGAGGACGACGATGGTCTTCCCGCCGCGTCAGCCGCACCGGCCGCCGCCGCGGGGTCCGCTTCCGGCGCAAAGCCCTCTCCCCGCCGGGCTGGGAGGTTCCTGCTCGCCGGCGTCGGCGCGCTGGCACTCGTGGTCGTCGGCCTGCTGATCGGCCGGGCAACGGCGCCGGACTCTGACCGCACCGCCTCCCAGGGAACCAACGCCGCCCAGCGCGACAACAACGCGACGCCGCTGGCCGCAGCGCGGCTCAAGCCTCCGCCCGGCGCCCCGGCGCCCAAGGCGCTGGGAATCGCCCAGTTCGCCCGCCAGCAGGGCCAGACGGTCCTCGGCGTCGCGGCGCAGGACATGCCAAAGGCACCGAGGGGTTCCGGCTACGGCGTCTGGATGACCGGCGGCAACGGCAAGCCGGTCTGGCTCGGCTACTTCTCCGCCGTGAACAACCGCGGGCAGGTCGGGGCGCAGGCGGTGGTGCCGGTGAGCCCCAGCGCCTACAAGACCCTTCTGATCACCCTGGAGAAGAACCAGAACCCGACCACCCCGGGCAAGACATACCTCAGCGGGGCGATCACCTCCGCCAGCGGCTGACGCGGCTCAGACGAGCTTGCCGGGATTCATGACCCCGGCCGGGTCGACGGTCGCCTTGACCGAGCGCAGGATCAGGATTCCCGTCTTGCCGTCCTCGCGCTTCAGGTAGCGGCGGTGGTCGGCTCCGACTCCGTGGTGGTGGGTGATCGTCCCACCGGCCTCGACAATCGCCTCGCAGGCCGAGCGCTTGACCCGCTCCCACTGCCCGATGAGGTCTCCGGCCTCCTGGCGGGCCAGGAAGGTGAAGTAGAGGCAGCATCCGGTCGGGTAGACGTGCGAGATGTGGCAGCCCACGACCGGCGCCTCCTCCTCGAGCGCCGAGCGAACCGCCCGGTAGAGGTTGTCGGCGTTGGCCCACGTAGTCGCCGTCTCCAGCGTCTCGACCATGACCCCCCGCCCCATCAGCTCGTCCCTCAGGTAGGGACCCTCGAAGCGCCCGCGCGCCCAGGCCTTCCCCGGGCCCGTTCCGATGCTCACCCCTCCGCTGCGGCGGATCGTCTCCATCGCCGCGGCCCGGCGTCGCTGGCAGCTAGCGCGCTCTCCCTCCCAGCCGAGCACCGCAAGGGCGCAGCTCGCTAGCTCCACGCCCCGGACGGCCAGGTAGCGCTCGAGCACGGCGCGCCTGCTCCCCTCGAGGCCCGCCGCTGCGAGGTAGAACTCGGTCTCGTCCTCGTCCGAGAGCCTCGTCACCTCCGGCTGGATCTCCTCCTGGGCGAGATCGCGGAAGGCGTGGGCTCCGGCCGCGAAGCCGGGGAATACGAAGGCCTCGTAACGAACCTCCTCGGGCCGCCGGGCAACCTCCAGCTCGGCATCGGTGATCACTCCGAAGGCTCCCTCGGAGCCGACCACCAGCTCGCGCAGGTCGGGTCCGGCCGCGCTCGCTGGTCGGGCATCCAGGTCAAGGTTTCCCTCGGGGGCAACGAGGCGTACACCGCGCACCAGGTCGTCGATCCGGCCGTAGCCGCTCGAAGCCTGCCCGGCCGAGCGGGTCGCGACCCAGCCCCCGACGGTGGAGTACTCGAAGCTCTGGGGGAAGTGGCCGAGCGTTAGCCCCTGGGCCTTCAGGGCGTGCTCGGCCTCCGGCCCCCGCAGCCCTGCACCGAGCCTGGCGATCCTCGACACCTGGTCGATCGAAATGACCTGGCGCAGCCGCGAGGTATCGAGGGTGATTACGCGGCGGTGCTCGCCGCTGAGCGGCTCCACGCCGCCAACGACGCTTGTGCCGCCGCCGAACGGCACGACGGCGATGCCCTTCCGGGCGCAGAGCTCGAGGACGCCGGCTACTTCGGAGGCGTCTCCCGGCCAGACGACCGCGTCGGGGAGGTGCAGGTCGCTCGCTTCCCGCATCCGGACGAGGTCCGGATAGCCCTTACCTGCCGCATGGACGACGCGATCGGCCAACGAAGTCGAAACCGCCCCCGCGCCGACCGTCCGCTCCAGCCGCGCAAGAAGCTTGCGACCGAGCCGCCCTTCGCTGCCGGCGAAATCCTCGAGCGGTGCGGGGGGCACCGGATCTGCGACGCCCCCGAGGCGCTCGGAGAGCCACTCGACCAGGTGGCCGTTGACGGCGGGCGCGCGGTCGTCCTCGCCCCAACCCCAATAGCGCATCTCACCCCTGGCCATGAAGCTCCTCCAGTCGGTCGAGCGCCTCGTCTATGTGCCGCCGCGTGGCGCCGCGGAAGAGGAAGCCGCCAAGGCGGGCCATCCCCCTGAGGCTGCGGTCGACCTGGATCGTGACGACGGTGCCGTCACCGTCGCCGTCGAGTTCGATCAGTGTCTCGGATCGGCTCAGGACCTTCGAGAAGGGGTCATCGCCGATCTCCTGGGCAAACCGCCAGCGCGACGGTTTCTCGCGCTCCACGACGGTGAAGTCGGCGCGCAGGTCGCGCCCGGCATCGGTTCGCAGGACCTCGGTAAACCGGTCCCCGGATCCGGAAATTCCCTCGACGCGCACGACCCGCGGCCACCAGCCCGGGAGCTGGCCCGGATCGCTCACCATGCGCCAGATCTCGTCCTGCGGTGCAGGGATGAGCCTGCTGCGGCGCACCCGCGGCACCTCAGCCCGCCTCCAGCTTCATCAGGCTCTCCACGGGGAGGGGACTGAGCCGCTCGCGGCCGCCGAGCCCTTCCAGCTCAATCAGGAACGAGAACCCGACCACCTCTCCCCCGCTCTTCTCGACCAGCTCCTGGACGGCCTCGGCCGTGCCGCCGGTCGCCAGCAGGTCGTCGTGGACGAGCACCCGGTGGCCTTCCGAGATCGCGTCGTCATGGAGCTCGAGGCTCTCCGAGCCGTATTCGAGCGCGTAGGCGGCGCTGAGCGTGGCGTAGGGAAGCTTGCCCGGCTTGCGGGCCATCACGAAGCCGCATCCCAGCTCGCGGGCCAGGGCCGGGCCAAGGAGAAAGCCCCTGGCCTCCGCGCCGATCACGACGTCTGCACCCAGTTCACGGGCCTGGCCGACCATTCCCGCGACGGCCTCGTTGAGCGCCCCGGCGTCGGAGAGGAGCGGGGTGATGTCGCGGAAGGCGATCCCGGGCTCAGGAAAGTCCGGGATGGTCCGGATGAACCCCTCGAGGGCGTTCACGAGACCAGCGAGCGCAGGTCCCCGACAAGCAGCAGGTGCTTGAGGTGGGTGGTGACCGCAGCGAGGTCTTCGAGCGCCTCGGTTGCTTCCTGGCGCCGTTCGGCATTCCGGGAGCGCAGGGCCGGGGAAAGGATCTGCTGCAGGAGCGCCGCCTCGCGGTCGGCCGAGCTCTTGAAGACACGCAGGTTGCGGCCCTCGACCCCGTAGCGGGAGAGCTCGACGGCGGCCCTGACGATCTCGCACTCGGTGGCGGTGAAGCTCTGTTCTTCGCCCTCGCCCGATCCCTTGACCAGCCCGAACTCGACGAGCTCGTCGACGAGCTCCGGCTTGGCGCGCGTCTCCTCGAGCATCTCGGCGCGCGAGAAGCTCGCCTCGGGGGATGCCGGGACGACGGAGGGAAGCCGGCCCGGACGGGCGGCTCCGGTCTCCTTTGCCTTGCGCGGAGCGGCACCGTCCGAACGCCCCACCGCCAGCTCCTGGCGGATCACCTTCAGCGGCAGGAACTCATCGCGCTGCAGGCGCAGGATCGTGCGCAGCCGGGCAACGTCGGCCTGAGAGTAGAGGCGATATCCGCCCGGCGTCCGGTTCGGGGCCAGCAGGCGCTGGTTCTCCAGATACCGGATCTTGGAGATGGAGATGTCGGGGAACTCCGAGGAGAGGGTCTTGCAGACCGCCCCGATGGTCATCGGCTTGCTGCGCCGTGGCTCAGGCCGGGCCGGCGAGGAGGCGATCTTCTTCTGGGCCTGGCGGGCGGTGGGCATCAGCGCGCGAAGAAGGTCAGCTTGAATTTGCCGATCTGGAGCTCGTCCCCGTCCTCGAGCTCCTGGCTGTCTACCCGGCGGCGGTTGACGTAGCTGCCGTTCAGCGAGCCCAGGTCGTCGATGAACCAGCTGTTTCCACGGCGCACGAACAGGGCGTGGTTTCGCGAGACCGTTATGTCGTCGAGGAAGATCTCGTTGTCGGGTCCGCGCCCGATACCCATCCTCTCGCCGCCGAGGGCGAAGCTCTCGCCCACGCGGCCTCCTCCGGAGCGGATGACGAGAGCAGCTCCCTGCGCGTCGACCAGCTCGTCGATCTCCACCGGGACGAGCTCGCCGCTCTCCTGGTCGATCCGGTAGGTCGCGGTCGACTCGCGCTGCTGCTCTCCGGGGTCGCCGATGTAGGCACCGCACTTCTGGCAGTACGAGGCGCCCTCAGAGTTGGCGAATGAGCATTCCGGGCAGTGGACGGCGGTCACGCGGCCGCGAGCATACCAGCGCAAACTTGACGTTCAACTTCAGGTTGAGGCCTTGCTTTCGGCGATCTGCCGGCGCGCCGAAACGACGTACATCGCACTCGCCACATAGAGCAGGACCACTCCCACGGCAACCATTACCGACCCGATCCACCAGAGGCCGCAGAGGGCCAGGAAGATGCCGGCCATCGCCGGCCACACCCCCCACCTGCCCCACCAGTTGACCTCGATTCGCGCCCCACGGCGCAGCAGGAACGGGCCGACCACCAGCATCAGCAGCTCGCGGACGACGATCAGTACGAGCAGCGGCCTCCAGAGCAGGTCGAACTGCCAGCAGACCACCACGCCGGCGATTACGAAGAGCCGGTCCACCACCGGGTCGAGCATCGAGCCCAGCCGGCTGTACTGGCCGGTCACCCGGGCCGCTATCCCGTCGATGTAGTCGCCGACGGCGATCGCGCCGAAGGTGAAGGCCGACCAGAAGGAGACGCCGTCGCTCTCCCACGCCAGCACGAGGAAAACGGGAATCAGCGCGAGCCGCAGGTACCCGATGGCGTTGGGGATGGTCCACGGGCGCAGCGGCGCGCCCGGCTGGGTCTCGGGCGGGGGTGGCCCCGACCGATCGAGGCCGGAGAACCGGCGAAAGCTCATCCGGTTGCGGGCGGCGCTCACGGCAGCTCGCCAAGGAGGGCGATCACCGCAGCGGCAGCGCCGTCGCCGATCTCCGGCCCTTCGAGCTCGACCAGCCCGCGCCGCCCCTGCGCCTCGGCCCGGCCGGACTCCAGGCTCCTGCGCCCGATCGTCAGCCTGAGCGGGCAGCCGAGGAGCTCGGCATCGGTGAACTTCTCGCCCGGGCCTGCGTCGCGGTCGTCGTAGAGGACCTGCACTCCAGCCGCCTGGAGCTGGGCGTAGAGCTCGTCGGCGGCCCGCTCCTCGTCGCTGCCGGGCTTCCCGAGCCCGACCAGCTCCACCTCCCACGGGGCTATCGCCCTGGGCCAGGCGATTCCGTTGTCGTCGGCGTTCTGCTCGATCGCAGCGGCAACGATCCTGGCCGGACCGATCCCGTAGGAGCCCATGACGATCGGACGCTCAACGCCCTGCTCGTCGAGGTAGGTGGCACCCAATGCCTCGGAGTAGCGGGTTCCCAGCTTGAAGATGTTGCCGACCTCAATCGCCGGCTCCAGGCGGATCTCGCCGCCGGGCACCGTGTCGCCGGCCTCTACGCGCCTGATGTCGCCGGTCTCGAAGGAGAAGTCACGCCCCGGCTCGACGCCGACGAGGTGGGCATCGGGCCGGTTGGCACCGCAGACCCAGCCTCCCCCGCCCTGCTGAGCAACCGCCTCGTCAAGGATCACCCGGCAGGAGGCACCGACCGGGCCGATGAAGCCTGGCGGCCCCAGCTCTGCCTCGATCTCCTCCTCGCCGGCAGGCCGGAATGACGAAGCGAGCGCGCCTTCCAGCTTCACCTCGTTGACCCGGTGGTCGCCCCGGACCACGGCCAGGACGAAGCTGCCGTCGTCGGTGACCACGGGGAAGGCCTTGAGCAGCGCCGACGGTGCGACGCCAAGCGCCCCTGCGACTGCGGAGATCTCGCTGGCACCCGGCGTCGCGACCTCCTCGGGCGCATCCTTCGGGGCGGGCAGCTCGGCCGGCGCGGGCTGGGCCGACGCGACCTCCACGTTGGCGGCGTAGCCGGGGGCGAGCGCCACCTCGTCCTCGCCCGCAGGGCAGGGAGCCATGTATTCGTGGGCGCCGCTGCCCCCCATCATCCCCACGAACGACTCGACCCGGTACCACTCCAGGCCGCAGCGGTCGAAGATCCGGTCGTAGGCTTCGATGTGCTTGCCGTAGCTGACCTCGAGTCCAGCCTCGTCGCGGTCGAAGGAGTAGGAGTCCTTCATGATGAACTCGCGTGTGCGGAGCACGCCGGCCCGCGGGCGCGGCTCGTCGCGGGCCTTGGTCTGGAACTGGTAGAGCGAGAGCGGAAGGTCGCGATAGGACCTGACCACCTGCGAGACGTGAAAGGTGACCGGCTCCTCGTGGGTCATCGCCAGCACGAGCTCGGAACCGCGGCGGTCCCCGAGGCGGAAGACCTCGTCGATCGTGTCCCTTCCGGTCCTTGCCCACAGCTCCCGCGGCTGCAGGACGGGCATCAGCAGCTCCTGGGCGCCGATCGCGTCCATCTCCTCGCGAATCACGTCGGTTACGTGCTGGTGGGCGCGCCAGCCGGCCGGGAGCCAGGTCCATAGCCCGGCCCCGAGCTGGCGCACCAGGCCGGCCCGTACGCCGAGAATGTGCGAGAGCGCCTGCGCGTCGGCCGGCGCGTCGCGCTCGGTCGGAAGCATCAGCTGGCTCATTCGCATGGCCGCGAAGCCTACCCCCTGGCTCCGCTACGCTAGGCGAGGTTCAGGCCCCGAACTCAAGGAGAACGAACGATGGCCTTTGAGGTTCCCGACCTTCCTTACCCGTACGACTCGCTCGAGCCCCACATCGACGAGGAGACGATGCACCTCCACCACGACAAGCACCACCAGGCTTACGTGGACAAGCTCAACGCCGCCGTTGAGGGAACCGACTGGGCCGACCGGCCGATCGAGGAGATCATCGTCGCCCTGGGCGAGCTGCCGGCCGACATTCAGGGTCCTGTCCGAAACAACGGTGGCGGCCACCTCAACCACACGCTCTTCTGGGAGTCGATGAGCCCGGACGGCGGCGGCGAGCCCGACGGCGAGCTCGGCGAGGCGATCGTTGCTGCCTTCGGCTCCTTCGATGAGTTCAAGGAGGCCTTCGAGGCCGCAGGAGTCGGCCAGTTCGGTTCCGGATGGGCCTGGCTGGTGCTCGACGGCGACTCCCTCGCCATCGTCTCCACGCCCAACCAGGACTCTCCGCTCACGGCCGGCCAGACCCCGCTCCTGGGCAACGACGTGTGGGAGCACGCCTACTACCTGAACTACCAGAACCGCCGCCCCGACTATCTCAAGGCGTGGTGGAACACCGTCAACTGGCCGGTCGTGGCCGAGCGCTACGCCGCCGCCAGGGGCTAAGGCCCAAAACCGCTTACGCGAAACCCGCTCCGCGCGCAACTTCCGCCGCGGGGCGGGGTTTCCTTCCCTGATGGCCCGTTTGCCAATCGCCGTATCTCTCTGCGCGCTCGCAGTCGCCGCATTCGCTCCCGCCGCCTCGGCGAGCAGCGACATGCAGATCGGAATCGCCGACGACGGCGTGACCCAGCGTCTGCCCCAGCTGGCCCCCGACACGATCCGCGACTGGCAGAACGTCGGCGTCGAGGTCACGCGGGTGCTCGCGATCTGGAACTACATCGCCCCCGGGCGCGACAGCGCGACCGCCCCCGCGGGCTTCGATCCGTCCGACCCGAACGACCCGAATTACGACTGGGCGCCTCTCGACCAGACGATCGACCTGCTGCGCCAGCGGGGGATTGAACCGATCGTCACCATCACCGGCCCGGGACCGGTCTGGAGTTCGCAGTTCCCCTCCCGGCGCAACGCCCGCTACAAGCCCGACCCGGCCAAGTTCGCCCTTTTCGCCTCCGCGGTGGCCAAGCGTTACGCAGGCCGCGTCGACCGCTACATCATCTGGAACGAGCCCAACCTGGCCAACTGGCTGCAGCCGCAGTTCACCTGCAGCGGGCGCCGCTGCAAGCCGGCCTCGCCCGCCATGTACCGAAACCTCTGGAAGGCCGCGGTGCCCAAGGTCCGCGAAGCCGACCCCGAGGCCGCCATCTACCTGGGATCGACCGCCTCGCGAGGTGACGCCCCCACCTCGGCCAACGCGACGATGAGGCCGCTCCTCTGGCTTCGGTCCCTCGGCTGCATCAACAAGAAGCTCCGGCGCGACAACTCGACGAGCGGGTGCCGCTCGGCCGGGACGATCACTACCGACGGAATCGCCTACCACCCCCATACGAGGGTCGCGGCCCCTTCGGTGAGCTTCCGCAACAGTGACGAGGCGGGTATCGCCGACACCGGCCGGCTGCTGAAGACCGTCGACGCCATGCAGAAGGCGAAGACGATCGAGAACCACGCCGCCCCCGGACAGAAGTTCAACCTCTACTACACCGAGTGGGGTTACCAGACCAATCCGCCCGATCCGTTCAGCGGAGTGACCTTCGCCGAGCAGGCGCGCTGGCTGCAGGAAGGTGCCTACCTGGCCTGGCGCCAGCCTCGCGTGAAGCTGCTCGTCCAGTACCTCTGGCGCGACGATCCCGTCCGCGACAAGGGCAAGGGGCCCTTCGCCTACTCGGGATGGCAGTCCGGCCTGTACCTGTATGACGGTCGCCGCAAGCCGTCCCGCGCCACCTGGCCGCAGCCGTTCTGGGCCAGCATGCCCCGCGGCTCCACCAGTGCCAAGCTCTGGGGCCAGGTCCGGCCCGGCACCGTCCATGAGGTGACCCTCGAGCGCAAGGCCGGCTCCGGCGGCTTCCGCGAGTTCACGAAGGTCACCACAGATGCCAACGGCTACTTCGTAGTCCGTACCCCGGTGTCCGGGAAAGCGTCCTTCCGCTTCACCTGGGTCGGGTCGGACACCGGCGGCGCCGCGCGGAAGAACACTTCCAGCTCGGTTACCGTCAAGCGCCGCCGCTAGGCGCGGGTGAAGCGCCGCCCGGCCGTGGGCGACTGCTTCTCGTCGACCACCGGCTTCTGGCTGACCCCGGCCGCATCCAGCAGCTCCTGTCCGCCTCCGGCCGCCTCGCTGGCTTCCTGTTCAAGCTGGGCCATGCGCTCGGGAGTCATTGCCGACATGTCCTCGTTCTCGGAGAGCCACTGCGCGGCCTCCGCGGCCGCCTGCTCGTCCCTGACCACCTGCTTGTCGGACTCGTAGTAGCGGTCGATCTCGGCGAAGAGCTCGTCGACGAGGCGGTCGGTCGGCACCTTCTTGAGCGGCTCGCCCTTGGAGAAGATCATCCCGGCATCCTTGGCCCCCGTGATGCCGAAGTCGGCGTGACGGGCCTCGCCGATTCCGTTGACCGCGCAGCCCAGCACCGCCACCTCGATCGGGTCCGGGTAAGCCTCAAGCCTCTGCTCGACCTCGGCGACCACCGAGTCCATATCGAACTGCAGGCGACCGCAGGTCGGGCAGGCGATCAGGACCGGGCCGCGTTCGCGGAGCTTGAGCGCCTTGAGGATCTCCCAGGCCACCTTGACCTCCTCCTCGGCGTGGAAGGTCGAGAGGGATATCCGGATCGTGTCCCCGATGTTGTCGGCGAGGAGCGTTCCGAGGCCCACCGCCGACTTCAGCGAGCCGGCCCACTTCGTCCCGGCCTCGGTGACGCCGAGATGGAGCGGGTAGGGAATCCTCTCGGAGAGCAGGCGGTTGGAGGCGATCGTGTTCGGAACGCTCGTCGACTTCATCGAGACCTTGAAGTTGGTGAAGTCGAGTCGCTCCATCAGTTCGACGAACTCAACCGCGGCGGTGACCAGCGCCTCGACGGGGTTGGTGTACTCGAGTTCGCGAAGGTGCTTGGGAAGCGAACCGGAGTTGACCCCGATCCGAAGCGGCGTTCCCTTCGCGTTCGCGGCGGCCACCACTTCGGCGACCTTCTCGGGACCACCAATGTTTCCGGGGTTGAGGCGCACGCAGGCCGCGCCGGCGTCGATCGCCTTGAGCGCCAGGGTGTGGTTGAAGTGGATGTCGGCGATGATCGGGACCGGAGCCTTCTCGACGATCGTCTTCAGGGCGACGGCGTCCTCCTCGCGGGGAACGGCCACGCGGACGAGGTCCGCCCCGGCCTCGGCGCAGCGCTCGATCTGCGCAAGCGTCTGGTCGAGGTTCGCTGTCTCCGTCTTGGTCATCGTCTGGACGGCGACCGGAGCCCCTCCCCCCACGAGGACCCCGCCAACGCTTATCTGGCGCTCTGAAGCCATGCCCCCAGTCTACGGGGAGCGCCCCCGCACGGCCCAAGGCGACAGGGCCGATGTAGGCTCGCGCGGTGAGCAGTGCAGCCCCGGTGAGCGTCGAGGACTTCGAGAGGGCCGCGGCCCTGAGCCTTCCCGACGGTTCCCTGGGCTACTACGCCGGGGGCGCGGGAGACGAGCTGACCCTCCGGGCCAACCGGGAGGCCTGGGGCCGCCACGCCCTGCGCCCGCGGATGCTGGTCGACGTCGGGCAGGTCGATCCCTCGACGACGGTCCTCGGGAGCACGGTCTCCTTTCCCGCAATCGTCGCCCCGACGGCGCTCCATCGCCTCGCCACGGCCCGCGGCGAGCTGGCCACCGCCGAGGCGAGCGCCGAAGCCGGCACCCTGATGACCCTCTCCACCCTCGCCACGACCGGGCCGGCCGAGCTGGCAGCGGCCGCCCCGCCCGCCCCGCGCTGGTTCCAGCTCTACCTGACGCGGGAGCCTTCCCTCAACGAGTCGCTGATCGCGGCCGCCGCCGACTCTGGCTACTCGGCGATCGTGCTGACGGTGGACGCCCCGCGTCCGGGACTGCGCGAGCGTGACCTGCACACCGGATTCCGGGTGCCCCAGGGCGTCGACATGCCGGCGGTGAGCAGTGCCCTGGGCCGCTCGGAGGGAGTGACCGTCGAGGAGTTCTTCTCGATCGTCGACCCGACGGTGACCTGGGAGCGGTTCGGGGAGATGGCCGCCTCGTCTCCCCTTCCGGTCGTGGTGAAGGGCATCCTCACCGCCGAGGATGCAGCGCTGGCCTGCGAGCACGGGGCCGCTGCCGTGATCGTCTCCAACCACGGCGGGCGCCAGCTCGACGGCGTCCAGGCCACCGCCTTCGCCCTGCCCGAGGTCGTGGCCGCCGTCGACGGGCGCGTAGAGGTCCTCGTAGACGGCGGCATCCGCCGCGGACGGGACATCCTCGTGGCCCTGGCCCTCGGGGCGCGCGCCGTGCTCGTAGGGCGCCCGGTTCTCTGGGGCCTAGCCGTCGGTGGTCGTGCCGGGGCGCTCCAGGTCCTGGAGCGCCTCAGGTTCGAGTTCGAGACCGACCTGGCCCTGCTGGGGTGCCGGACACCGGGCGACGTGCAGCCTTCGCACGCCTGCCCGGCCGGCCCCCAGGCTCAGGCGTAGAGCTCTTCGATCTCGGCCGAGTACTTCTCGGCGATCGGCTTGCGCCGCAGCTTCGAGGTCGGCGTCAGCTCGTCTCCTCCCGGACCCCACTCGGCCGGGAGGACCTTGAACTTCTTGATCTGCTCGACCCGGGCGAGCTTCGTGTTCCCCTCGTCCACCGCCTCCTGGATTGCGGCGAGCAGCTGCTCGTTCTCGGCCAGGGAAGCGATCGAGGCGTCCTCGATGCCCTGCTGGCCGGCCCAGATCGGCGCGTAGTCGGCGTCGAGGCTGATCAGGGCAGTGTTGTACGGCCGGGCGTCACCGATGCAGCAGACCTGGTCGATCAGCGGCGAGGCGCTCTTGATCTCGGCCTCGATGTTCGCCGGGGACATGTTCTTGCCGGCGGCATTGATGATCAGCTCCTTCTTGCGGTCGACGATCTTGACGTAGCCGTCCTCGTCGATCTCGGCGATGTCGCCGGTATGGAGCCAGCCCTCGGAGTCGATCGCCTCTGCCGTGGCCTCGGGCATGTTGCGGTAGCCGAGCATGATCAGCCCGCCCTTGATCAGCAGCTCGCCGTCGTCGGCGAGCTTGAGCTCGACGCCGGGCAGCGGCGGCCCGACCGTTCCGAGCTTCACCTTCTCCGGCGGGTTGACGGTGCCGACGCCGCTGGTCTCCGACATCCCCCACAGCTCGGCGAGCGGAAGGCCGATGGCGTGGAAGAACTCGAGCACCTCGAGCGGGGTCGGGGCCGCGCCCACGTTGATGGTGACGACCTGGTCCAGGCCGAGGGTTGCCCGCAGCCCGGCGAAGTACTTCTCGTCGGCCTCGGCCACGCGCTCGGCGAGGTCGGCCGGGACCTCCTCGCCGGCCTGCTCGAGCCGCACCTTCTGGGTGGCATCGGCGATCGCGGTCTCAAGGGCCTCCTTGGCCTCGCCCTCCTGCGAGGCGAGCATGCCCTCCAGGCCGCCCTTCAGCTTCTCCCAGATGCGCGGGACAGCGAAGAACCACTGCGGGTGGACCTCCGGAAGCACCTGAATGACGGACCGCGGGTCGCTGACCGTGGTGACCTCGAAGCCGAAGATGACCGGCAGGTAGTGATGGGCGCCGCGCTCGGCGATGTGGGCCGCCGGAAGCCAGCTGATCACGCGCGAACGGGGCGGGAAGTTGACGATGTCGTCGGTCGAGGCGACCATGGTCAGCAGGTTCTCGTGCGAGAGCTGGACGCCCTTGGGCGGGCCGGTGGTGCCGCTGGTGTAGATCAGCGTCAGCACGTCCTCGGGAGTCACCTCGGCGGCGGCAGCCGCCCCGTCGAAGTCGGGATCCATCGCCTCGAGCTCCTCGAGCGTGACAACGCCCTCCGGGGCGCCGCCTTCGGCCGGGTCGATGAGGACGACCGTCGGAGAGTGCTCGACGCCGGCACAGGCCTCCTGAACCACCGGCAGGAAGGCCTGCTCGGTTACGACGACCTTGGTGGCGGCGTCGTTGAGCAGGTACTCGATCTGCTCGGCGGTGTAGGTCTGGTAGATCGAGAACGGGGTTCCGCCCGCGGTCACCACGCCCAGGTCGATCGGGTGAAACTCGGGGCGGTTGACGAGCATGATGCCCACCGTGTCGCCACGTCCGACGCCGAGCTTGCGAATGCCGCCGGCGATCCGGTCGATCTGGTCGACCCCCTCGGCCCACGTAAACGAGGTCGATCCGTCCCGGGTCTTGACCCAGACCTCGTCAGGGTGTCCGGCAGCGGTCAGGCGTACTGCCTCGGCAACGGTCTTGGCCTGCTTGGCGTCGGTGCTCATCTCGGTCTCTCCAGTCCGGTTTGGTGGGCCGAAAATCTACCGTGCCGGGCGCACTTGCGCTCCTCAGCGGATTCCGAAGCCTTCGCCCTGCAATCGGCCGAGGTCGTTGGAGAGCCCCACGGCGAAGAGCATCAGCACCAGGACGAACCCCACGACACTCGCCCTCTCCATCACCGAATAGGCGACCGGCCGCCCCCTGACCTTCTCCACGAGGGCCCAGAAGATGTGGCCGCCGTCGAGTGGAAGGAACGGAAAGAGGTTCACCAGCGCGAGCGAAAGCGAGATGATCGCCAGGACATTGAGCGCCTGGGCCCAGTCGAACTCGAACGACTGCCTCGTGACCTCGTACGAGCCGACCACGCCGGAGATCTCCTTGCGGGCCTGGGGGTCGTAGACGAGGCTCGTCAGCGCATCGGCAGTGGCCGTCGAGACCCGCCACATCGCCGCCCCGCTGCGGCCGACGGCGTCGACCGGCCCAACCGGGTTGTTCTCGCTCGCGAAGCTGAAGCCCAGCCGGGCACGCTTGACCTCAGCGTCGTACTGCGGCCGGGCGACGATCACCTCTTCGCGCCCGTTTCGTTCCACGGTCAGCCGCACCGGCTCGGCCGCCTTGCAGCCGTCCACCTGCTCGCCGCTGCATCGGTGCGTGGCGATCTGCTCGCCCAGCGCCCGGGCGTCGCCGCGAACCCCGTCGACGGCTACGAGCCGGTCGCCGGGCTTCAGCACCGAGGCGGCCGGGGAGCCGGTCTCGAGGCGATCGACCTTCGTGGTGGAGGTGGTCGTGCCGAGAACCACGTAGAGGCCGAAGAGGATGACGAAGGCCACCAGGACGTTCATCGCCGGTCCGGCCGCGATGACGAAGATCCGCTTGCTGACCGGCATCCGCGAGTAAGAGCGGCTCTCCTCTCCCGGCGGGATCTCCTCCCGGGGACTCATCCCCATGATCTTCACGTAGCCGCCGAGCGGGATGATGCCGATCGCGTACTCGGTCTCGCCCTTCTTCTTCTTCCAGATGTGCGGCGGGAAGAAGAGGGAGAAGCGCTCGACCTTCATCCCCACCCGGCGGGCGGCCCAGTAGTGGCCCAGTTCGTGCAGCCAGATAAGGGCCGAGAAGCCCACGAAGGCGAGCAGGTAGCTCATCGTCCTCCAGTCTAGGAGCCGGCCGGCGCGCTCACGCCACCAGGCGGGCGGCCGCGGCGCGGGCGTCGCGGTCGGCCTCAACCAGCACATCGAACGAGCTGGCCGGAACCGTCTCGACCTCGTCGAGGACGCCGGCAACGAGCGAGCTGATGCCGTTGAAGGGAAGGTGCCCGTCGAGGAACGCAGCGACCGCTATCTCGTTGGCGGCGTTCATCACGGCCGGGGCGGTTCCCCCTTCCATGCCGGCCGCGCGTGCGATCGAAAGCGCGGGGAAGGCCTCGTCGTCCACCGGCTCGAAGTCGAGGCTGCCGACCTGCGCCAGGTCGAGCGGGCGGTGGCCGGGAAGGGAGCGGTCAGGGCTCAGCAGCGCGTAGGCGATCGGCACCTTCATGTCGGGATGGCCCAGGTGAGCCAGGAGGGCGCCGTCGCTCAGCGTGACGCAGGAGTGGACTATCGACTGGGGGTGGACGACCACGTCGATCCGCTCGTAGGGCATCGTGAATAGGTGATGGGCCTCGATCAGCTCGAGTCCCTTGTTGAAGAGGGTGGCCGAGTCGATCGTGATCTTCCCGCCCATCTCCCAGGTCGGGTGCTTCAGGGCCTCCTCGACGCTCACGCCTTCGAGCTCCTCACGACTCCTGCCGCGGAACGGACCCCCCGAGGCCGTCAGCACTATCCGCTCGATGCTCCCCGGCCTCTGGCCCTGCTCGGCTTCGACCAGCTGGGCGATCGCCGAGTGCTCGGAGTCGACCGGGATCAGCCTCGCTCCGGAGCCCTCAGCGAGGCTCATCACCAGCTCGCCGCCGACGACCAGCGATTCCTTGTTGGCCAGGGCCAGGTCGATCCCCTCGGCGAGGGTGGTGATCGTCGGCCCGAGCCCGGCCGAGCCGACGAGCGCATTGAGGACCATGTCGGCCCCTGAGGAGACGATCAGCTCGGTCAGCCCCTCGGGCCCTTCCAGTACCTCGCCGTCCCACTCGCTGCGCGCGCGCTCGGCCGCCGCGGGGTCGGCGAGCGCGATCCGCCGGGCTCCCGTCTCGAGGGCCTGGGCCACCAGCTGCTCCCAGTTCGACGCCGCGGACAGGCCCACGACCTCCAGGCCGGGCGACTGCGCAGCCACCTCGAGCGCCTGGGTGCCGATCGAGCCGGTCGAACCGAGGACGACGATCCGGCGGGTCACGTCAGAGTGCTCCGGGATGGCTCACAGCATCGCCTGCCAGACGTAGAAGCCGACGACGACGGCGAAGAGGGCGGCGTCGAGGCGATCCAGCACGCCTCCGTGGGCGCCGAAGACCGTTCCCGAGTCCTTCGTGTGGGCCTCGCGCTTGAGCGCGCTCTCGAAGAGGTCGCCCAGCGGAGCGATTAGCGCGGCACAGAAGCCCAGCAGGAGGGCCTGCAGGCCGGTGAGCCAGTCGAGGTAGAGCCCGACGAACCAGCCGGCGATCGTGCCCGCAAGGATGCCGATAAGGAGCCCCTCCCAGGTCTTGCCCGGGGAGAGCGAAGGGGCGAGCTTGCGGCGACCGAAGGCGCGGCCCCCGAAGTAGGCGCCGGTATCCCCCACGAAGGTCGCGACGAGCACCAGCACGAGGATCGCCGCGCCGTGCTCGAGGTCGCGGAGCATCACGGCATGCGAGAGGGCGAGGCCGATCCAGGCAAGCCCGAGCATTCCGAGGGCGAGGCCGCGCACGTCGCCGCGGCGCGGCGCGAGCAGGCCCCCGAGGAAGACGACGGGAAGGGCGACGACGGTGGCCAGGAGCAGCCGCGGCGGGCCGCCGGTGCGCGCGGCGGCGATCATCAGCGCAAAGGCCAGGAAGACGGCGAAGACCGGCACCGCCCAGCGCGGGAACATCGAGAAGAGCTCACGGAGTGCCATCACGCCGAGGACGAGCAGCCCGACGGCGAAGACCCAGCCTCCCGCGGCGACCAGGAGGATCGCCAGGACGATAAGCGGCAGCGCGACGAGGACCCGGGCGACCAGGTCGGAGCTCCGGTTCTTGAACTCACGGCCCTTGGGCCGGCGGCCGAAGATCGGGCCCCGGGGCGCCTTCTCGGTCTCCTCGACCACGCGAACGACCCTCGTCTCCTCCATCAGCGGCCCCCGTATCGCCGCTGGCGGGAGGCGAACTCCTCGAGGCATTCCTCGAGGGCGGCACGGTCGAAGTCGGGCCAGTACTCGTCGCGGAAGACGAGCTCGGAGTAGGCGCACTGCCAGAGCAGGTAGTTGGAGAGCCTCATCTCGCCGCTGGTGCGGATCAGGAGGTCGGGGTCGTGCATCTCCGGCGCGTAGAGGAGCTCCTGGAAGGCGTCCTCGCCTCCACCCTCGTAACGCCGCGCGGCGTCGATGATCTCGTTGCGCCCGCCGTAGTCGAAGGCGATGAAGAGCGTGAGGCGCTCCCCTCCCGCCGTCTCGGCTTCGGCCCAATCCATAGCCTCGATCAGGTCGGGCGCCACGCGGTCGCGGCGGCCGATGAAGCGCATCCTTACCCCCTCCTCCTTGAGCTCCGGGGTCTCGCTGCGGATCCTCTCGGCGAACATCTCCATCAGGGCGGCAACCTCCTCGGGGGGGCGCGACCAGTTCTCGGTCGAGAAGGAGTAGACGGTCAGCTCCCGGATACCCAGGTCGACCGCGTCGCGCAGGCGGGCCTTGACCGTGTCGGCGCCGGCCCGGTGGCCCTCGACGACCGGGAGGTTGCGGGACGAGGCCCAGCGGCCGTTGCCGTCGGTGATGATCGCGACGTAGCGGGCCTGCGCCTCACCCGTGGCCATCAGACCTCCAGGATTTCGGCTTCTTTGCCCTTCAGGTGGGAGTCGAGGTCGGCCACCCGCTCGTCGGTCAGCTTCTGGAGCTCGCCTTCGGCCCGGTGCTCGTCGTCGGCACCGGCCTCTCCGGCCTCTCGCAGCTCGCGCAGGTCCTGCATCACGTCGCGGCGCACGTTACGGATCGCCACGCGACCCTCCTCGGCGATGTTGCGCACCACCTTCACGAGCTCCTTGCGACGCTCCTCGCTGAGCTCGGGGATGGCCAGCCGGATGATCTTCCCGTCGTTGCCCGGGGTAAGCCCGAGGTCGGCCTCCATGATCGCCTTCTCTATGGCGGGGAGCGTGGAGACGTCGAACGGCTGGACGGTGATCAGGCGGGCCTCGGGCGCGTTGATGGTCGCCATCTGGTTGAGCGGGGTCTCGGCACCGTAGTAGTCGACGGTGACGCGGTCGAGGATCGCCGGGCTCGCGCGCCCGGTGCGGACGCTGGCGAACTCCTGGTTGGTGGCATCGACGGTGCGGCTCATGCGCTCCGAGGCGTCCCCGAGAAGTTCGTCGATGAGTTCACTCACGAGCTGACCACCGTCCCAACCTGCTCGCCGCAGACTATCCGGTCGATATTCCCGTCGGTGTTCATGTCGAAGACATGGATCGGCATCGAGTTCTCCATGCACAGGGCCAGCGCGGTGGCATCCATCACCTTGAGTTCGCGGCGGATCGCCTCCATGTGGGTGATCTCCCGGATCAGCTCGGCGGAAGGATCGGTGCGCGGGTCGGCCGAGTAGACGCCGTCGACCCCGTTCTTGGCCATCAGGATCGCCTCCGCCCTGATCTCGGTAGCGCGGAGGGCCGCGGCGGTGTCGGTGGTGAAGAACGGGTTGCCGGTCCCGGCGGCGAAGATCACGACCCGCCCCTTCTCCAGGTGGCGGTCGGCGCGGCGCCGGATATACGGCTCGGCCACCTCCTCGACGTGGATCGCCGACTGGACCCGGGTCTGGACGCCCATCTTCTCCAGGGCGTCCTGTAGCGGTAGGGCGTTGAGGAGCGTCGCCAGCATCCCCATGTAGTCGGCGGTGGCGCGATCCATGCCCTCGGCAGCGCCGGTCATGCCGCGGTAGATATTCCCCGCCCCGACGACGACCGCTACCTCGACACCCCGGTCGCGGACGGTGCGGATCTGGCCGGCGACGTCCTCGAGGCGCGCCGGGTCGGTTCCGTACTCCAGGCCCCCGAGAAGCGACTCTCCCGAGAGCTTCACCAGCACCCTCCGGAAGACCGCCTCGGCTGCCATCGCCCCTACTCCCCTACGGCGTACCGGACGAAGCGCCGGATGACGATGTTCTCGCCGGTCTTGGCCGAGAGGGCGGCCCGCATCTCCTCGATCGTCTGCCCTTCGTGGCGGTCGGCGTTGACGTGCGGCTGTCGCAGCAGGACGACCTCGCCGAGCCACTTGTCGAGCATGCCGTCGACGATCTTCGGCCGGATCTCCTCCGGCTTGTCGGCCACCTGCTCGGAGAAGATCCGAGCCTCGGCCTCACGGGCCTCCTCGGGAACGTCCTCGTCGTTTACGTACTGGACCGCAGGACTGGCGGCGATGTGCATCGCCACCTCGCGCGCAAACTCGGTGAAGTCCTCGTTCTTGGCCACGAAGTCGGTGTTGCAGTCGACCTGGACCATGACCCCGACCTTGCCGCCGGCATGGATGTAGGACTGGACGGTGCCCTCCGCTGCCTCGCGGTCGGCGAGCTTGCCGATCTTGTTGCCCATCTTCACGCGGATCAGCTCCGCGGCCTTCTCCATGTCGCCCCCCGCCTCGGCGAGGGCCTCCTTGCAGTCCATCATCCCGGCGCCGGTCTGCTTGCGCAGTTCGGCGACGTCCGATGCCTTGATCTCGGCGCTCATGACTGCTCTCCGGCCGGCGTTCCGGCATCGGGCGCAGGCGGGGCGGGCGGTGCCTCGCCTGCGGCCTCGGCGTTGGCGGCGGCCACCTTGGCCTCGGCCTCCTCTGCCGCGCGGCGCGCCTCTTCCTCGGCCTCGCGGGCTGCCTGCTCCTCGGCCTCGCGGGCGGCCTGGGCCTCCGCCTCGGCGCGGGCCTTCTCCTCCTCGGCGAGGTAGGCGAGCCGGTTCTCGGCGATCACGTCTGCAAGCCCGTCGGCGATCACCTTGCAGGAGCGAATCGCGTCGTCGTTGCCCGGGATGACGAAGTCGATCCCGTCCGGGTCGCAGTTGGTGTCGACCAGCCCGATGATCGGGATGCGCAGGCGCTGGGCCTCGCGTACGGCGATCTCCTCCACGTTGAGGTCGACCACGAAGATCGCGTCCGGGGCGCGCTGCATGTGCTTTACGCCGCCGAGGTTCGCCCGCAGCTTCTCGAGGTCGGCTTCGGCGGCCAGGCGCTCGCGCGTGGGGAGCAGTTCGAGCTGGCCGTCCTCCTCGTATCCCTCGAGGTCGTGGAGCCGGCGGATTCGCTGGCTGATCGTCTGGTAGTTGGTCAGGAGCCCTCCGAGCCAGCGGTGGTTGACGTAGGGCATCCCTGCGCGCTCGGCCGCCTCCTTGACGGCGTCACGGGCCTGCTTCTTGGTCCCGACGAAGAGGACGATCCCGCCCCTGCGCGCCAGCCCGGCCACGAAGTCGGTGGCGGCCGACAGCGCGGCCTCGGTCTGGAGGAGGTCGACGACGTAGATGCCGTCGCGCTCGCCGAAGATGTAGCGGCGCATCTTCGGGTTCCAGCGCCGGGTCTGGTGCCCGAAGTGGACACCGGCTTCCAGCAGTTCTCTGAGTCCGACCTCGCTCTGGGCGGTGGTCACGGTTGCTGCTCCCTTTTTTCGCGTTTTCGGTTCCTCGCGGCGGCTGGCGCTTACGGCTCGGGGCCGATCAGGGTGCGCCACCCGTGTACCCGCAAGGGTCGGGGTTGGTTACCGGCCCATTCTAGCCCGGGCGCGCTTCCCGGGGCTCTTCGCCGGCACGGGCCCGGGCCAGGGCCGCCTCCAGGTCCTCCGGGAGAGGCGAGGTCACGTCCACCTCGCCGCCCGAGGGATGGGCGAAAGCGAGGCGGGCGGCGTGAAGGAACTGGCGCTCCAGCCCCAGCGCCCCGGGAATCCCGTACTCGGGGTCCCCGACCACGGGCAAGCCGATAGCCGCCAGGTGGGCGCGGATCTGGTGGGTCCGGCCGGTCTCCAGCGTCACCCGCAGGAGGGTCGCATGTGCCATCTCCTCCTCGACCTCGAAGTGGGTCACCGCTTCGCGCGGCTTGTCGGTGTCGACCGACTGGACGGTCCGTCGGCGGCGGTCGCGCCCGATCGGCGCGTCGACCGTCCCCGTCCGGGAGCGCGGGCGCCCCGCGACCAGTGCCAGGTACTCGCGCCTTACCTCCCGGGCCGAGATCGCCTCCTGGAGCGCCCTGTGGGTCTCGTCGTCCCTAGCCACGACCAGGAGGCCGGAGGTGCCCAGGTCCAGCCGGTGGACGATCCCAGGCCGCTCGGGGTCCTCGCCTCCGGCGGCGCGGCCGGCCAGCCCCTGGGAGAGCGTTCCCGACCGATGCCCGGCCGAGGGGTGCGTGGCGACCCCGGCGGGCTTGTCCACCACCAGCAGCCGCTCGTCCTCCCACGCGATCCCGAAGGCCACGTCGCCGGCCTCCTCCTCAGCGGCGGCCGGCCTCTCCCTTGCCTCCTCCCACTCCACGAGGTCGCCTGGCTCGAGCTGGCGGCTCTTGACGGCCGGGGAGCCGTTGACCGTCACCCCTCCCCCGGCGATCGCCGACTGGGCCCGGGCACGCGAGCCGAGTGGGCCGGCGAGAAAGATGTCGAGTCGCTCCCCCGCCTGGCCAGGCGGGACCTCGGCCCTCACCCCGCCACCTTTCGCTGCCGGCGGGCGTGGAGCTCGGCGACGACCACCATGATGATCACCCCGCCGGTGATCGCGACGTCGGCGACGTTGAACGAGGGCCAACCGGGAAGCTTCACGTAGTCGGTCACCGCTCCCTGCCCCACGCGGTCGATGACATTGCCCAGCGCGCCGCCGACCACCATTCCCGCCGGCAGCCAGATCCAGGGGGTGTCGAGGTGGGTCAGGAAGTACCAGAGCAGGATCCCGACGGCGGCCGCCACGAGAAGGGCCACGAGCGCGCCGCTGTCCGACAGCTGGCCGAAGGCCACGCCGGTATTGCGAACGTAGGTGAGCTGGACGACCGAGCCCAAAACCTCCCGCTCCTCGCCCGGCTGCAGCGAGCCCCGGACGGCGACCTTCACCGCCTGGTCAACGACGAGAACCGCGACCGCCGTAAGCCCGGCCAGCGCGACCGTCGCCCGGGCGGAGTGGCTCATCCCCGGATCAGCCCGACGATGATCCCGCCACCGATCGTCAGTACGAGGATCGCGACGATCGGGCTGAAGTCGAAGGCGCCTATCGGGGGGATGAACCGGCGAAAGAGCGCCAGGTACGGGTCGCAGACCTGCCTGAGGAAGGAGACGATCGCATCGCTGGCCCGGTTGTAGGGCAGGCGTCCGCCGAACGCCAGGTAGAGCCCGAGCAGGATCCAGATGATGATCAGGACGACGTAGACGTTGATGAGCGCCGAGAGGTAGTCGGCGATCGTGCCGCGCACGTTGGCAATTGGAAGGAAGGCGATCACGCCCCTCCCTCCGTGACTGCCCTGACCGCCTCGGCGAAGGCCTCCCTGACCTTCGCCTGCTCGAGCTCGGCCAGCCCCTTCTCGGTCACTCCCCCGGGTGAGGTCACCGCCTCGCGCACCCTGGCGGCGTCGGCTCCCTCCTCCGAGAGGAGGGCCATCGCGCTTCCGAAGGTCGCCCCGACCAGGGAGGCGGCCACGACCGGGTCCATCCCGGCATCGACGGCTGCCGCGATCTTGGCCTCGGCTACCAGGGCGAGGAAGGCCACCCCGGAGCTCATCACGGCGGTCGCCGCGGCAAAGTCGGACTCCGGGAGTACGAAGACCGGGCCCAGCTCCTCGAGCAGGCCGCGCATCGTGCCGAAGGCCGCCGGATCCCCGGCGTCGTCGTCGGCCAGGACCGTCACGCCATGCCCCAGCCTCATTGCGGTATTCGGCATCACGCGGAAGACCAGGCTGTCGGGATAGGCGGAGCGCAGCTCATCGAGCGTCACTCCGGCCAGCGGCGAGAGGACCACGTCGGCGCCCGGGGAAGCCTCGGCGGCAACCTCGTCCAGCTGGCCCGGCTTGTGGCAGAGGATCACCAGGTCGCTGCGGGCCGCAAGCTCCGAGTTGCCGTCCACGACCTCGCCTCCGGTCGCGTCGGCCAGGACCTGCGCCCGGGAGGCGTCGATGTCGGTGCAGAGCACCGGCTGTCCCCACCCCAGCGCGAACGCCGTGGCGATGTTGCCGCTGCCGATAAGTCCGATCTGCATCGCCGGGGAACGCTAGCGGCCCGGGGCCGGGCGCGGCACCCGGGATCAGCTCTGGTTGAAGAAGCCCTTCTCGATCAGCTCGGCGCGCGCCTCGGCCGAGATCTCGACGTTGCGCGGCGTGAGCATGAAGACCTTGTCGGCGATCTTCTGCATGCCGCCGTCGAGCCCGTACGTCAGCCCGCTCGTAAAGTCGATCAGCCGCTTGCTCAGCTCGGTGTCGGTCGACTGCAGGTTCAGCACCACCGGCACTCCGTCGCGGAACTTGTCGGCGACCTGCTGGGCGTCATTGAAGCTCTTCGGGATGACGAGGTGGACGCTGCCGGTGCCGGAGCCTCCGTTCCGGACGCGTGGCGATGCGCGGACGTCGAACTCCTCTTCGGTGAAGATCTCATCGACCTCGCCACCGCGGCGCTTGGAGAGGCGCCTCACGCTTCCGCGCTCGCGGTAACGGCCCTCGAGCTCGGCCTCCGAGTCGACCGGGTCCCCGGCATACGGGTCACGGTCCTCGGCCAGGCCGAAGTAGACCAGCGTCCGGTGCCACGTGTCACTCAACGCCATACAACCCTGATTTTATCCGCCGACCGGCGTTTTCCTGCCCCGGATGGCCAATTCCGCTCAGGGCCTCAGAATCCGGCTTCCCACGCGCACAAGCGTGGCGCCCTCCTCCACCGCCACGGGAAAATCCTGCGTCGTTCCCATCGAAAGCTCGGGAAGCCCGAACTCGCGACCCAGCTCGGCGAGCCGGGCAAACCACGGGCGGCTCTGCTCCGGGTCCTCGGTGAACGGGGGCATCGTCGACAGCCCCACGACCGGAACCGGGGAACGCTCGATGAAGGCTCCTAGCTCGCCGGGGGCGACGCCGTCCTTGCCCTCCTCCCCGGCGACGTTCACCTGGACGAGGATCCGGGTCTCGGGCGTACCGTGCCGCTCGAGCTGGGCGAGGACCGAGTCGCTGGCCACCGAGTGGATCAGCCGCACGAGCGGGACGACCTGCTTGACCTTCCGGCTCTGGAGCCGCCCGATGAAATCGAACTGGAAACTCCCGGGCCAGCGTTCGGCCTTGGCCTCCAGGTCCTGGGCGCGGTTCTCTCCCACCAGCTCGATGCCGGCCTCGGCAAGGAGCCCCATCTCCTCGACGCCCACGTACTTCGATGCGGTAACGACATGGACATCGTCCGGGTCGCGGCCCGACCGCTCGCAGGCGGCTGCAACCTCTTCGCGCACGCCGGCCATGGCCTCGCGCACGCGCCCGGGGTCGATGTCTTCGATCAGCTCCGCCATGCCAGCGCCAGGGATCTTCCCGCTTCCGCGCCATCGCGGCGGTGCGAGTGCCACTGCGGACCAACGGCGCAGATGGTGCACACCCCGAGGTCGGCAACCTCTTCCACGCCAAGCTCGCGGAGCTGCTCAGCGGCCACCCAGGGAAGATCGGCGTTCCGGCCCACCCGGGCACCGCGGCCGAGATCCGCGAACGCCTCATGCACCTCGTCGCCAACCTCGTAACAACAGGAGCGCGCCCCGGGACCGATCACCGCGGTGAGGGGACCGTCCCCGGCGCCCCTCATCGCCCCTACGCCGGCCGCGAGCACCCCCGCCGCCAGCCCTCGCCAGCCCGCGTGGATCACCCCTGCAGCGAAGGGAGAGAAGAGCGCGACCGGCAGGCAGTCGGCGGTCCGCACCGCGCATACGAGCTCGCGTGAGCCGGTGACCTGGCCGTCGAACTCCTCCCCGTCGCGGGCATCGGCCGGGCCGGCGACGAAGCGGACCTCCGCCCCGTGAACCTGGGTGGACCTGGCGAAGACGCGTCCTTCGAGGCCGTGGTTCGCGGCGAGAGCGCCCAGCTCGCCAGCCGTCGGGTCGGTGAAGTCCCCGGCCTCCGCCGCGGTGAACCAGCAGCCGCCGCCCGGGAGCGTCGCGCCTGCCCCGTCGGCATCGAAGCGCAGCGCGACCTCCGGCGCGGCGCCGTCGCTCACGGAAGCCCCCCGCCGGTGTCGAGGGCGGCGGCAATCTCCTCCTCGCGGCCCGCGCAGCGACCGGCGAGCTTGGTGTCGAGCGCCCTCTGGAGAGCCTCCCCGACCTCGGGGCCGGGCGGGACCCCGGCGGCGATCAGGTCGTCGCCGTCGATCTCGAGGCCGACGTGGCGAAGCTCGTCGATCCAGAGCCTGGCGTTCTCCCCGCCGGCCAGCGCGACCGCCTCGAGCGGCGCGCCACGGGCTGCGCGGGCGATCTCCACCGGTCCCTGGGCCGAGCGCAGCGGAGCACCGGTCACCCAGCGCGAGGAGGCGAGGACGAGGTCGCGGTCAGCGGCCGTAAAGGCGAGACCGTCGAGCCAGCGCGACAGCGCCTCGACGTCCATCCCGGCCACGCAGGCCGAGAGGATAAGCAGGTCCCGGCGCCCCTCGTCGGGAAGCAGGTCCAGGGCGCCCTCGAGGCCTTCCGGGCGAGGCTGGAAGCCCGGCGGCAGGACCTGGGGGCAATATTCGGCCAGGGCCTCGAACGCGGCGCAGGGGTCCCCCTCGGCGAGGACGAGCCGCAGCTCGCTGCCGATCCGCTCCCCGCTCGTCTCGCCAGGCCCGGCCTGGGCGGCGAGCCCGGCCGTCAGCTCGTCGGGCCGGAAGCCCAGGCGCGCGGCGTAGCGCGCCATACGCCAGACCCGCGTCGGGTCGTCGGCGAAGGAGTCGTCGTGGAGCACCCGCAGGACTCCCGCCCGGAGGTCGTCCAGGGCGCGCGGGTCGCTGGCCACTTCCCCGCCCGGAAGCGAGACGGCGATGGCGTTTACGGTGAAGTCGCGCCGGCCGAGGTCCTCCTGCACGGAGGCGGGCCTGACATCGGGGAGCGCCCCGGGAGCCGGATAGCTCTCCGTCCGGGGCGCGGCGAGATCGATGACGAACCGTTCCCCCCGCACCGTCGCCGTGCCGAAACGTTCGTGGAAGACCGGCTCTCCCAGCGCTGCGGCGACCTCCCTCAGGTCTCCCTCCACGAGCACGTCGAGCTCCCTCGGCACGCCTCCGGTCATCAGGTCGCGCACGGCCCCGCCGACCAGCCAGACCCCCGGCCGGGCACCGGCCACCTCGAGCAGCTCGGATCCACCCGGCACTTCGCGAAGGCTGGCGACCACCTCGGCTGCTTCCATAAGGCCATGATCCCGCGAACCCGGACGGCGCGCATCCTCGTGGGGGTCCTGGCCGGGGGGATCGTCATCGTCGCGGGAGTCCTCGTCTGGGCGCTCAGCGCACGCACGCCCTCCGACGTGAGCAACGCGGAGGTCGGCTTCGAGACCACGGCGGCCCCCGAGACCAAGCAGCCGAAGAAGTTCTCGTGGCCGTTCTACGGCTACGACGCGGCGCGCACCCACTACTACCCGCTGGCCAAGGGGCTGCGGCCCCCGTTCAAGCCGCTCTGGGGTGTCCGCGGACGCATCCTGCTCGAGTTCACCCCGGTCGCCGACGACCAGTTTCTCTACCTCCTGAAGAACAACGCGGCCCTCTACATCGTGCGCAGGTCCGACGGGAAGGTCGTCTGGAAGAAGCTCCTCGGGCGCCTGGCGGCTTCGGCACCGGCGGTTCGCGAGGGCAAGGTCTTCTCCACGGTCCTGGAACGCAAGGGCGCCAAGGCCGGCCGGATCGTCGCGATAGACACCGAGACCAGGAAATTCGCCTGGTCGCGCAACCTGCCGAGCCGGACGGAGACCTCACCGGTCGTCGTCGACGGGACGGTCTACATCGGCAGCGAGAACGGAACCGTGTACGCCCTGCGGGCACGCGACGGCAAGGTCCGGTGGACGAAGAAGGTCGGCGGAGCGGTCAAGGGCGGCCTGGCCTACTACCGGGGAGCGCTCTTCTTCGGCGACTACAGCGGCCAGGTCCACTCCCTGCGCGCCCGGGACGGAAAGACGCGATGGACCTCGGGCAGCGGCGGCACCCTCGGGCTCGGCGACGGGCAGTTCTACGCCACCGCCTCGGTGGCCTTCGGGCGGGTCTACATCGGCAACACCAACGGGAGCATGTACTCCTTCTCGGCCAGCGACGGCAGCCTCGCCTGGCGCAAGTCGACCGGCGCCTACGTCTACTCGTCGGCCGCGGTCGCCGACCCGCGCGGTGTCGGGCCGACCGTCTACTTCGGCTCCTACAACGGCACCGTCTACGCCCTCGACGCCCGCTCGGGCCGGACACGCTGGAGCCGCAACGCCGGGGCCGGGCGGATCTCCGGCGGCGTCGACCTGCTCGGCGACCTGCTCTTCTACTCGACCCTCGAGGGCCGCACCGAGGCCCTGAGCGCCGCGAAGGGCACAAAGGTCTGGGCGACCGACCGGGGCGCCTTCAACCCGGCGATCACCGACGGCAAGCAGCTCTACCTCAACGACCAGACCAGCATGTGGACCTATTCGGTCCGCGGCGGCCGGCGCTAGCCGCTCAGGCGCCGGGAGGCCGCACAGGGATCCCGGCGGCGAGGAGGTGGTCCTTCACCTCGGCGACGGTGAAGCGGCCGTAGTGGAAGATCGACGCGCACAGGACCGCGTCGGCCCCCACGCGAAGGACGTCCACCAGGTGGTCGAGCTCGCCCGCCCCGCCCGATGCGATCACCGGCACCGGGACCGCCCCGCTGACCGTCCCGGTCAGCTCCAGGTCGTAGCCGGCCGCGGTCCCGTCGCTGTCCATGCTGGTCAGGAGTATCTCCCCCGCTCCGCGGTCGGCGGCCTCTGCGGCCCACTCGACGGCGTCGATCCCCTCCGGCTTGCGGCCGCCGGCCGTGTAGACCTCCCAGCTCCCGTCGCTGCGCCGCGCGTCGATGGCCACGACCACGCACTGCGAGCCGAAGCGCCCTGCCATCTCGTCGATCAGCTCCGGACGCGCGATAGCCGCCGAGTTCACGCTCACCTTGTCGGCCCCGGCGTCGAGCACCGCCTGGGCGTCGTCGACGCTGCGAATCCCCCCTCCGATCGTGAAGGGGATGAAGACGTCGTCGGCGGTGCGGCGCGCCAGGTCGGCGACGGTCTCGCGCTGCTCGTGCGTGGCGGTGATGTCGAGGAAGACGAGCTCATCGGCTCCCTCGGCGTCGTAGCGCCCGGCGAGCTCGACCGGGTCGCCGGCGTCGCGGATGTCGACGAAATTGGTCCCCTTCACCACGCGGCCTGCGTCGATGTCCAGGCAGGCGATAACCCGCCTGGTGGCGCCGGCCTCCGGGATGCTCATGCCCGCAGCGCCTCCTGGCCTTCGCGCACGGTGAATCGCCGCTCGTAGAGGGCCTTCCCCACGATTACGCCGCCGAGGTTGACCTGCCGCAGGCCGGATAGCGCTTCGAGGTCGGCGAGGCTGCCGATGCCACCGGCGTAGAGGAAGCGGCCGCGGATCACTCCGGCGATGCGGCGCACCTCGTCGAGATCGGGGCCTTCCAGCATTCCGTCGCGGTCGACGTTCGAATAGACGAAGGAGCGCACCCCGCGGGCCATCAGCGACTCGAGGACCGCCTCGGGCTCGCCCCCGGTCACCTCCTGCCAGCCGTCAACCGCGACGCGGCCTCCGGAGACGTCGACGCTCACGATCAGCCGGTCGCGGCAGAAGCCGAGGCAGTCGTCGAGGAACTCCTGGTCGCGCAGCGCGGCCGTTCCGAGGACGACCCGCTCCACGCCGCTGTCCAGGGCCGCCCTCACCGATTCGACCGAGCGCAACCCGCCGCCGACCTGGACCGGGACGTTCAGGTCGGCCGTTATCTGGCGCACCTCCTCGAGGTTCGCCGGCTCGCCGGAGCGGGCGCCGTCAAGGTCGACGACGTGGAGGAAGCCGGCCCCCTCCTCGACCCAGCTGCGGGCGGCATCCAGGGGCGAGCTGTCGTAGACCGTCGCGTCGTCGAAGTCTCCCTGCCTGAGCCGGACGGCCCTGCCGTCGAGGATGTCGACCGCCGGGTAGAGGATCACCCTGCCGCGCTCCGGCAGAGCGAGACGAAGTTGGCCAGCATGGCCAGGCCGTTGCGCGAGGACTTCTCGGGGTGGAACTGCACCCCGAAGACGTTATCCCGGCCGGCGACGCTGACGAAGCTGCCGCCGTAGTCGCTTCGGCCAAGAACCTCGTCCCCGTCGGCGGCAACCGGCGCGTAGCTGTGCACGTGGTAGAAAAACGCGGGGTCGGGAAGGCCTTCGGAAATCGGCGAACTGCTCTCCCACGCCACCTCGCACCAGCCGATGTGGGGAAGCTTGAGCGGACCGCACTCCAGCCTTCTCACCACGCCGGGGAGAAGGCCCAGGCCCTCGGCGCCTCCCTGCTCCTCGGACTCGTCGAAGAGCAGCTGCATCCCCAGGCAGGCCCCGAGAACCGGGCGCCCGCTTGCCGCGAACTCGAGGATCGCGTCGGCCAGGCCGTGCCGGCGCAGGGCTTCCATGGCGGCGGGGAATGCCCCGACCCCCGGGATGACCAGCCCCTGCGCCCGGCCCAGGAGATCGGGGTCGCGGGAGACCGTCGCCTCGGCGCCGACGTGCTCCAGCGCGGTCTGGACCGAACGGCGGTTGCCCGAGCCGTAGTCGGCGATGGCGACCAGGGGTGCGTCCATCAGCCCGACGCTTCGCGCACGGCCTCGACGAGCGCGTCTACCTCGGCCGAGCGCACGCGGAGGCTCACCCGGTTGGCGATCAGCCGGGCCGTCGCGGTGAAGATCTCCTCCCGGACCACGAGTCCGTTCTCCCGGAGCGTGGAGCCGGTGGCGGTCAGGTCAACGATCGCGTCGGCCAGGCCCGTCAGCGGGGCGAGCTCGACCGAGCCGGCAACCTTGACGATCTCGGCCTGCCTGCCGCTGCCCGAGAAGTGCCCGGCGGCGATCCGCGGGTACTTGGTCGCCACTCGAATCACGCCCAGGCGGCTGAGCGCCTCGGCGCCGCGGTCCTCGCCGTCGGCGCCGGCCACGACCATCCGGCACTCCCCGAAGCCGAGGTCGAGGAGCTCGAAGAGCTGGCGGTCCGGTGACTCGAGCAGGACGTCCTTTCCGGTGATTCCGACATCGGCGGCACCGGCCTCCACGTAGGTGGGCACGTCGGAGGGCCGCATCGTCACGACGCCCACCTGCTCGAAGAGGAGCTTGCGGTCGTTGGTGCGGATCTCCGAAGTGTCGATCCCGATCGCCTCCAGCAGGTCAAGGCTCGGTTCCAGCAGGGCTCCGCGGGGCACGGCGACGGTCAGGCCGAAGCGGTTCATCGTCCGGTCTCCCCCAGCTCCTCGCCGGCGATCGCCGCGTGGAGCCGGTCGACGTCGATCGCGAAGCCGACGGCCTCCATCGGCCGCCCAAAGCGGGCCAGGAGCTCGTCGTAGCGGCCCCCGCTGCCGATCGGCTCGCCCAGCGCCGGGTCGTAGACCTCGAAGACGGCGCCGGTGTAGTAGCCCATGCGGGGGAATCGCCCGAGGTCGATGATCACGCGCCCTGCGACGTCCGGGTCGAGCCGGGAGACGAGGTCACGCAGCCCCGAGAGCCTCTCCCCGAGCGGGCCTTCGGCCTCGAGGACCGCCGCGTCGCCCCGCATCGCCGGGACCTCGGCGACGAGGCGCTCGCTCTCGGCGTCCAGGCCTAGCCCACGTGCCCGCTCCCCGATGGCCACGAAGTCGCGGGACTCGAGGGCGTCGAGGAGGAAGGCCTGGTCCTCTGGCGGCACGCCGAGATCATCGAGCAGCCCCGGGTAGAGCGAGATGTCGCCGACGCCCACGCTGAAGTCGGCCAGCCCGGTGGCCTCAAGGGCACGGCACAGGACCGAGATCGCCTCGACCGTCCCCTCGGGCCCGGGAACGCCCAGGAGCTCGATGCCCGACTGGCGCAGTTCGCGCGCCTCGCCCTTACCGGGCTGGACGGCGCGGTGGACCACCGTCGAGAAGCAGAAGCGCAGCGGCGGGGACTCGTCGGCGTACCGGGTCACCACGAGCCGCGCTATCGGCCCCGTCATGTCGGCCCGCATCGAGAGCTCTTCGCCGCCCTCGCCGGTTACGCGGTAGGGCGCGGCCATCCGGCCGAGCTCAACCGTCTCCGGGTACTCGAGCTCGGGGGTCGAGACCTCTCCGTATCCGGCCTCGGCGAAGGTCTGGAGAAGGGCGCCCTCGATCCTCCGGCGCTCGGCCATCTCCTCGGGCAGCACGTCGCGCGTGCCGCTGGGGAGGCGGAACTTCACGACACCGACGGCTGTACGTCGACCGGCGCGCGCTCGATGCGGGCGCCGAGGTCGCGCAGCCGTTCGTCGATCCGCTCGTAGCCGCGGTCGATCTGGCCGATGTTGCCGATCTCGCTGCGCCCTTCGGCGCAGAGGGCGGCGATCAGCATGGCCATCCCGGCACGGATGTCCGGGGACTCGAGCCGGTCGCCGCGCAGGCGGCTGGGCCCGCTGACGATCGCCCGGTGCGGGTCACAGAGGGTGATGTCGGCCCCCATGAGGACGAGCTTGTCGGTGAAGATCAGGCGGTTCTCGAACATCCATTCGTGGATGAGGACCGAACCCTCCGACTGCGTGGCCAGGGCCACGGCGATCGAGGTCAGGTCGGCCGGGAAGGCGGGCCACGGACCGTCCTGGACCTTGGCCTTGTACTCGCCGACGTCGCGGGAGGCAACCAGCTTCTGACCCCCGGGCACCACGACGTCCGCCCCGTCGAGCTCGCTGGCCAGGCCGAGCTTGCCGAAGACGATCCTGATCATCGCCAGGTCGTCGGGCTCGGTGTCGACTATCCGCATCTCCCCGCCGGTCACGCCGGCAAGGGCCATGAACGATCCGATCTCGATGTGGTCGGGCGCGACCTGGTGCCGGCAGCCGCCGAGCTCCGGGCAGCCGGTAACTGTGAGGACGTTCGAGCCGATCCCCCTGATGTCGGCGCCCATCTTCACGAGCATCCGGCACAGGTCCTGGACGTGGGGCTCGCAGGCGGCGTTGCCGATGACGGTCTCGCCCGGGGTGAGGGCCGCGGCCATGAGGGCGTTCTCGGTGGCCATGACCGACGGCTCGTCCATGAAGACCCTGCCCGGCGTCAGGCCCGCCGGGGCCTCGATGACGATGTCGCGATCCTGGGTAACCGACGCGCCCAGGGCGGTGAAGGCGTCGAGGTGGGGGTCGAGTCGCCGGCGCCCGATGACGTCGCCGCCGGGCGGGGGCATCACCGCGCGTCCGAAGCGGGCCAGGAGCGGCCCGGCCAGCAGGAAGGAGGCGCGGATCCGGGTGGCCTGGGCCCGGTCGATCTCGGCGTCGGCGGTGGCCCCGGCGGCACAGAGCACGAGTTCGTTGGCGTCCCTCCACTCAATCTCCACGCCGAGGCCCTCCAGGAGATCCACGAGCGACTCGACGTCGCTGATGCGGGGGACGTTGGAAATGACCACCTCGTCGGCGGTCAGCAGGGCAGCGGCGATTATCGGCAGCGCGCCGTTCTTGTTGCCGGCCGGCACGACGGTGCCGCTCAGCGGTACTCCGCCGTCGATTACGAACTTCTCCATTGGGATTTGCGCCGATGCGGGCAGGTCCTGGCGCGCTGAGAGACTAACAGTCACCCCCCTTGATTCGCGGGCGTTTCGTGGCTCCCTTCCCCGCGATTCAGGCGTTTTCGCCGGCCAGGTGGCGACGCATCCTGCGCAGGAAGATCCGGCGCTGGATGGCGAGCGTCACCGTGCTGGCAAAGAGCAGCCCCGCGATGTTGATCGCCAGCTGCGCGCTCGAGCCCCGGAAGGAGGCCCAGTCGCCGTATGCGGTGGCCAGCCCGATGTCGGCGGCGGCGGGAATCGTGGTGATCGAGACGGCCACGCCGACCAGGGCGGTGGAGCGTCCCAGCGTCACCGAAAGCATTCCCGCGGCGCCGGCGCAGAGGGCCACCACCAGCGAGTAAGCGTTGGGGGCGGCTATCGACTGGGCCAGGGTGTTCCCTTCCATGACGAAGACATCGGGCGCCACTTCGATGGCGCGCAGGAAGACGACGGCGAGGAAGGCCATCACGATCGCTGCCGCGAAGCCGGCCAGCAGCGCCAGGAAACCCTTGCGCATCGTGGGCCGCTCTCCCTTCACCGCGCCCAGGGCGAACGCGGCGTAGGCCGCGAAATCCGGGCAGAGCGCCATGGCGCCGACGACGATCGGCGCCGAGTCGATGAGGATCGCCACCACGGCGATGACGCCCGACAGGGCGAAGAGGGCGACCAGGCCAATGCTTGCCACCCCCTCCCGGGTGAGCGTCTGGCCCACTCTCTCCCAGACGACGGCATCGGCGGCGGCTCCCGGGTCGGCCTGGTCGGCTTCCCGCGCCTGCTCGCCGATGCTGGCGTCGAGCTGCTCCATGTCCAGCGTGCCGACCGAGCCGACCCCGATTGCCCGCAGGTCGGCTACGAGCATGCTTGCGTCCTCGTCGAGGACGTCGCAGGTGATCACGTCGCCCTTCGGCTTCACCGCGGCGCCGCGGTCGATCGTCAGGTTCACCGTCGACTCCGAGGACTCAAGCAGGCTGAGGGCCTTGGAGGAGATCTCCGCGGGGGCGACGATACGGAGCTGGATCACGGCCTCGCGATGCTATGCGAGGGGGTGGTCTGCAAAGCAGATTTCACCGCAGAGCCCGCAAATCAGGGCTCTGACGACCATCGGAGGCCTTCCGGGGGTGCCGTCCGAACCCGTCCGTACCTTACGAACATATGTTCTGTCACGGAGAAGAGAAGACCATGAGAAACCACTCAGGAAGCAACGTCATTCGTGCCCTCGACCTGGCTGTCGCATTCGCGACGCTGGAGAGCTACGGCGTGGTTGACGCCCGCACCACGCAGGCAGACCGCGTAGCCGAAGCGCGTACCCGCCTGGACGGTCGACGCCAGCGTCAGGAGCACCTCCGCACGGCGTCCGCTGGCCGCGAATGCGCGCCTGCGAGGCGGTCGGGCCACTCCGGTCGCCCGGGTCCCGCGACCTCGGCGGGGCGCAACCGTCACCGCTCGGCCCTGCGGAGGATCGACCGCATGAGCCGCGACAAGCAGGCCCGTTCCCGCGAGGACCGTACGAAGGCATAAAAAAGGGCCGCCCTGGGGCGGCCCTTAAAAGAAAAACCGGCGGCGTCCTACTCTCCCGGGCCTGAAAGGCCAAGTACCATCGGCGCTGAGGGGCTTAACTGCTCTGTTCGGAATGGGAAGAGGTGTTTCCCCCTCGCTATGACCACCGGAAAATGGCGAGACCGCCCTCCCGGCGACGCTTGAAAACCGAACAGCAGCCACTTCACAGGTATCAAAAAAAACGTCAAGCCCTCGGACAATTAGTACCGGTCTCCTTCACGCGTCACCGCGCTTCCAGATCCGGCCTATCAACCTGGTGGTCTACCAGGGTCCTTACTCCCTTAAAGGGATGGGAGAATTCATCTTGAGGTTGGCTTCCCGCTTAGATGCCTTCAGCGGTTATCCGATCCGTTCGTAGCTAAGCTGCGGTGCCCTTGGCAGGACAACAGCTACACCAGAGGAACGTTCACCCCGGTCCTCTCGTACTAGGGGCAAATCCTCTCAATTCTCCAGCGCCCACGGCAGATAGGGACCGAACTGTCTCACGACGTTCTGAACCCAGCTCGCGTGCCGCTTTA
>JBBATA010000006.1:0-60155 GCA_040399005.1 Solirubrobacteraceae bacterium
CGCCTCAAGGGCCAGCGCGTCGCGCGCGAGGCCAGGCCGGGCAACTCGCTGCGCACCACAATCGACGCCGGGCTCCAGAAGCGCGGGGAGCAGGCCCTCGCCGGCGCCCTGAGCGGGGCGGGCACCGCGGGTGCCTTCGTCGCCCTCGACCCGCGCGACGGGAAGGTGCTCGCGATCGGCTCGGCCCCGACCTTCGACCCCGCCGATCGCGCGAAGCCGATCGCCACCCAGGCCGAATACGAGCGCCGGTTCGGAGAGGCGGCCGGTGCGCCGCTCTTCAACCGGGCGATCGGAGGCAGCTATCCGGTCGGCTCGGTCTTCAAGCCGATCACGGCGCTGGCCGCGCTCGACGCCGGACTGGCCACCCCCGACACCCCGGTCAACGACCCGGGGTTCCTCAAGGTGGGGGAGCAGACCTTCACCAACGCCGGTCGCCAGCCGAACGGGACCGTGTCGCTGCGCCGTGCGATGCAGGTCTCATCCGACGTGTACTTCTACGTGCTCGGGCGGGACGCAAACCCCGTAGAGGGCCAGGTCATCCAGTCCTGGGCCCGGAAGCTGGGCTTCGACCGCGCGACCGGCATCGACCTCCCGGGCGAGGCGCCGGGCACTATTCCCGACCGTGCCTGGAGGGCCCGCCAGAACCAGAAGCAGATCGACTGGGAGAAGCGCAACGGCAAGAGCTGCCCACCCGACTGCCTCTACTCCGACAAGCGGCCGTGGTCGGTCGGCGACAACATCCAGCTCTCCGTTGGGCAGGGCGACGTGCAGGCATCCCCGCTCCAGGTCGCCGTGGCCTACTCCGCGCTGGCCAATGGCGGTTCGGTGGTGAGGCCGCACCTAGGCGCCGCCGTGGAGACGGTCACCGGGAGGCAGGTCGAGTCGATCGAATCGCCCCCCGCCCGGAAGGTGAAGATGGACGCCACGGCACGCCAGGCGATACTCGACGGACTCCACCTCTCGACCGTCGACGACGGCACGTCGGCCGATGTCTTCAGCGACTGGGACCAGGACCGTTTCAAGCTCTACGGGAAGACGGGGACGGCGGAACGGCCGCCGAGGCCCGACCAGTCGTGGTACGCCGCGTTCGTGAACGATCCGGCCCGGCCGATCGTGGTGGTGGCCACGGTCGAGGACGGGGGGTTTGGTGCCGAGAGCGCCGCCCCGGTGGCCTGTTCGATGCTCGCCAGGTGGTACCGCCAGGATGCCTCCTGCGCTCCCGGGGGGTCGAGGACCCGATGAGCGCGCCCGTCCTGAGCCCGGGAGCCGGAGCTCTGCGCCGCGAGCGCCCGGCCAGCCGCGTGAGCGCGCTGGCGCTGCCCTTCGACCCGCTGCTCGCGGTCGCGGTCGTCGGGCTGGCCGTGATCTCGCTCGTGGCCATCGCGGGAGCGACCGCCGGCGACGTGCCGGGCTCCCCCGACTACTTCTTCACCCGCCAGCTGACCTACTTCCTGGTCGGCGGGCTGGTCGCGCTCCTCTTCTGGCGGATCGACTACTCGAGGCTCAGGGAGATCAAGGTCCTCTGCTACGGCCTGATGATCGGGCTGATCCTCCTCGTCTTCGCCCTGGGCTCGGTGTCGCGCGGCTCGCGCCGGGCCATCGACCTTCCCTTCTTCTCCTTCCAGGCCTCCGAGCTCGGGAAGATCCTGCTCATCGTCTCGCTGTCGGCCTTCGCGGTCGACATGACCAGGCGCGCAGCGGATCGCCGGGTCACGGCACGCCTGCTGCTGCTGGGGCTTGCCCCGGCAGCGCTGGTGATGCTGCAGCCCGACCTTGGCTCGGCCCTGGTCTACGTCGCCATAACGCTGACGATCCTGATGATCGTCGGGGTTCCCTGGCAGCACTTCGCGGCGCTGGGGGCGCTGGCGGCAGTCGCCGTCGCGCTCTCGCTGCTGGTGCTGCCGGCGGCCGGCGTCAACGTGCTGCACGACTACCAGAAGGAACGGCTCACGTCGTTCCTGAACCCGTCCGATGTCACTGGCACGGAGGGCTACCAGCAGAACCAGTCGCGGATCGCCATCGGTTCCGGTGAGAAGACCGGCCGTGGCGACCAGGCGACCCAGACGAGGTACGACTTCCTCCCCGAGCACCACACCGATTTCATATTCGCCGTAGTCGGCGAGCGGTGGGGGTTCGCGGGGGCGGCACTCGTCCTGTCGCTCTACGCGCTGCTCATATGGAGGGGACTGCGAATACTCACGCTGTCCAAGAACCTCTACGGCGCCCTCGTAGCAGGGGGAATCGTCGGGATGTTCCTCTTCCAGGTCGTGGTGAACACCGGAATGACGGTCGGCATCATGCCGATCACCGGGATCACGCTTCCGCTCATGAGCTATGGCGGCTCGTCGCTCATCGCTTCGATGATCGCCGTGGGCCTGCTGCAGTCGATCTATGCCCGGGGCCGCCAGGCCGCCGCCGGCAAGGGACGGGTGTCCCCATTCCAATGAAAAGAGAGCAATCGTGAAGAAACAGGTACTCGTAAGCGTCGATCCGTGGGAGACCCGGGTCGCACTGCTCGAACAGGCCGGAAGTCCCGGCAGGTCGGGCTCCAGGCCTTCGCCGGGCTCCAACCCTTCGGAGGGCTACCGCGTCGCAGAGATGTACATCGAGCGCCGGGGCAGCCGCTCCATCGTCGGGAACATCTACAAGGCGAGGGTCGACAACGTCGTCGACGGCCTCGAGGCGGCCTTTGTCGACATCGGGCTCGAGAAGAACGCCTTCCTGCACATCGACGAGATCGTGCTGCCCGGCGTGGAGATCCCGCGTCGCGGGCGCGGCGAAGGCGGAGGAAAGCGGATCAGCTCACTCCTCAAGCCCGGCCAGGAGATCATCGTCCAGGTCGTCAAGGACCCCCTCAAGACCAAGGGGGCTCGCTGCACCATGGACCTGGCCATAGCCGGCCGCTACCTCGTCTACACGCCCACCGGCGAGGGGGTGGGTATCTCCAAGCGGCTCGAGGACAAGGAGCGTGACCGGCTCCGCCGGGCGGCGAAGTCGCTCGACCTCGACGGAGGCGGCGTGATCGTCCGGACCGCGGCGCACGGAGCCAAGAAGGAGGACCTCAGCCGCGAGCTGCCCTACCTATTCAAGCTCCATGAGGTGCTCCAGGCCCGGGCCGAGGAGCAGACCGCTCCATCGCTGGTCTTCCAGGAGGCCGACCTCTCGATCCGCGTGGTCAGGGACGTCTTCAGCGCCGACTTCGAACGCGCGATCGTCGACGACGAGAAGCAGCTCCAGCGGCTCCAGTCGTTCTTCGCCAGGACCTCACCGGAGCTGGTCGACCGGGTCGAGCTCTGGCAGGAGTCGACGCCGCTCTTCGAGCAGTCCGGTGTCGAGGAGGTCATCGAGGGGATGACCTCCCGTCGGGTGGACCTGCCCAGCGGCGGGTACCTGATGATCGACTACGGGGAGGCCCTCACCGTCTTCGACGTCAACTCCGGCTCCTTCGTCGGCCGCGGCAAGCAGGCCCGCCTGGAGGACACGATCACGAAGACCAACCTGGAGGCGGCCGAGGAGGTCGTCCGCCAGCTGCGCCTGCGCGACATCGGCGGCATCATCGTCATCGACTTCATCGACATGGCCAAGGCCCGCAACCGCGACGCGGTGATGAAGACGCTCCGAAAGGCACTCGACGAGGACCGGACGAAGACCTTCACCGCCGAGATCTCGAAGCTGGGCCTGGTCGAGATGACGCGCCAGAACGTCACCGAGGGCGTGCGGGAGATCATCTCCCGGACCTGCCCGACCTGCGACGGGGACGCGGTGATCCTCAGCGAGGAGACGATCGCGATCGACTTCGACCGTCGCCTGCGCGAGCTGGCGGCCAGGTCGCCGCGCACGACCGAGGCGTTCCTGGTCCAGATGAACCCCCTGGTGAGCGTCGAGTTCACCGGCGGCGGGGCACGAATGCTCCGTGAGCTCGAGGAGGCGACCGGGAAGGTCTTCCACTTCGAGGGTTCCGAGGCGCTGGCCCACGACCACTTCGAGGTGGTCATGGAGGGCCCGGCCGATGAGGTCGCTGCCCGGGCGATCCCGTTCCAGGAGGGCGAGGAGGTGCTCGTGACGATCGTCGAGCCCCACATGTACAACGCCGACGACGCCGTCGCGAAGATCGACGGCTACGTCGTTTCGGTGGCCGGCGGCGGGCCGCACCTCGGGGAGAAGCGGATGGTCAGGATCGAGGAGGCCGGCCGCAACTCGGCGCGCGCAACGATGCTTGATGCCCCTGGCTCCGGCGATGGCCTAGAATCGGCTTCCCGCAGCACCGGCCGTTCCCGGTCGGGCCGGCGGGCAGCGGAGCCTGCGGCCGCAGGCTCGGAGACCAAGACCGACTGAGAGAGATGTACGCAATCGTCAAGACAGGTGGCAAGCAGTACCGCGTCGAGGAGGGGCAGAGCCTTCTCGTGGAGCGCCTGCCCGACGACGAGGGCGCGACCGTCGCCCTCGAGCCGGTCATGTACCGCTCCGACGACGTCGTCGTCGACCCGGCGGGCCTGGGCAAGGTCAAGGTCCAGGCCAAGGTCCTCGAGCACGTGCGGGGCGAGAAGATCCGCGTCTTCAAGTTCAAGCCCAAGCGCGGTTACAAGCGCACCCAGGGCCACCGCCAGGAGCTGACCCGGATCGAGGTGACCGGGATCTCCATGGGCGGCGCGGCGAGCAAGGCGCCGGCAGCCAAGAAGGAGCCGGCAGCGAAGGCGACGACCGCGGCCAAGCCGGCCACGAAGAAGCCGGCGGCGAAGAAGCCCGCCGCGAAGAAGCCCGCGGCAGGAAAGGACAGCTAGCGATGGCACACAAGAAGGGCGGCGGCTCCTCCCGTAACGGCCGCGACTCGGAATCCAAGCGCCTCGGCGTCAAGGTCTTCGGTGGCCAGGCGGTCACCGGTGGCGAGATCATCGTCCGCCAGCGCGGCACCCGCTTCCGCGCCGGTGAAGGCGTGGGAATGGGCCGCGACCACACCCTCTTCGCCAAGGGCCCCGGCGTAGTCGAGTTCTCCGAGGGTCGCGCCGGACGCTTCGTCAGCGTCATCTCGCCCACCCAGGACTGACGGCAGCAGGCAGCGGCCAGGCGGCCGGCAGGCGGTTGCGACCCGGTAGCGGGCGGCAGCCGTGGATCAGACCGGCTGGATCGTCGGCCTGATCAGGATCTCGTTCACGTCAACCCGCTGCGGCTGCGAGATCGCCCAGATGACTGCCCCGGCGATGTCGTCCTCCTCGAGGATCCCGTCGGCGGGCTTCTTGTCGAAGAAGGGCGTATCGACCATCCCCGGCTCGATCAGGGTCACGCGGACGCCGGTCCCGGCCAGCTCGGCCCTGAGCGACTGCCCCATGCCGGTGACCGCCCACTTGGTCGAGGAGTAGAGGCTTCCTGGGAGGGCAACGCGGCCGGCCACCGAACCGGTGAGCAGGAAGTGGCCCTTGGCCTCGCGCACGGCGTCGAAGGTCGCGCGGACGGTGTAGGCCGCGCCCAGCACGTTGGTGAGGACCATCTCGCGCCAGTGCTCCGGGCTGTCACCCTCACGGGAAAAGCTGCGCTTGCCCCCGAACCCGGCGTTGGCGAAGACGATGTCGATCGCCCCGAACCGCTCCAGCGCGGCCTCGGCGAGACGCTCGTTCTCCTCCCACGATGTGACGTCGACCGGGACGGTCAGCGTCTCCCCCTCGCAGCGTGACGCCACCTCCTCGAGGGCGTCCTCGCGACGGGAGGCGAGTACGAGCCGGTATCCCTGGCGCGATGCCTCGACGGCCGTCGCGGCACCGATCCCGCTCGATGCCCCTGTGATCACGAATACCCTGCTCTCGGCCATGGCTGTGCCCTTTCGTTCCGGAAGTGGCGGCAGTCGGCAGATCGCCGATGCTCCAGGACAAGGCTCGCATATTCGTGAAGGGAGGCGGTGGCGGCGACGGCTGCACCTCGTTCCGTCGCGAGGCCCACGTTCCCCGGGGCGGACCGGACGGGGGTGACGGCGGCCATGGCGGCGCCGTGGTCGTCACCTGCGACCCGTCGCTCCGCGACCTCCAGTCGCTGGGGCGGCGTAACCGCTGGGAGGCCGGGCGCGGCCGCCACGGGGAGGGCGCCAACCGCCGCGGGGCCGACGGGGAGGAGATGGTCATCGCCGTACCTCCTGGCACCGTGGTCGAGTCCGACGACGGCAGCGTCTTCGACCTCGTGGCACCGGGGCAGCGGGCCGTTGTTGCCCGGGGCGGCTCCGGGGGCCGGGGGAATGCGCGCTTCAAGAGCTCGACGAGGCGTGCCCCGCGCTTCTCCGAGCGCGGCCTGGGAGGCGAAGAGCACTGGCTGGAGCTCCGGCTAAAGCTCCTCGCCGACGTCGGGCTGGTGGGGCTTCCCAACGCCGGCAAGTCCTCGCTCGTGTCGGTCCTGACCCGCGCCCGGCCGAAGGTCGGCGACTACCCGTTCACCACGCTGGAGCCGCAGCTCGGGGTACTCGACCGCAGCGGGCGCCAGCTGGTGATCGCAGACGTGCCGGGCCTCATCGAGGGCGCCGCCGAGGGAGCAGGCCTGGGCCTCGAGTTCCTGGCCCACCTTGAGCGCACGACCCTCCTGGTTCATGTCGTGGAGATCGCGCCGATCGACGGCTCCGACCCGGCGCAGTCCTGGGCGGCGATCGAGAACGAGCTGCGTAGCCACGACGAGGCCCTGGCGAGGCTTCCCCGGGTGCTCGCCCTGTCGAAGGCCGACCTGGTCGACGAGGAGCGGCGCCGGCAGGCCAGGACCGAGTGGGAGGAGAGGCTCGGCCCCGGGGTGCCGGTTGTAGTGACCTCGAGCGCCACCCGCGAGGGGGTCGATGAGCTGGCCGACCTGCTCGTGCGCCTTACCCCGGAGGGCGGGTCCGTCCCGTCGGCCGAGATGCCGATGGCCGAGCACATCACTTACAGGCCCGGGCCGCCGGCCGGGTGGACGGTCGAGGGCGGTGATGGCCGCTTCACGGTCTCCGGGCCGGCGGTGGAGAGGCTCGTGGCGCGGTTCGACCTCGAGAACGAGGACGCGATGGCCGAGGCCGAGCGGCGACTGCGCCGCATGGGCGTGATCGCCGAACTGGAGGCGAAGGGCTTCAACCCCGGCGACGAGGTCGAGATCGCCGGGGTGCAGTTCGAATTGGAGGCGTAGGCGCCCGCCGCGGTTACCCTGCCCCGGTCATGGGCCGCTACGTCGTCAAGCTGGGTTCGAACATCGTCGCCGACGACGGCGGAGCGCTGCGCGAGGATGTCATGCGCTCGGTCTGCGCCACGATCGGCGCGCGCCACCGGGCCGGCGACGACTTCGTCGTGGTCAGCAGCGGGGCGATTGCGCGGGGCATGGAGGCGATGGGCCTCTCCGAGCGCCCGGCTTCCATGGCCGACCTGCAGGCCGCGAGTGCCGTGGGGCAGGGACGCCTCTACCGGGTATGGGACGAGATGCTCTCCGGCGAGGGCCTCTCCAGCGCCCAGGTCCTGCTCACGCTCTTCGACGTGGGCCACCGGGCCCACTACCTGAACGCGCGTCAGACGCTGGGCCGCCTGCTGGACTGGCGCGCGGTGCCGGTGGTCAACGAGAACGACACGACGGCCACGGAGGAGATCTCCTTCGGCGACAACGACTTCCTCGCGGCCCAGGTAGCGATCCTCTGCGCGGCCGACAGGCTCGTCCTGCTCACCAACCAGGACGGCCTCCACGAGCGCGATCCGCGCCGGGATCCGGATGCGCCGCTGGTCGAGGTGGTGGAGGATCCCGGGCAGCTGGAGGCCTATTCGATCGGGCAGGCGCCCTCGGGCCTCGGCTCCGGTGGGATGCGCTCCAAGGTGGTTGCCGCCGAGATGGCGACGGCGGCCGGCATTCCGACGGTCATCTGCAACGGGCTCACCGAGGGGGCCCTCGACCGCGCCATGGACGGGGAGAAGGAAGGGACGCGCTTCGAGGCGCGCGACCTCGACTATTCGAGCTTCGAGCTCTGGCTGCGCTACGCCAAGCCGACGAGCGGGCAGATCACCATCGACGACGGCGCCGCCAGGGCGCTTCGAAGCGAGGGTGCCTCACTGCTTCCGGTCGGGGTGGTCGCGGTCGATGGCAGCTTTGGGCCGGGCGACGCGGTCGAGATCGTTGACGGTGGGGGCGCAGTGGCCAAGGGCATTGCCGCGATCGGCTCGGAAGAGCTCGCCGGCCTGGCCGGCATGCGCTCTGCCGACGCCGACGCCCATCTGGGACGTCCCGCAGGCGAGGCAGTCCACCGCGACATGCTCGTTCTCGTCTGAACCGCCGCCGACTAGGCTTCCTGCGTGGCTACGAAGGCTAAGGACGTCGCAGAGCTCTGTGCCGCTGCCCACGCTGCCGCTCCCCACGTGGCAGCGTCCTCCCGCGAGGTCCGGGACGGCGCGCTCGAGGCGATCGCCGCCGGCCTGGAGGCCGGCTCGGCGGAGATCCTCGAGGCCAACCAGGCCGACCTGGAGGCAGGTCGCGAGGCGGGCCTCACCGACGCGCTGCTGGACCGCCTCGCCCTCGATCCCGGGCGTATCGAGGCGATTGCGGCAGGCGCGCGGGCGGTCGCGGCGCTGGACGACCCGGTGGGAGAGCTTCTCGAGGAGCGCGTCCTGCCCAACGGGCTGCAGCTCAGGAAGGTGCGGGTGCCCCTGGGTGTCGTCGCCGTGGTCTACGAGGCCCGTCCCAACGTCACGATCGACTCCGCGGCGCTGTGCCTGAAGGCCGGCAACGCGGTCGTGCTCCGCGGCTCCGCCTCGGCGGCCCGCACCAATGACGTTCTGGCCCGGATCGCGGCGGAGGCGGTCGCCTCGGCGGGGCTTCCGCCGGAGGCGGTGACCCTGGTCGGCGGGGGAGACCGTGCCGAACTGGCCGAGCTCGCCACGCAGGAGCGGACGGTGGACCTGATCATCCCGCGCGGCGGCGAGGGCCTCAAGAAGGCGCTTGAGGGGGTGGCAACCGTTCCGGTGATCTACGCGGCGGCAGGCAACTGCCACGTCTACGTCGACTCGTCGGCCGACCTCGAGATGGCTGCTGCCATCGCCGTCAACGCCAAGGTCCAGCGGCCCGGGGTCTGCAACGCGGCTGAGACGCTCCTGGTCCACCGCGAGGTTGCCGCTGATTTTCTGCCGCTCGTGGCCGGGAGGCTGATCGACGCCGGCGTGGAGATCCGTGCCGATGAACGGAGCCTTGCCGCCATTGGGCCTGGGCTCGCGGACCAGGTCCGGTCGGCGGCGCAGGAGGACTGGGCGACCGAATTCCTGGCGCCGGTCCTCGCGGTCGGCGTGGTCGACTCGCTCGACGAGGCGGTCGCGCACATCGCACGCTTCGGGAGCCGCCACTCCGAAGCGATCGTCAGCGGGGATCCCGAGGCGGCCCGGCGATTCGAGCTGGAGGTCGACGCGGCCTGCGTCTACGTCAACGCCTCCACGCGGTTCACCGACGGCGGTGAATTCGGGATGGGGGCCGAGATCGGCAACTCGACGCAGAAGCTGCACGTTCGCGGGCCGATCGGCCTGCGCGAGCTGTGCACCTACAAGTACCTGGTGCGCGGGGACGGCCAGATCCGCGAGTGAGCGCCGTCGGGATTCTCGGGGGCAGCTTCAACCCCCCTCATGTCGGGCACCTCACCTGCGCCCGGATGGCGGCCGAGCAGCTCGGTCTCGATCGCGTACTGGTGATGCCGCTCAGCGAACCTTCCCACCGTGAACTCGCAGCCGACCCCGGCCCCGAGGCGCGCCTGGAGCTCTGCCGTCTCGCTACGGCCGGCGACGACGTGCTGGAGGCCAGCGACCTCGAGGTTGCCCGTGGAGGAGTCAGCTACACGGTGGCGACCCTCGAGGCGTTGGACGACGGGGAGAACGAGCTGACGCTGATCCTCGGAGCCGATGCGGCCGACCGGATCGACGGCTGGCGCAGGCCCGAGCGGATCCTCGAGATCGCCCGGCTGGCTATCGCCCCGAGAGGCGGCACGCCCGACGCCGAGGAGGTTGCTCAGGGTGTCGCCGGGCGTTTCCCCGGGGCGCGTGCCGTTGCGTTCACGATGCCCCGGATCGACGTCTCCTCATCGATGTTGCGCGAGCGGGCAGCGGCCGGCAGGACGATCAGGGACCTCGTGCCTCCAGCCGTCGAGGCCGCGATCGACGAGAACGGCTGGTACCGGGCTGGAGGGGCGCCATGACCGGTGCCGTCGCCCGCGAGGCGCCTACCGAAGAGAGCCTCCTGGAGGAGATCGCAGCCCTCGTTCTTGAACTCAAGGCTCAGGACGTCGTCTCGATAGACCTGCGCGAGGCGTCGGCCTTCACCGACTTCTTCCTGATCGCGGGCGCCACGAGCGACCGGCAGGCCCGGGCGATCTGCGAGAAGGTCCGTGGCGGCCTCAAGGAGCGCTACGGCCTCCTGCCGGCCCGGACCGAGGGGCTCCCCGAGGCCCGCTGGGCGCTCCTCGACTACGGGGACGTCGTCCTGCACGTCTTCAGCGGCGAACTGCGCGAGCACTACCGCCTCGAGGCCCTCTGGGGGGAGTTCCCCCGGCAGGAGTGGGGCGGCTGAACGGGAAGCGCAGGGCCGCCACGATGGAGCTGAGGGGGCTCGAACCCCTGACCTCCGCCATGCCATGGCGGCGCTCTCCCAGCTGAGCTACAGCCCCAGGTGCGCGGGGAAGTGTAGCGGCGAAGGGCGCCTCCGGCCGGCATGCCCCCGGCCACTATTCTCCGGACCTTCCGATGAGCGACGCCCGCTACGACCCACAGGAGATAGAGCCGCGATGGCAGGCCGTGTGGGCTCGGGAGAAGACCTGGGAGGTCGCCAACCGGCCCGGTGAAGAGGGCGCCGACGGTGACTCCAGCTACGTCCTGGAGATGCTCCCCTACCCCAGCGGCGAGCCCCACATCGGCCACCTGAAGGTCTACTCGGTCGGCGACGCAGTCGCCCACTTCCAGCGGCGCAACGGCCGGCGGGTGCTCCATCCGATGGGCTACGACGCGTTCGGGCTGCCGGCGGAGAACCACGCGATCAAGACCGGGCAGCATCCGAGGGTCTCGACCGAGGAGGCGATTGCCGAGTTCCAGCGGCAATTCCACCGCTGGGGGATCTCGATCGACTGGTCCCGTGAGCTGGCCACCTGCGACCCGGCCTACTACCGCTGGACCCAGTGGATCTTCAACCAGCTGCTCGCGGCGGGGCTGGCCTACCAGCGCGAGGCAGTGGTCAAGTGGTGCCCCGAGGACCAGACGGTGCTGGCCAACGAGCAGGTCGTGGACGGCCGCTGCGAGCGATGCGGCGCCGAAGTCGAAGCGCGCCAGCTCAACCAGTGGTTCCTGCGCATCACCGACTACGCCGACCGCCTGCTGGACGACCTGGAGACGGTCGAGTGGCCCGAGCACGTCAAGACGATGCAGCGCAACTGGATCGGCCGCTCGGAGGGCGCCGAGGTGGTCTTCCGGTGCGAGGAGCTCGGGATCGACTACCCCGTCTTCACCACACGCCCGGACACGCTGTTCGGGGCGACCTTCTTCGTCATGGCCCCCGAGCATCCGGACGTCGAGCGGCTGGCGGAGGGCAGCGGCAACGAGGAGGAGGTGAGGGCCTACGTGAACCACGCCCTCACCGAGCAGGGGGCGATGCGCGAGAATGCCGACCGCGAGAAGACCGGCGTCTTCCTGGGCCGGCACGTCACCAATCCGGTGAACGGCGAGCAGATCCCTGTTTACGTCGCCGACTACGTCCTCATGGAATACGGGACCGGCGCGATCATGGCCGTCCCCGCCCACGACCAGCGCGACTACGACTTCGCCCGCGCCTTCGACCTGCCGGTCCGGCGCGTGATCGAGGGGGAGAACCCGGAGGGCGACAGGGACGGCCTGCCCTGGACCGGGGACGGCCCACTGACCGGCAGCGCCCCCGAGTTCGACGGCAGGCCCAACCGGGAGGCCTTCGACGAGATCGTCGCCTGGCTTGAATCAAACGGGAAGGGCCACGCCTCGGTCAACTACCGCCTGCGTGACTGGCTGGTCTCCAGGCAGCGCTACTGGGGCTGCCCGATCCCGGTGGTCCACTGCCCCGAATGCGGCACCGTGCCGGTACCCGACGACCAGCTTCCCGTGCTGCTCCCGGACATCGAGGACTACGCGCCAAAGGGGCAGTCGCCGCTGGCCGCGGCCGAGGACTGGGTTGCCACCTCGTGCCCGAACTGCGGCGGCGCGGCGCGGCGGGAGACCGACACGATGGACACCTTCGTCGACTCGTCCTGGTACTTCCTGCGTTACTGCGACGCGCTCAATGACGAGGCTGCCTGGGACCCGGCCGTGCTGGCCGAATGGATGCCGGTCGACCAGTACATCGGCGGGGTCGAGCACGCGATCCTCCACCTCCTCTACGCGCGCTTCTTCGTCAAGGCGCTCAAGGACCTCGGCCACCTGGACGCCGACGAGCCCTTCGCCCGCCTCTTCACGCAGGGGATGATCACCCGCGACGGCGCGAAGATGTCCAAGTCGAGGGGCAACGTCGTCTCGCCCCGGGAGATCATCGAGCGCTACGGGGCCGACACCGCCCGGGCCTACATCCTCTTCATCGGCCCGCCCGACCAGGACGCAGACTGGTCGGACGAGGGGCTCGAAGGGGTTCATCGCTTCCTTGGGCGGCTCTGGAGGCTCAGCGCCGAGGTTGCCGCCGGGCCGCAGGCGGGCGAGGGGGACCCCGCTGCCGACCTGGCACTGCGCCGGAAGACCGCCTGGGCGATCGAGAAGGTCACCGCGGACATGGACCGCCGCTTCGCCTTCAACACGGCCATAGCCGCGGTCATGGAGCTGGTAAACGAGGTATCACGCCTGCGCGACCAGGCGGGGCCCTCGGCGCAGCGCGAGGCGCTCGAGGCGGCTTCGTCGATCTGCTTCCCCTTTGCACCCCATGCCTGTGCCGACGCTTACGAGCTGCTCACCGGGAAGCGGGTCTGGGAGGAGCCGTGGCCCAGCGCAGACCCCGAGCTCCTCGAGTCGGACAGCTACGAGCTGGTCTGCCAGGTCAACGGCAAGCTCCGCGACCGGGTCGAAGTGCCGGCCGAAGCCGACGAGGCCGCCCTCGAGGCGCTCGCCCTGGCCGCCCCGAACGTCGTCGCCCACCTAGAGGGGCGCGAGCCCCGGAAGGTGATCGTGGTTCCGGGCAAGCTCGTCAACATCGTCGTCTGAGAGACGTAGCGGTCGCGTAACCATGGGCTCCTCCCGTCCGGCGAGGGCGTCCGTAGCGTGCCCGGAGTGTCCCTGGACGGCCGCAGATGGGCGGTGGTTTTCGGAGCCGTAGCCCTGGCTGCGGTTCTTCTGGCCCCGCGCCTCGTTCCGGGCGCGGCGGGGGGCGACGAGAAGCCGGGCGCCCTCCGGGAGAGCGACGAAAGCAGCGGCCCCGCCCTGGTCCGGGCCGCCGGGACTAAGGCGGCTGTGGTCCATGTCGCGGGTGCGGTGAGGCGTCCGGGCGTCTACCGGATGAAGGCCGGCGCGCGCGTCCGTGACGCCGTGAGGAGGGCAGGCGGCGCCGGGACCGGCGCCGACCTTGACGCAATCAACCTCGCGGCAAGGGTGGCCGACGGCCAGCAGGTCGTGGTTCCGGCTCGCGGCAGCAGGGCGGGGGCGCCCGGCGCGGCGCAGGTGAGTCTCGGGTCGGCCACGGCCGAGGAGCTCGACACGCTAGACGGAGTCGGGCCGGTGATGGCCGAGAAGATCGTCGAGTGGCGCAGCACGAAGGGCGGGATCGGGAGCGTCGACGAGCTCGACCAGATCCCCGGCATCGGACCGAAGAAGCTGGAGGCGCTCCGCGGCCAGCTGGTTCCGTGAGCGAGCTCCTGGGCGGCCCGGCGCCGCGGATCCTCGCGCTCGTTGCCCTCGCAGGCGGGCTCGCCTCCGCGGGAATCGGCGGCCGGCCGGTTGCCCTGGTTGCGGTGGGCCTGCCGGCGACGATCGCCTGGCTGCTGCGGCTCAGGCTCCAGTGGGTGGCCGTGGCCGCGGTCGCCGGGGTCAGTGGGCTGGTGGTCGGGGACGCGCGGCTGGCGGCGCTAGCCCCGTCGCCGGCGCCCCCGGTGCTCCTCGGGGCCGCCGTGACCGTCCTCGAACCACCCGAGGCCGAGAGGTTTGGCTGGAGGGCGCTCGTAAAGGCAGGGCCGGCGCGTCTACTCGTGCGCGGCGGGGGCGTAGGCCCCGCCTGGGAGACGGGGGACCTCGTGCGCCTGGACGGCAGCGTACGCCGGCCTGACGCCGGTGACGGCTGGCTTGAGGCCCGGCGGGTCTCCGGAATCGTTCGCGCGCGGGCCGGGCCGGTGGTGGGCCGCCGCGGTGGCGTGGCGGGCAGGGTGGACGCCCTCAGGTCGCGCGCGCTGGCGGCATTCGCGGGCTCCCTGGAGCCCGAGCCGGCGGCCCTCCTGTCCGGGATGGTCCTCGGGGACGACAGCGCAATGAGCCCGGGCCTGAAAGAGCAGGTGCGCAGGACGGGACTGGGGCACATCGTCGCCGCCTCGGGAGCCAACGTCGCCCTCCTGGTTGGACTGGTGCTCGCGGGCTGCAGCCTCCTTGGCCTCGCCCGGGTCCCACGGCTGATGGTGGCCGGTGGGGCGGTCCTCGTGTATGCGGCGCTCTGCGGCGCAGGGCCGTCGATCCTGCGGGCCACGGTGATGGGGCTGGCCGTCCTGGCGGCCACGATGGCGTCGAGGCCGGCCTCCCGCGCCTACGGATTCGTCCTGGCGCTGGCCGTGACACTGGCCATCGACCCCCGGGCCTGGCAGGACGTGGGCTGGCAGCTCAGCTTCGCGGCCGTCGCCGGCATCGCCCTGCTGGCCGGGCCGCTGCGACAGCGCGCAGCCAAGGCCCGCGTACCCGCCGTCCTGGCCGAGCCTGCGGCTCTCACCGTTGCCGCCACCGTGGCCACCGCGCCGGTGGCGGCGGCGGCCTTCGGGACCTTCTCGCCGGTCTCCCTGCCGGCAAACGTGATCATCGCGCCCTTCGTCGCTCCCGCGACGTGGCTGGGGATGGTGGCGGGGCTGGCCGCCCAGCTCGCGCCCGCTGCTGCCCGGCCGCTGGTCCTGCTGGCCGGCTTCCCGGTCTCCGCGATCCTCGCCGTGGCCCGCTGGCTCTCGGCCTTCCCCTTCGCACAGGTACCGGTCTCGGCCCTTCCGGTGCTCCTGCTCTCCGTGGCCGCCGGGTGCCTCCTTGGAGCCCTGGTGCGACCGGCGCTGAGGGGGACGCTGCTGGCGATGGCCGCCACCGCGACCCTCGCGGTACCCCTGGCAGACCTGTCGCGCTCCCCGCCTTCGCCGGGCGCCCCGGAGGGAGGGGAGGCCCGCGTGAGCTTCCTCGACGTCGGCCAGGGAGACGCGACGCTGCTCCAGTCCCGAGGCGAGAGCCTCCTGGTCGACACCGGTCCCGAGGGCGGGCCGATAGTGGAGCGGCTTCGCCAGGCCGGGGTCGGGCGTCTCGGGGCCCTCCTGGTGACCCACGCCCAGGCCGATCACCTCGGTGCCGCCGAGCAGGTGATCGAGGAGGTTGGTGCCGCCCTCTTGCTGGACGGGCGGGACGGCGTTGCCGGAGGCGAGGGGTCGGAGGTCGCCAAAGCGGCCGTCAGGAAAGGAGTTGCGATCCGGGTTCCCCGCGCCGGGGACGTCCTGAGCGTCGGCGAGCTGACGGTCAGGGTCCTCTGGCCCGAAGGCGAGCGAGCCGCCGGTGGGGACCCCAACCTGCGCAGCGTCGTGCTCAGGGTCGACGGCCCAGGCCTCAGTGTCCTGCTCGGGGCCGATGCCGAGTCCGAGGTGCTCTCTCCGCTGGACCCGGGCCCGGTCCAGGTACTCAAGGTCAGCCACCATGGAAGCGACGACCCGGGCCTCGCGTCGCTTCTCGCCGGGGTCAGGCCCGCCCTTGCGGTGGTCTCCGTCGGTGCCGGCAACCCGTTCGGCCACCCGTCTCCCGCGACCCTCGGAAAGCTCGCGGCGGGCGGGGCGCAGGTGCTGAGGACCGACCTCCACGGGAGCATCTCGGTGCAGGCGCAAAAGGGTGGCCTGCGCGTCCAGCGCTGGCCGTAGACTCGCGCCGTGTCGTCGCCTCCCGAGTTCGAGCCCGCCTACCTGGTTCACGGCGACGACCACGGCCGCATCGCCGAGCGTCGCGGGCGCCTGGTTGCCCTGGCCGGCGAGGTCTCCGGGGCGGGGGGCGTCGAGTCGTTCGACGCCTCCCAGGTCGCGCCGGCGGAGATCGCAACGGCCCTGAGCTCGATGACCTTTGCGATCGGCCGGCGCTTCCTGATCGTCGACGGATGCGAAGCCTGGAAGGAGAAGGAGGTCGCGGAAGAGCTGGCCGGAGCCCTCTCCGCCATCGATCCAGAGACCACGGTCGCATTCTTCGCCTTCGAGGACGGGCGACGGAAGGCTCCGGCCAGCCTCCACGCCGGAGTGGAGAAGGCCGGTGGCCGGGTTACCGCCGAGGCCCTGCTCAAGCAGCGCGAACTCCCCCGGTGGGCGGTCGGCCAGGCCTCCGCGCTGGGAATCACCCTGGACGGGGCGGCGGCCCAGCTGCTCGTCTCCCAGGTCGGAGACCGCCAGCAGCGCATCCTCAGGGAGCTGGAGAAGCTCGCCCTGGAGTACGGGTCGGGGGCGGAGATCGGAGTGGAGGAGGTCGAGGCCTCGGTCGCCGAATCCTCTGAGCTCGCAGTCTGGGCGCTGGTCGATGCGATCGTGGGCCATAACCCGGCCGCGGCGACCCGCACCTACCTCGAGCTCCGTTCGCAGGGGGAGGACGGCGCCCGGCTGGCCGGGCTGATGGCACGCCGGGTGCGCGAGGTCCTGACCATCGCCGAGCGGCTCGAGGCCGGCGTAGCGCCGTCCGAGGCGGCCGCCGGCCTGAAGATGAGTCCCTACGCCGCCAAGAGGCGGGTTGCCGAGGCGCGCGAGTCGGACGCCCCGGGCCTGCGGCGGGCGCTCGAGGCGATGGCGCGGCTGGAGCTCGCCGGGCGCGGGGCGAGCAGGCTCGACTTCGACACCGTCGCCCTCAGGACGATCGCCGTCGTGGCCTCCTGAGCGCGGCGCTCAGGCGCCGGTGCGGATCCGCTGCGCGCGGGACTTGCGCCGCGCGCCGGTGTTGCGGTGGATGGCACCGTGCGAGACGGCCTTGTCGATGGTCGACAGGAGCTTCTGCAGCTCGGCGTCCGCCTTCTCTCCATCACCGGCCGCGACAGCCTCCTCGAGGCGCCGCTGGTAGGTCTTGGCCGCCGACGTGTAGTGACGGTTCTCGAGGCGCTCGCGCTCGGTGCGGGCGTTTCGCTTGCGCTGGGAGTTCAGGTTGGCCATTCCGCGGGCGGATTCTAGCGTCCGGCTGGTACCGCGGGTCGGGCGCGTAGCATCAGGTCGCAGTGAGCCCGGGGTCCGGCAGCGCCGACGATCGAGAGCCGGACCAGGATCCCGGGAGCGTCGCCGATGCCGAGCTGGTAGGCGCTTCGGACCCCGGAGTGGACGCAAGCTACGCCGCCCTGCTCAGCCGGCGCGAGGTCGAGAAGATCGAGGGAGAGGGCCCGGAGGAGGCTCCGGGAGCCCATGCGGGCGTGGCCCGCAACACGGCGATCTTCTCCATAGCCACCGGCCTTTCCCGGGTGGCGGGGCTCGCACGGGAGATCCTCGCCGCGAGCTACTTCGGCACCAGCGGCGCGGCCTCGGCGTTCACGATCGCCTTCCAGCTCCCCAACCTGGTGCGCGGGCTTTTCGCCGACGCTGCCCTGAGCGCAGCCTTCGTTCCGGTCTTCGCAGAATTCCTGGAGCAGAAGAAGCGCCGCGAAGCCGTCCTGCTCGCCTCGACCCTCTTCTGGATCATCCTCCTGGTCCTCGGGATCCTGTCGGCGATCTTCATCCTCGCCGCCGGGGTGATCATCCCCCTGTTCATTCCGGGCGACCAGTTCACGCCGCAGCTCGTGGACCTTGCCGTGGGCCTTTCGCAGGTCCTGTTCCCGATCGTCGTCCTGCTCGGGATCAACGGGCTGCTCGTGGGGATCGTCAACAGCTACCACCACTTCACGATCCCGGCGCTCTCCCCGCTGGTCTGGAACCTGGTGATCATCGCCCTGCTGGTGATCCTGAGGCCCGCCTTCGACGGCCCGGAGCAGATCTACGCCTACGCGATCGGCGTCCTGGTCGGGACGGTGATCCAGCTCCTGATGGTCATCCCGGTGCTCGGAAAGATCGACTTCAGGCTCCGCTTCCATCTCAACTGGAGAGACCCCGGCGTCAAGCAGGTATTCGTGCTGCTGGTCCCGGTGACGATCGGGCTGGGCGTGATCAACATCGACCTGGTGATCAACTCGGTGGTCGGCGCCCTCATCTCCGAGAGCGCGCCCAGGGCGATCGACGCGGCGTTCCGGATCTACATGCTCCCCCAGGGGATTTTCAGCGTTGCCCTGGCGACGGTGCTCTTCCCGTCCCTGAGCCGGCTGGTGGTCCGTGGCGACATGCCGGGGCTGCGCAGGATGCTCGGTACCGGAACCCGCCAGAACCTCCTGCTCCTCATCCCGGCGGCGGCGATGATCATGGTGCTCGCCTCGCCGGTGGTGGAGCTCGTCTACCAGTACGGGGCGTTCAACGCCCAGTCGACCGAGGAGGTGTCGACCGCCCTCTTCTGGTTCGCCTTCTCGCTCCCCTTCGCCGGCGTGAACCTGCTACTCACCCGCACCTTCTTCTCCCTCCAGCGGCCCTGGGTCCCGACGGGGCTTGCCGCCTGCAACCTGCTCCTGAATGCCGCGGTGTCGCTTGCCCTCTACAAGCCGCTCGGGATCGCCGGGCCGGTCATCGGCACGGTCGCCTCGAGTGTCGGCATGACCACCGCCCAGATGTTCTTCCTGCGCCGCCAGCTGAACGGCTCGATCGAAGGGCGCCAGACGGCGATCGCCGCGGCGAAGATCATCCTCGCCTCGGCGGCGCTGGCCGGGGCGGCGTGGGGCGTGTGGTCGGTAGTTGAGGCCGCGGTCGGGGACGCGGGGGTCTTCGCCCGGTTTATCGCCGTGATCCCGGCGGTCACCGCCGGCTCGGTGGTCTACGTGCTCGCCGTCCAGCTGATGCGGGTACCCGAGGCGGCGCAGATCAGGACCTTCGTGACCTCCCGCCTCTCCCGCCGGCGCGGCGCCGGTGCCTGAGGGCCCCGGCCCCTAGCCTTCCGGGAGCCCGATGGACCAGTCCCGCATCCGCAACTTCTCGATCATCGCCCACATCGACCACGGGAAGTCGACGCTGGCCGACCGCATCCTCGAGATGACCCGCACCGTCGACCCGCGCGACATGAGGGCCCAGCTGCTCGACTCGATGGAGCTCGAGCGCGAGCGCGGAATCACCATCAAGGCGCAGGCGGTTCGGGTGATGTACACCGCCCGCGACGGTCAGGAGTACCAGCTGCAGCTGATCGACACCCCCGGCCACGTCGACTTCAGCTACGAGGTGTCGCGATCGCTGGCCGCCTGCGAGGGGGCGCTGCTCGTCGTCGACGCCTCGCAGGGTGTCGAGGCCCAGACGCTGGCCAACACCTACCTGGCGATCGAGTCGGGGCTGGAGCTGATTCCGTGCCTGAACAAGATCGACCTGCCCGGCGCCGATCCGGAACGGGTCGGTGAAGAGGTCTCCGAGCTGCTCGGCGAGCCGGCCGACGGAATCCTGCGCATCTCCGGGAAGACGGGCGAGGGGGTAGACGAGGTTCTCGAGGCGGTCGTGGAGCGGGTTCCACCGCCGTCCGGCGACCCGGAGGCCCCGGCGCGCGCACTGATCTTCGATTCCGAGTTCGACCAGTACCGCGGCGTGGTTGCCTACATCCGGGTAGTTGATGGCTGCCTGCGCAAGGGGGAGGCGATCCGGGCGATGGTCGCCGGCACCGAGGCCGAGATCGACGACATCGGCTTCTTCACGCCGGAGATGGTGACCACCGACGAGCTCGGTGCCGGCGAGGTCGGCTTCGTCATCACCGGAGTCAAGGACGTGACCCTGCTCAGGGTCGGCGACACGCTGACCACGCAGGCCGGCGGCGCGACCGAGCCGCTGCCCGGCTACCGGGACGTCAAGCCGATGGTTTTCTGCGGGCTCTTCCCGATCGACTCCGAGCAGTACCCCGACCTTCGGGACGCGCTCGAGAAGCTCACCCTCAACGACGCCGCGCTCAGCTGGGAGCCGGAGACCTCAGACGCGCTGGGCTTCGGTTTCCGCTGCGGCTTCCTGGGCCTCCTGCACATGGACATCGTCCGCGAGCGGCTCGAGCGCGAGTACGGCCTCGACCTTCTCGCGACGATGCCGTCGGTCGGCTTCGAGGTGACCACCACCGACGGCGAGGAGGTGGATGTCCACAGCCCCTCGAGGATGCCCGACCCGAGCCGCGTCGAGGAGATCCGCGAGCCGATGATCAGGGCGACGATCCTCACGCCCTCCGAGTTCGTCGGGGCGGTTATGGAGCTCTGCCAGGAGAAGAGGGGAGAGCATGCCGGGCTCCAGTACCTCTCGGCCGACCGCGTCCAGCTGACCTACGACCTCCCGCTCGCCGAGGTCGTCCTCGACTTCTTCGACCAGCTCAAGTCCAGGACCCGCGGGTACGCCTCGCTCGACTACGAGCTCACCGGGGTCCGTCCCTCCGACATGGTGAAGCTGGACGTCCTCCTCGCGGGGGAGCCGGTCGACGCGCTTTCGATGCTGGTTCACCGCGAGAAGGCACCGACTGTCGGGCGGAGCCTCGCCGAGAAGCTCCGGGAGAAGATTCCGCGCCAGCAGTACGACGTTCCGATCCAGGCGGCGATCGGCTCGAACATCGTGGCCCGCGAGACGGTCAAGGCCTTTCGCAAGGACGTGATCGCCAAGTGCTACGGCGGCGACATCTCCCGCAAGCGCAAGCTCCTCGAAAAGCAGAAGGAAGGCAAGAAGCGGATGAAGCAGGTCGGCCGGGTGGAGGTGCCCCAGGAGGCATTTCTCGCCGTGCTCGAGCTCGGGGAAGATGGCTGAGCGCCGGCCTGCCGCCGGTACCATCGGCCCGGTGCTGACCGCCCGCCAGGAAGAGATCCTGAGGCGCGTCGTCGAGCTCCAGCGCGAGACCGGCCAGCCGGTCGGCTCCAAGACGCTCGCCGCCGACCCCGAGCTTGGATGCGGCCCGTCGACCGTGCGCAGCGAGCTCGCCTGCCTCGAGGAGCATGGCCTTCTCGCTCACCCGCACACCTCGGCCGGCCGGGTGCCCACCGACGCCGGGCGCCGCTATTACGTCGATCGCCTTCTTCCCGACCGCCTTCCCGAGGTCAAGCTGCAGATGCCGCTGGTACGCCGCGAGGTGGACGAGGCGATGCGCCTGGCCAGCTCGGCCCTGGCCGAGGTCTCCAACCTGATGGCGGTGATCTCGGCGCCCCCGCTGGAGGCCGAGACCGTGCATCGCGTGGAGGTGCTGCTGCTCCAGGAGTCGGTGGCGATGGTCGTCGTGATCACCTCGGCCGGAGGAGTCAGCCGGCGGCTGGTCAGCTTCCCCGGCCCGGTCGACCAGGGCCTCGCCGACTGGGCCGGCGAGTTTCTCAACGAGCGACTCGCCGGATTCGAGCTTGGGGCGCGCACGCTCGCCCAGAGGCTCACCGACCCGGCCCTCGGCATGACGGAAAGGAGCTTCATCGAAGCCCTCGTCCCGGCGCTGGCCGATCTCAAGGCCGAGTCCTCGGCCAGCCTTTACGTGGAGGGCGCGGGGAGGCTTCTCGGCGCCGACCGGCTGCAGGACCTGAGCGAGATAAACGAACTGATCGGCGAGCTCGAGCGCCGGGTGACGCTGCTCGGCGTGCTGCGCCAGGCGCTCGGCGAGCGCGACGTGCTGGTTCGGATCGGCACCGAGAACGAGCTGCCGGCCCTCAGGTCGCTTTCGCTGGTCGCTGCCTCCTACGGACCGCGCGCCCAGCGGCTGGGGACGGTCTCGCTTATCGGGCCGGTGCGGATGGACTATGCCGGGGCCATCGCCACCGTGCGCGAGGCCGCCTGGCAGCTCTCCCGTTACGCCGACGAGGTCTACGAGGGCTGACGGTGGCAACGGCTGCCCCGCGGGATCCCTACGAGGTGCTCGGCGTCCCCCGCGACGCCGACGATCGCGAGGTGAAGCGCTCCTTCCGCGCCCTGGCACGGGAGCTGCACCCGGACGTCAACCGCCACGACCCGTCGGCCGAGTCGAAGTTCAAGGAGGCCGCCGAGGCTTACGAGATCCTCTCCGACCCCCAGCGCCGCGCCATCTACGACCGCTTCGGCCACGAAGGCCTGCGGTCGGGGGGGATGCGACCGAACTTCGAGGGGTTCGGCTCGCTCGGCGACCTCTTCAACGCCTTCTTCGGGGCGGGCTTTGCCGGCGCTGCGTCGGGTCCGCTCCAGGGTGAGGACGCGATCATCGGGCTCCGGGTGACTCTCAGGGAGGCGTTCACCGGCGTTGGCCGCGAGGTGTCTTTCGAAGCGGTGGGAACGTGTGAGAGCTGCGGCGGAGACGGCGCCGAGCCCGGTACCGAGCTGCGCAGCTGCGACCGGTGTGGCGGGAGCGGCACGCTCCAGGCGGTTGCCAACTCTCCGTTCGGCCAGGTTATGCAGACGGTGGCATGCGACGCCTGTGACGGGCTGGGGCGGATTCCCGAGAGTCCCTGTACGGCCTGTGACGGAAGGGGGAGGGTCGTGGCTCGTCGCGAGCTCGAAGTGGAGGTCCCGCCGGGGATCGCCGACGGCCAGAGGATCCGGCTCGCCGGGGAGGGCCATGCCGGCGATCCCGGGGCGCCGGCAGGTGACCTCTACGTCCAGGTCGAGGTCGAGGAGATGGAGGGAATGGTCCGCGACGGGGACGACCTGGTGGCGGTTATCGACGTCTCCGCGCCCACCGCGTCCCTCGGCACCAATGAAGAGGTCGAGGGCGTCGACGGCCCCGTCGAGGTGGAGATCCCGGCCGGAACGCAGCCGGGAGAGGTGATCGTCGTGCGTCACCGGGGGATGCCCCAGCTGCGGCGCCCCGAGCGGCGAGGCGACCTCCGGGCGGTGGTCAACGTGATCGTCCCGCGCCGGCTCGACGCCGGGCAGCGTGAGCTGGCCGGCCAGATGGCGGACTCGCTGGGTCCCGAGAACCTCGAGCTGGGCGAGGGCCTGGGCGGCAAGCTCCGGCGCCTGTTCGGCGGCGGCCGTTGATCCGGCTGGCGATCCGGGTTCCCAGGGAGTCTGCCGAGCTCGTCCTCGCCGAGCTCGCCGATCTTTCGCCGGGCGGGGTCGAAGAGTGCGACGGGGGGGACGGCCTCGTCGAATACGCCATCTATGGCGCCGAGGGGGAGATCCCGACGCTTCCGGACCTCGACGCCGCCGTGGGCGACGTCCCGATCGAGATCGCCACGAGCGTGGTTGAAGACGGCTGGGAGACCCGCTGGCGGGAATTCCACCGCGCCGCGACGGTCGAGGCAGGGGGAAGGAGTCTTCGGGTCAGCCCGCCGTGGGATGTCGCCGGCGGAGAGGCAGAGGTCGTCATCGATCCCGGGCGCGCCTTCGGTACCGGCGCCCACCCGACCACCCGGCTCTGTCTTGGGTTCCTGCTCGAGGAGCCACCTGCGGGCTCCTGCGTCGACCTCGGAAGCGGTTCGGGAGTCCTGGCCATCGCCGCCGCCAGGCTCGGCTGGGGTCCGGTCCTGGCGTTCGACCATGACCCGGCGAGCGTCGAGGCGACGGTCTCCAATGCCAGGGCGAACGGGGTTGAAGTCGAGGCCAGCCGCTTCGACCTTCTTCGTGGTGGCCCTGCGCCGTCAGGGAACCTCGTGGTGGCCAACCTGCTGCGGCCGCTGCTGCTGAGCCTGGCCCGCGGCGGCTTTGCCGGGCCCGTGCCGCAGGTGCTCGTGGCCAGCGGGCTCCTGGCCCGCGAGGCCGACGAGGTGTCGGAGGCCCTCTCCCAGGGCCTTGGGCTGCGGGAGACGGGGCGCAGCTGCGAGGGGGAGTGGGCCGCTCTCAGGCTGGCGCTCAGCTGAGGATGTCGCGGCTCGAGCGGCCGCGGGCTATCGCCGCCAGCAGCCTTGAGGCCGCGTCTTCGGGCTCGTCGCTGCCGTCCGGGGCAAGGCCGGTCTTCACCCATCCGGGGTCGAAGCCGAAGACGGCGACTCCCTTTCCTCCGCCGACCTCCTGGCGGAGAGTCTGGGTGAATGACTCGAGAGCCGCTTTCGACGCAGCGTATGCGCCCATCCCGCGGCGCCCGGGCGAAACCTGGGGGGCAAGGACGTTGGCGACAACCCCCTCGCCCCGTTCAACCATCCCCGGAACCAGACGCCCGGCGAGCACCATCGGGCTCAGCACGTTCACCTGGAAGCTCTGGTCTATCTCCTCGAGACTTGCGTCGACCGCGGGCGAGTCGAGGCGGACCCCGGCGTTGTTTACGAGCACGTCGACCTGCCCGAAGCGCCCGACGGCCTCGTCGGCGAGACGCAGGGCGTCGGCGGGGTCCGACAGGTCGACCCTGAACGACGCGGCAGCGCCCAGTTCATCGAGGAGCTCCTGGCGCCTGGCGGCGGCGACAACCGTGGCGCCGGCCTCAACCAGCTGCCGCGAAAGCGCGGCCCCAATGCCGCTCGACGCTCCCGTTACGAGCACGACCTTCCCATCCATCTCCACGTCATCAGTACGGCCCAGGCGCTGCGGGCGACCACCGCTCCGGGTGCCGAATTTCGCCGCTTGGCGGCCGGCCGGCGCTCCCTTACACTGGCCGCATGCGCCTGATCGCCCTTGCCGCCCTTTCCGCCGCCGCCCTGGCCGTGGGGGCATGCGGGGGTTCCGACGACACTGCCTCTGTGCCCAGCACACCGGCGCCGACCACTTCGGAGAAGTCCGGCAGCAAGGAATCCGCCGGCTCCGCCGAAGCGGAGGGCAAGCAGGTCTTCGTGGCCAACTGCTCGACCTGCCACACGCTCAGTGACGCAGGCTCCAACGGCGTGGCCGGCCCGAACCTCGACCAGCTCCAGCCCAGCGAGGCGACGGTAAAGGCCAAGGTGACCAACGGCGGCGGTGGCATGCCGGCCTTCTCGGGAACGCTCGACCAGGCCCAGATCGACGCCGTTTCCGCCTACGTGGCCTCCGTAGCCGGCAAGTAGGCGCCCCGCCCGGACAGCGCCTCGCGGCGCCTGCGGGCTCCTATGATGGCCCGATGCCGGTAATTGACCAGCTCAAGGAGGACATCGCCTCGGCCATGAAGGCAGGCGACCGGGAGCGCGTTGCCACCCTGAGGCTCGTGCTCTCCGAGCTCCAGAAGGCCGAGAAGGACGGCGAGACCGACGAGGTCGCCGTCCTGCGCCGGGAGCGCAAGCGCCGCCACGAGGCGGCCACCGCCTACCGGGAGGCCGGGCGCGACGAGCTCGCCGACGCCGAAGAGGCCGAAGCCGGGGTGATCGAGGCCTACCTTCCCGCCGAGCTCTCAGACGACGAGCTGAAGGAGATCGTCTCCGAAGCGGTCTCCGAAACGGGCGCCGAAGGGCAGGCCGACATGGGTGCGGTGATGAAGGCGGCCATGGCGCGGGTCGACGGACGGGCCGACGGTGGCCGGGTATCCGCGGTGGCCAGGGAGGTCCTGGCCGGCTGATGCGCGAGCAGATCGAGCTCTCAAACGAGGCAGCCAGCGCGCTCAGCGGCTCCGCCGACTCGGTGCTGCGTGACCTCGAGAGCCAGGTCGACTGCAACGTCTTCCTCCGGGGCAACGTCGTAACCCTCGACGGCGAGCCGGCGGCCGTCACCAGCGCGGCCACCCTCGTCAGGGAGATGGCCGGGCTGGCCGATAGCGGCCACGTGATCGCGCCTTCGACCGTAACTTCGGTTCGGGGCGCGCTGGACGAGGAGATGGACCCTTCCCAGGTGCTCGAGGACGTCCTCTGGAGCCACCGGGGACACTCAGTCTCCCCCCGCTCGCCCAACCAGAAGCGCTACGTCGACTCGATCCGTCGCAACACCATCACCTTCGGGATCGGGCCGGCAGGCACCGGCAAGACATTCCTGGCCGTGGCCATGGCCGCCGCCGCCCTCTCCCGCGGTGAGGTCAACCGGATCATCCTGACCCGGCCGGCCGTCGAAGCCGGCGAGCGGCTCGGGTTCCTCCCCGGGGACCTCATGGCCAAGATCGACCCCTACCTGCGCCCTCTCTTCGACGCCCTCAACGACATGCTCGACCCGGCCAAGGTCGCCGGCTACCTGGAGAGCGGCGTGATCGAGGTTGCGCCGCTGGCCTTCATGCGTGGCCGCACCCTCAACGACTCCTTCGTGATCCTCGACGAGGCCCAGAACACGAGCCCGGAGCAGATGAAGATGTTCCTCACCCGGCTCGGCTACGGCTCGAAGATGGTGGTCACGGGGGACATCACCCAGATCGACCTGCCGAGGGACCAGCGCTCCGGCCTCGTTGTCGTTGGCGAGATCCTCGAGGGAGTCGAAGACGTCGCCTTCGTGCGCTTCGGCGGCGACGACGTCGTCCGGCACAGGCTGGTCCAGCGGATTGTCGAGGCCTACGGGGAGTGGACGGGCAAGGGCAAGGCCCGTCTCCGCGCCGCGGGTGGATCGGCAGGCCGGGAGACCGGTGATCGAGGTTGACCTGATCGCCGGGGCACCGGCCCCCGGCGCCCCGCCCCGCCCGGAGGTGGAGCGGCTCCTGGCCCTCTCGTTCGCCTCGGCGGGGATCGAAGACGGCCACGTGGCCGTCGAGTTCGTCGACGAGGAGCGGATCGCCGACCTCAACCGGGAGCACCTGGGAGGGGAGGGCCCGACCGATGTCATCTCCTTTCCCGTCGATGGCGCGGAGCCACAGGCCGGGCCGCGGGAGCTGGGCGACATCGTCATCTGCCCCCCGCAGGCCGAGGACCTTCGCGAGGCGATCGTTCACGGGGCGCTTCACCTGGCCGGGATGGACCACGAGACCGACCACGGCGAGATGCTGGCCCTGCAGGCCGAGATCTGCTCCTGGTGACGCGGGCGGGCTTCGTCGCCCTGGCCGGGCGCCCCAACGTCGGCAAGTCGACCCTCGTCAACGAGGTCGTGGGGGAGAAGGTGGCCATCACCTCCGACCGGGCGCAGACCACCCGGCGCGCGATCCGGGGCGTGGCCCAGGAAGGCGACTCCCAGCTGGTTCTCGTCGACCTGCCGGGGTTCCAGCGTCCCCGTGACCGGCTCACCGAGCGTATGCAGGCCCGGGTCGAGCACGAGCTCGCGGACAGCGATGCGGCGCTGATGCTCGTCAACGGCGAGGAGGGCGTCGGGCCCGGGGACCGCTACATCGCCTCGCTGCTGGAACGGTCATCGATCCCCGTCGTGCTGGCCGTGAACAAGTGCGACCGCCTCGACCGCGCGCGCACCGTGACGGTGCTTGCCGAAGCCGGGGCGCTCGGGTGCGCCGACGAAATCTTCCCGGTCTCGGCCCGTACCGGCGAGGGCGTCCCTGAGCTGGCCGGCCACCTTGCAGGGCTTATGCCGGAGGGCCCGTACCTCTTTCCGCCCGATTCCATCTCCGACCAGCCGACGGCAACGCTTGTGGCCGAACTGATCCGCGAGCAGGCGATCCGCAGGACATTCCAGGAGGTTCCGCACTCGGTCGAGGTGGTGGTCGAGGAGATGGAGCCCTCAGGCGGCGTCCTGAGAGTGCGGGCGCTGCTGTGGGTCGAGACCGAGTCGCAGAAGGGCATCCTGGTGGGTCGTGGTGGAAGGATGATCAAGGCGATCGGGACTTCGGCCCGTCGCGAGATCGAGAAGCTCCTGGGCGAGAAGGTCCACCTGGACCTCTCGGTCCGGGTCCGGGGTGGCTGGCGGGGAGACGACGGCCTCCTTGACCGCCTTGGAATCGACTGACTCAGCCTCCCGCCAGCTCGGGCGACAGCAGGCCCGCCAGCTCTTCGACGCCATCCGGTGTCGTCCCGGAGGGGCCGAGGTTCGGCAGGCAGACGACAGGCGCGCCGGATTGCGAGCGAAGCCTCTCCAGTTGCGCCTCCTGGCGCCGGACCAGCTCCAGCCTGCGGTCGGTGGCGGCGAGCGCCGGTGAAGGGCCGGCCGAGCGCCTTGCTGCCTGCGCCTCGGATTCGGTCAGCCCCCCATCGAGCATTGAGTTCATGACCACCAGTGACGGTCCGCGCCCCAGCTTCTCTTCGAGCAGCCCCGCGAGCTCGCCCGCCTCGTTGACCGGCGTCTCCTCGGGTATTGCCACGGTGACGATCAGGCACCGCTCGGGGTCACGGAGGAGTTCGTCGACCGCCCTGGCCTGGGTGGCAATCGGCCCCACGCGGGCGATCTCGGCGTAGGTGCGCGGGCTTTCGAGCAGCCCCACCCCGTGCCCGGAGGCCGGGGCGTCGAGCACGGCGACGTCGTGGAGGGGCGCGCCCGGCGCCCAGCGGTCGCGTGAGGAGAGCTCGGCGGCCTTGGTGATCGAGATCAGCTCGCTGGCTCCGGGTGCAGCGGCGACGAAACCCGAGAACGCGCGGGAGCGGATGGCGAGTTCCAGCACCGCCCGCGGCCTGACGATCTGCCCCGCCCACTCGGCCAGTGCGCCCTCCGGGTCGATCGTGGTCGTCCACGTTCCCGGGGCGATCTCCGACTCGGAACCCGGCTTCGCTGCGGAGGAGCCGCCGAGCAGGGCAGGTATCCGCGCCTGGCCGGAAAGCTCGGCGGCGATCGTGTCGCGGCCCGACCGCGCAAGCGCGAGTGCCGTGGCGGCGGCGACCGCGGTCTTCCCGACGCCGCCCTTCCCGGTTACGACCACGAGCCTGCAGCGATCGGTTCGCGCTTGTTGCGGAGCCATCAGGGGGTTTACGGTACGGGGGTGGTCCCCGCCGTGGACAGCCAGGTTTCCGATGCGTATCGCGCATGCCGGAGGATGCAGCTCCGCCGTGACCCCACTTACTTCGCGGCCACGTGGTCGCTGCCGGCGGAGCGTCGGCCCGCCCTGTACGCCCTGTACGGGTTCGTGCGCGGGGCCGACGACATCGCCGACGACCCGCGCCTCAACGGTGAGCGCCGCGCCGCCCTCGACCGCTGGCAGGAGATCCTCGAGGACGGGGTCGACCGGGGCTGGTCGGACCACCCGGTTATCGGAGCCCTGGTGGACGCCGGCCCCCGCTACGGAATGCGCCTCGAGCTCCTGCCCCGCTACATGGAGTCGATGCGCTCGGACTGCCGCGAGCCGGTGAGGATGGGCAGCCAGGCGGAGCTTGACCACTACATGGAAGGGACGGCGACCGTGGGCCCCGTCGCCGCTCCGCTGCTGGACGCCCCCGAGGAGGCCGGCGAGAGCCTTTCCCGGCTGGGGATGGCTCTCCAGCTGACCAACTTCATCCGCGACGTCGGCACCGACTGGCGAAACGGAAGGGTCTACCTGCCCGGCCTGGTCGAAGAGGACCTGGCCCGGGGGGCCGCCACCCACCGGCTCCGGGAGCACGTTGCCCAGCAGGTGGCCACGGCCCGCGCGCTCTTCGCGGATACCTCGAGCCTGGACGAGATGCTTCCCGCGGCGATGCGGCCCGGGGTGCGCGTGGCGCAGGCCGTGTACGGACGGGTCCTGGATCGCGTCGAGCGAAGCGGGTATGACGTCGTCGGCAGGAGCACCCGGCCGCGTCCCTGGGACGCGGTCCACGCGATCGCACGCGCCCACATCCGGTGACGCGTCGGGCAACCAAGCGCGGCGAGGACCGGACCTCGCTCGACGGCCTGCGCGCCGACGTGATCATCTGCGGGGCGAGCTTTGCCGGGCTCACCGTTGCCCGCGAGCTCGCCGGCTCCGGCGCGGAGGTGCTCCTGGTCGACCGCTACGAGATCGGTGAGCGGCAGACCTCGGCCTGCGCCTGCCCGACTCCCTGGCTCGAGGCCATGGGGCTCGAGGCGTCGATCCGCCAGGAGCTTCCCTACATGACCTTCACCACCCCGATGGGCTCATCGAAGTACCGGCTCCCGTGGAGCTGGTCGGCGTTCGATTACCGGGAGCTCTGCTCGATCCTCTGGGACGGCTGCGACGGGGTTGCCTTCGAGACGGCAAAGGTCGACGGGCGCGGGGAGAGGCGCCCCGACGGCTCGATCGAGGTTCATACCGACCGCGGGACCCTGCTGGCCCCGATAGTCGTCGATGCCCTCGGCTGGCGCCGGGTCCTTTCGAGCCCGCACTACCAGCCGCCGGAAGCCCCCCTCTCGCGGGGGCTCGAGGTCCATCCCGCCCATGACGGGAGCGGTGACAGCCTCGACATCTGGATCGAGCGCGACATCGTTCGCCGCGGGTACGGGTGGCAGGTTCCCGCGGGGGAGGAGCGGCGCGTGGGCGTCGGCTCGTACGACCCCCGCCGGCACGTGAAGGAGCCGACGGTCGAGCTCGCCGAGCGGCTCGACGGCGCTCCTGTCGGCTACCAGGGCAACTGGTTCCCGCACCGCCTGCGCCGGGCGGCCGAGGACGGTGTCTTCTTCGTCGGCGACAGCGCCGGCCACTGCTTCCCTCTCTCCGGGGAGGGGATACGGACGGCCTTCTACTTCGGCCTCGCGTGCGGTCGCTCGATCAGGGGCGTGATCGAGGGCGAGGCCGGCGTCGAGGAGGCGCTCGCCCGCTACGGGGGCTTCTCGGCCCGCCACGCCCGTGCCTTCGGCATCGCGCTGCGGCTGCAGCGGCTGATTCCGGCGCTGCCCCCGCCGGTCCTTACCGCGGTTCTGAAGTTGATCGGCCGCCAGTCGCTGGTCGACCGTTCCTTCGGCTGGTACCTGCGACAGGCTCCCCCGGAGTTTGTGCGGGCCGCTGCTTGAATTGCCAGTGATGGAGATCACCTACGACGACAACGGGCTCGTCCCCGTGGTGGCTCAGGACGCGCGCACGGGCGAGATCCTCATGCTCGCGTGGGCAAATGAGGAGGCCATGGAGCTCACCGCCTCGACCGGCGAGCTGCATCTCTGGAGCCGGTCCCGGCAGGAGCTCTGGAGGAAGGGAGCGACCTCCGGATCGGTGATGAGAGTCCAGGCGCTGCGAACCGACTGCGATGGGGACGCCGTCGTAGCCCTGGTCGACCCCGCCGGCCCTGCCTGCCACACCGGGGCGCGCAGCTGCTTCGCCCAGGACGATTCCCAGGAGAAGGTCCCGTTCGAGGCCCTTCCCGCGCTCGAGCGGACGATCGACGCGCGCGCGGCCAGCCGGCAGGCCGGTTCCTACACCGTCGAGCTGCTCGAGTCACCCGCGCTGGCCGGGGAGAAGGTCACCGAGGAGGCCGGCGAAGTCGTAATAGCGGTGGCGAAGGAGAGCGACCAGCGGGTCGACGAGGAGGCCGCCGACCTGCTCTACCACCTGAGCGTCCTTCTCTCCTCCCGCGGCCGCAGCCTCGCCGATGCCGCCCGCGTGCTGCTCGAACGGGCACGATGAGCCACGGGGCTCCAGGGCCGGTCCTGCCGTCGCGTGACGAGGCGATCGGCCTGGCGGAGCAGTACACGCTGATCCCCCTGAGGCTGGAGGTCATCGACGATTGCGAGACTCCGGTCTCGGCCTTTCTTAAGCTCCGTGCGCTGGCCCCCGGCGAGCCGGCGTTCCTGCTCGAGTCCGCCGAGCAGGGCCAGCGGTTTGGGCGCTACAGCTTCATAGGACTTGCACCCCGGGAGGTCCTGAGCTGGTCGCTGGGGGATGGCGGCGACCCCTACGGGCTCGCCGAGGAGCTGGCCGGGCGCTGGCAGCAGGCGCCCATTGAGGGGCTGCCGCCCTTCGCGGGCGGGCTCGTGGGCTACTTCGGCTACGACCTCGTCCGGACGGTCGAGCCGCTCGGGGAGCCAAACCCCGACGTGATCGGCCTTCCCGATATGGCGCTGATGCTCAGCGACCTGCTTGTCGTCTTCGACCACCTCAAGCACACGCTGAGCGTGATCGTGAACCTCTTCGTCGAGGAAGGCACCGACGTCGGGCAGGCGTGGGATGCGGCCGCGGAGCGCATCGCCGGGGTGCAGGGTGCCCTCGCCGGACCGATTCCCGAACAGGAGGGCCGGGTCCTGCCGGCACCGGCCTTCGAGTCCAACATGGCCCGCGAGGAGTTCGAGGGGATCGTCGGCCGCATCGTCGAGTACGTCCATGCCGGGGACGCCTTCCAGGTTGTTCCCTCGCAGCGCTGGACCGCGGAGACCGCGGCCGACCCGTTCTCGGTCTATCGCGGCCTGCGCGTGGTCAACCCGAGCCCGTACATGTACTTCCTCGATTTCGTCGAGTTCCAGGTCGTCGGGGCGAGCCCCGAGCCGCTGCTCACGGTCAGCGGGCGCCGGGCGTCGACCCGGCCGATCGCCGGGACCCGCCCCCGCGGCTCCGGGCCGGCCGAGGACCAGCAGATCGCCGAGGAGCTGCTCGCCGACGAGAAGGAGCGCGCCGAGCACGTAATGCTCGTCGACCTTGGACGGAACGACCTCGGGCGCGTGTGCGAGTACGGCTCGGTCAGCGTCGACGGGTTCATGGAGGTGGAGAACTACTCCCACGTGATGCACATCGTCTCGTCGGTCTCGGGGACGCTTCGCGATGGCGTCAGCCCCATGGATGCCCTGCGGAGCATCCTGCCCGCCGGGACGCTCTCGGGGGCTCCGAAGGTCCGGGCGATGCAGATCATCGACGAGCTCGAGCCGGTCAAGCGCGGCGGGTACGGCGGCGCGATCGGTTACCTCAGCTACGCCGGAGACCTCGACACCTGCATTCACATCAGGACGGTCGTCTTCCGGGACGGCAAGGTCCACGTCCAGGCCGGCGGGGGCACAGTGGCCGACGCCACGCCGGCCAGCGAGTACGAGGAGTCGGTGAACAAGTCGAAGGCCGTCATCCGCGCGATCGAGATGGCCTGCGCCGAGCCGGGGTGGAGATGAGCCAGGTCCTGGTCATCGACAACTACGACTCCTTCACCTGGAACCTCGTCCAGATCCTCGGAGAGATGGGAGCGCAGATCGAGGTGGTGCGCAACGACATGGCCGAGGTCGACGACCTCCTGGGTCGCGGCGCCGACCGGCTCGTCATCTCACCGGGTCCCTGCACCCCGGAGAAGGCCGGGATCTCGATCGAGGCGGCGCGCCGCTTTCCCGAGGAGGGCGTCCCGACGCTCGGTGTCTGCCTCGGTCACCAGTCGCTGGTCGAGGCTTTCGGGGGAGAGGTGGTCCGGGGCGAGCCGGTGCACGGAAAGACAGCCGAGGTCGAGCATGACGGTCGCACCATCTACTCCGCGCTCCCAGACCCGCTGACCGTGGGCCGCTACCACTCCCTCGTGGCCAGCGAGGAGTCGCTGCCCGACGTCCTGGAGGTGACTTCCCGCGGCGGCGGTGTGGTCATGGGCGTCCGGCATTGCGAGCTGCCCGCCGAGGGTGTCCAGTTCCATCCCGAGTCTGTCCTGACCCCCCACGGCAGGGAGATGCTCGGCCGTTTCCTCGAGGTGGGCGTCGAATGAGCGGTCCGGTCCTCGACGAGGCCATCGTCCAGGCTGGGGAAGGCAACGACCTGACCCGGGAGCAGGCTGCCGCGGCCCTGGCGGTGATCATGGCCGGAGAGGCAGGGGAAGACCAGATCCGCGACCTCCTCCTCGCCCTGCGCGAGAAGGGCGAGACCGCCGACGAGCTGGCCGGGATGGCGGAGACAATGCGCTCGATGGCGAGCGAGGTAAGGCCGAAGCGCGCCGACCTGCTCGACACGTGCGGGACGGGAGGAGGCAGGCAGACCTTCAACATCTCGACTGCCGCCGCCCTGGTCGCCGCCGGCGCCGGGTGCGCCGTGGCCAAGCACGGCAACCGCACGGGAACCGGCCTCACCGGATCTGCCGACGTCCTCGAGGAGCTCGGTGCGAGCCTCGACCTCGACCCGCAGGCCGAGGCGGAGCTGATCGACGAGCTCGGGTTCGGCTTCATGTTCGCCCCGGCACATCACGCCGCCACCCGCCACGTGGTGCCGGTCCGCAGGGCCCTCGGGGTCAGCACGATCTTCAATCTCCTGGGGCCGCTGACGAACCCGGCAGGCGCACGCCGCCAGCTGATCGGGGTATGGGAACCGGGGCGGCTCGACATCATGGCGGGCGCGCTGGCCGCGCTCGGGACCGAGCATGCCCTGGTGGTCTCCAGTACCGACGGGCTCGACGAGATCTCGATCGACGCCCCGACCGAGGCGAGGGAGGTGCGCGGCTCGTCCGTCGAGTCGGTGGTGGTCACTCCGCAGGAGCTCGGGCTGGGCGCCGCCGCCGGTGAGGTCCCCGGCGGCGACGCGGCCGCCAGCGCGGCCGTCATCACCGGAGTCCTGGAGGGTGAGCCCGGGCCGGCGCGCGACATCGTGCTGGCCAACGCGGCGGCCGCCATCTACGTCTCCGGGCGCGCGCCATCCATCGCCGGGGGAATGACGGTGGCGGAGTCCTCAATCGACTCGGAAGCCGCCCGGGAGGTGCTCGAGGCCTACGTGGCCCGTACCGGGGAGCTGGCCGGAAGGTGAACGTGCTGAGCCGGATATGCGACGCCTCGCGCCAGCGCGTGGACGAGCGGCGGGCCGTGGTCCCGGAGGCCGATCTCCTGGCGATGCTGCCCGAACGCGAGGGAAGCGGGCGCCTGCGCCAGGCGCTCGGTGCCCCGGGCATGTCGGTTATCGCCGAGTTCAAGCGCCGGTCGCCGAGCGCGGGTGAGATCCGTCCGGGGAGCAGCGTCTCTGAGGTGGTCGGCGCCTACCAGGAGGCCGGCGCGAGCGCCCTCTCGGTCCTGACCGAGGAGGAGAACTTTGGCGGCTCGCTGGCCGACCTGCAGGAGGCTCGGGCGACCAGTGCGCTCCCGATCCTGCGCAAGGACTTCACCGTCGACGGCTACCAGGTCACTGAGGCGGCGGCGGCCGGCGCCGACGCGATCCTGCTGATCGTCGCCGCCCTCGACGATGAGGAGCTCAGGAGCCTCGATGCCAGGGCCCGGGAGCTCGGGCTCGACGTTCTGGTGGAGGTCCACGACGCCGAAGAGCTGGAGCGGGCCATGGAGGCCGTCGACCCGGAGATCATCGGCATCAACAACCGGGACCTGCGCGACTTCACCGTGGACACCGCCCGCACCTCGAAGCTGATGGCAGCGATCCCTGCCGGGAAGGTCGTGGTGAGCGAGTCCGGAATAACCTCGGCCGGCCAGCTCGAGGAGCTGGAGCAGGCCGGAGTCGACGCCGTCCTCGTGGGCGAGCGCCTGATGCGCGCTCCCGACCCGGGTGAGGCGCTGCGGGAGCTGAAGGGCTTCGGGATAGCCTGAAAGCCTTCGCTGCGCCTCAGGAACCGTTTATAGAGCCTTCAGCAAGCGACCCCATCCTCGAATCCCATGACCAACGAGAAGAAGATCTGGCCCGTGGCAATCCTCTCCGGACTGGTCGGCGCGGCGGCGGCGATCGCCGTGGCGGCGCTGCTCGGTATCGGCGGGGGCGGAGAGACGACCGTCGTGCGCGCCGGGGGCGGAGAGCTGCGTCCGGTCTCCAGCGGCGAAGGGCTAAGCGCCAGCCAGATCTACCGCCGTGACTCGCGCGGTGTTGTTTCGGTGCTCGCCGAGGGTGTGCAGAGCGAGAGCGAGTCGCAGTTCGGTATTCCCGGCTCCGGCTCGGGCAAGTCGAGCGGGACAGGCTTTGCCATCGACAACGAGGGCACGATCCTCACAAACGCCCACGTCGTCGACGGCGCCAAGAAGGTCACCATCGGCGTCGGCCTCGAAGGCGACAGCGACAAGACGACCGAGGCAAAGGTGCTCGGAGCCGACCGCTCGACCGACCTTGCCGTCCTCAAGGTCGACCCGTCGGGGCTAAACCTGCGGCCGCTCCCGCTCGGTTCCTCCAGCGACGTCGTCGTCGGCGACCCGGTTGTCGCTATCGGCAATCCCTTCGGACAGACCGGCACCCTCACCACCGGCGTCGTCTCCGCCAAGGGGAGGCAGATCGAGGGGCTTAACGGCTTCACGATCGACAACGTCATCCAGACCGACGCCGCGATCAATCCCGGCAATTCGGGCGGACCGCTCATCGATGCGGCCGGCGAGGTGATCGGGATCAACTCCCAGATCCAGACCGGCGGAAGCAACGGGAGCGTCGGCATCGGCTTCGCCATCCCGATCGACACGGCCCGCAAGCTCGTCCCCGGGCTGCGTGAGGGCAAGGTGGACACCGGCTACCTGGGCATCACCACCATCGGGATCACCCCGGAGCTGGATGCGCTGAACCTGCCGGTTGACCAGGGTGTGCTGATCGTCTCGGTCCAGCCGGGCAGCCCGGCGGCAAAGGCCGGCCTCAAGGGCGGGACGGTCCCGGCTGAGCTTGACGGCCAGAAGATCATGATCGGCGGCGACGTGATCGAGAAGATCGACGGCCGGCAGATGGAGTCGGCGGCCGACGTCTCCTCCTACGTCGCCTCCAAGAAGGCTGGCGACCGGATCGAGATCGAGTACCTCAAGGGCGGCAAGAAGCGGGAGACCGTCGAGGTCGAGCTCGGACGCCGACCCCAGCAGGACATCAAGCAGCCGTAGCTCCGGCAGCGCAGAAGCGATCTGCGACCATAGGGCGGGTGGAGACTCCCCGCGTGAAGATCTGTGGCCTGACCGACCTCGCCGACGCCGAGATGGCGCTCGAGAACGGGGCCTGGGCCCTCGGCTGCGTGATGTGGGATGGATCTCCGAGGGCCTGTGACCCTGCGCAGGCGCAGTTGATCGCGCGCCGGCTCGGTCGCAATGCCGAGATCTGCGGGGTCTTCGTCGACGAGCCGCTCGACGATGTCTCCAGGCTGGTCGAGGCGACCGGTTTCACGATGGTCCAGCTCCACGGCGACGAGGGCCCCTCCTACTGCGATGAGCTGGGCCGCCGGACCGGCGCCCGGGTAATCAAGGTGGGCCGCGTCGGGTCGGCCGCAGACCTGCGGGACATCGAGCGCTTCCGGAACGTCGACTACCACCTGCTGGATACCCGGAAGACCGGACTTCCCGGCGGCACGGGCGAGAGTTGGGACTGGGAGCTTGCCGCCCAGCGCAGCTCGCAGGTGCCGCTGATCGTGAGCGGAGGCCTCGAACCGGAGAACGTGGGGGAGGCGATCGCCGCGGCAAGCCCCTTCGCCGTGGACGTGGCCTCGGGGGTTGAGTCCGAGCCCGGGGTCAAGGATCCGGAAAAGGTGCGGAGCTTCATGGAGGCGGTCGCACGGGCCGGGGAACCGGTGGTCGGATGAGCTCGCCGGTCGAGCACCGGTTCGGGCCCTATGGCGGCCAGTACGTGCCCGAGACGCTCATGCCGGCCCTCGAGGAGCTGGAGGCGGCGTGGGTCGAGGCGCGCGACGACCCCGGCTTCCGCGAGCGCCTGGCCGTGCTGCTCCGCGACTATGCCGGCCGGCCCACTCCCCTCTACCTCGCCTCGGGCCTCTCGGAGGCTGCGGGCCGGCCGGTCTACCTCAAGCGGGAGGACCTCCTCCACACCGGGGCCCACAAGATCAACAACGCCCTCGGCCAGGCTCTCCTGGCAGTGAGGATGGGCAAGGGCCGGGTGATCGCCGAGACCGGCGCCGGGCAGCACGGGGTGGCCACCGCGACCGCATGCGCGCTCCTGGGCCTCGAGTGCGTGGTCTACATGGGCGCCGAGGACATCCGGCGCCAGCAGCCCAACGTCCAGCGGATGGAGCTTCTCGGGGCAACCGTGGTGCCGGTGACGGCCGGGGCGGCAACCCTCAAGGAGGCCGTGTCGGAGGCGATCCGGGACTGGGTCACGAATGTCGACAGCAGCCACTACATCCTCGGCTCCGCCGTCGGCCCCGCTCCCTACCCGGTCATCGTCAGGGAGCTGCAGCGGTGCATCGGGGACGAGGCCCGGACACAGATCCTCGAACGCGAGGGGCGCCTGCCCGACCGGGTGATTGCCAGCGTCGGGGGTGGCTCGAACGCGATCGGCATGTTCGCCGGGTTCATCGACGACGAGGAGGTGGAGCTGGTCGGCGTCGAGGCCGCCGGCGAGGGGATCGAAAGCGGGCGCCACGGCGCCCCGCTCGCGGCAGGGGGCAGGGCGGGGGTGCTCCACGGCTCGCTGAGCGCGATCCTCCAGGACCCGAGCGGCCAGATCGCCGAGGCGCACTCGGTCTCCGCCGGCCTGGACTACCCCGGTTCGGGTCCGGAACATGCCTGGCTGCGCGACAGCGGCCGCGCCCGGTACGTCGGTGTCCGCGACGGTGACGCCCTCGAAGCCTTCGCCCGCACCGCCCGCCTCGAGGGGATAATCCCCGCGCTCGAGCCGGCCCACGCGATCCACTTCGTGCTCGAGGAGCCGAGCGATTCCGGGCTCGACCTGGTCTGCCTCTCCGGGAGGGGAGACAAGGACCTCTCTGAGGTCCTGAAGCTCCTGGGCGACCGTTGACCGGGATCGAGCGGATATCGGAGGCGTTCGAGAGACGCCAGGGCCGTGCGGCGCTGATGCCCTACCTGATGGGCGGCTTTCCCGATACCGAGAGCTCTCTGGCGATCGGTCGCGCCTACGCGGCCGCCGGTGCCGACCTCGTCGAGCTCGGCGTGCCCTTCTCCGATCCTCTTGCCGACGGGCCCGTGATCCAGGAGGCCGGCTCCAGGGCCCTGGAGGCCGGCGCCACCCCGGAGTCGGTCCTGGGGACTGCCGCGGCGCTGTCGGAGGAGGTGCCGGTCGTACTGATGACCTACAGCAACCTCGTCCTGGCCCGGGGCGCAGCGGAGTTCGTCGGGGACCTCGCCGCGGCCGGGGTGAGCGGCCTGATCGTTCCGGACCTTCCGCTCGAGGAGTCCGGTGAGCTGGGTGACGCCTGTGAGGCCAGCGGAATCGCCCTCGTGCCACTGGCTGCGCCCACCAGCAGCGAGGAGAGGATGGAGCAGATCGGCTCGCAGGCTCGGGGCTTCCTTTACACCGTCTCGGTGTCCGGGACGACCGGAGAGCGGTCGGGGGACGGCGGATACGCCGAGCTGATCGAGCGCGCACGCAGCCATTCGCAGGTTCCGGTCGCACTCGGGTTCGGCATCTCGACGCCTGAGCAGGCCGACGCCGCTGCGCGGGCCGGCGCCGACGGCGTGATCGTCGGCAGCAGGCTCGTGCGCGAGGCTTCGGAGAGCGACGACCCGGCGACGGCCTGCGGCGCGCTCGTAGAGCGATTCGCCCAGGCGCTCCGGTAAGCTTCCCGCTGCATGGGCCTCTTCGTCACATCCGTATTCGCCCTTTCGCTCTGGGTGGTGCTCATCGCCTTCGGCGTGAACCCGCTGGATGGCCTCCTGCTCGCGCTGGTCATCATCGTGACCGCCGCCGGCGTTCGGGTGCTGGGCCAGCGGTTCAGTGGCGAAGACAGCTGAACGGCGGCCTGCCCTGCGGGCCGCTGCGCTGGTCGGGGCCGCTCTGATCGCCGTCGTCGCCGGGGGCTGCGGCACCGACGACGCGAAGGTTGCCGGGGCCCAGGTCTACGGGACCTACCTGAGCGTCTACTCGAGCCTTCCGCTGAGCGGGCCGGACGCCGAGGCCGGCAACGACATCCTCAACGGCGAGCGGCTCGCCTTCTCCGAGAGGGACGGCAAGATCGGAGACTTCATCCTCAACTTCGTCTCGCTCAATTCACTTGCGGGCAAGGGGAAGGACCCGGGCAACGGCCAGGTGGCGCTCAACGCCCGCAGGGCGGTCACCGATCCGCGGTCGATCGCGTACATCGGTGACTTCGAGAAGTCCCAGACCGAGCTCTCCCGGGTGATCGTCGACCAGGCCCAGCTGCTCCAGGTCGCTCCGTCGGCCGGATGGGACGGGCTGCCGGGGGGCAGGGAGGAGGCGCCCGGGTTCCGGGCCGCCTACCGGAAGCAGTTCGGCGAGGAGCCGACCGATGACGCGCTCTACGGCTACGAGGCGATGAACGACGTCCTCGACGCGATCGAGCGCGCCGGCAAGGAGGGGGGCAACCGAATTGCGGTTGCCGACACCTTCCGGGCCGGCCCGGGCAGCTGAACCTCCCGGGTCAGCGCCCCAGGGCAGACCTGAGCGCGGCGTCCAGCTCGGGCTGCTGGAAGACGTAGCCGGACTCCAGCGTCCGTGCGGGCACGGCGCGCTGGCCTTCGGTGACGATCTCGGCCATCTCGCCGTAGAGGGTGCGGATGGCGAAGGCGGGCACCGGGAAGATCGCCGGGCGGCCCAGGGCCCGTCCGAGCGCCTTCGAGAATTCGGCGTTGGTCACCGGCTCGGGGGCGGTGCCGTTCACCGGGCCCGACCATCCGGCGCCGTCGAGGGCGGCGAGGTAGATGCCGACGATGTCGTCGAGGTGGATCCACGGCATGTACTGCTTGCCGCCGGCCACCGGGCCGCCCACGCCGGCGCGGAAGGGGGGAAGCATGGTCTTGAGCGCCCCGCCGCCCGAGTCGAGGACAACCCCGGTGCGCACGATGACCACGCGGAGACCGAGCTCCTCCGCGGCGCGGGCGCGGCGTTCCCACTCGACGCAGACCTCGGCCAGGAAGTCGCTGCCGGCAGGGGCTGACTCGTCGATGATCTCCGCACCGTGCTTCCCGTAGTAGCCCACCGCCGAGGAGGAGACCAGGACGCTCGGGCGGGGCTCCGAGGCGGCGATACCGGCGACCAGGTTCGCCGTACCCAGGTCGCGGCTGGCCCTTATCGAGCGCTTGACCGACTCGGTCCACCGCTGGGCGACAGGCTCGCCGGCGAGGTGAACGACGCCGTCCCGTCCGCTGATCGCTGAGCTCGGCGCCGGCTCGGCCATCGGGTCCCATGCGACGGCCTCGACCCCAAGCTCACGGGCGGCCTGTTCGGGGTTGCGTGACAGGACGGTGACCTCGTCGCCCCGGCCCTTCAGGGCGGCGACCAGGGCGGTTCCGATCAGGCCGGTTGCTCCAGTGACAGTGACCTTCATTTCGTCTGCATTCCTCGCTGGTTGGTTGCAAAGCTTTTACGGATGTGCGCGCCCTCTGGCGCAACGGCGCTCATCCGTTCGGATGGCGCATCGACTCGACGTCCGAAGCCGCAAAGCCGATGGTGCTCTGGCCGGCCTGGGCGGCCCCGGAGCGGCGGGCCTCGACCGAGACGGCCTCCGCAACCGCAGGCGCGACGTCCCGGTTGAAGACAGAGGGGATGAAGTACTCCTCGCAGAGCTCTTCGTCGGTCACGATGTCGGCGATCGCCCGGGCGGCAGCCATCTTCATCGGTTCGGTGATCTGGTCGGCGCGGACGTCGAGTGCGCCGCGGAAGATCCCCGGAAAGGCGAGGACGTTGTTGATCTGGTTCGGGTAGTCCGAGCGGCCGGTGGCGATGATCCGCGAGTACTCGGATGCCTCCTCGGGGGTCACCTCCGGGTTGGGGTTGGCCATGGCAAAGATCATGGGGTCAGGATTCATCGTGGCCAGAGCGGACGGCTCGATGACCCGGGCCCCCGACAGCCCGATGAAGAGGTCGGTGCCCCGGATCGCCTCGGTCGGGCCACCGGAGAGCTTCTCCGGGTTGGACACCTCGGAGAACCAGCGCTTGATTTCCGGCATCGAGCCATCCAGGTAGTCGGCCCGCTCCGTGCTCAGGACGCCCTGGGAGTCGCAGCCGATGATCTCCGTTACCCCTGCCTCGAGGAGGATCTTCGTGACCGCGATCCCGGCTGCCCCGAGCCCGACCATCAGGACGCGGAGATCCCCGATCTCCCTCCCGGTCAACCGGCACGCGTTCATCAGCGCGGCGAGGACAACGATCGCCGTTCCGTGCTGGTCGTCGTGGAATACAGGGATGTCCAGCCGCTCCTTGAGGGCCTCCTCGATCTCGAAGCAGCGGGGAGCGGAGATGTCCTCGAGGTTGATGCCGCCGAAGCCGGGGGCGATCCGCTCGACGGTGTCGATGATCTCCTGCGGGTCCTTCGTGCTGAGGCAGATGGGGAAGGCATCGACGCCGGCAAACTCCTTGAAAAGCATCGCCTTGCCCTCCATCACCGGCATCGCCGCCTCCGGGCCGATGTCACCGAGCCCCAGGACGGCCGTGCCGTCGCTGACCACGGCGACCGTGTTGCGCTTGATCGTGTACTGGAAGGCCCGCTCCCGGTCCTCGGCGATCGCGGTGCAGACCCGTGCGACCCCCGGGGTGTAGGCCATCGAGAGATCGTCCCGGGTCTTGAGCGGGGAGCGATTGTGCTGCTCGATCTTCCCACCCACGTGAATCTGGAAGGTGCGGTCGGTGGTGTCGACAACCTGTGCCCCGTCGATCGCGTTGATGGCGCCCACGATGTCGTCCCAGTGGTCGGGATCGTGGGCGTCGACCGTGATGTCCCGCACCAGGCCGCCGTCGGCCTCGACGAGGTCGATGGGGCCGATCACCGCACCGGCGTCGCCGATAGCGCCGGCGACCTTGCCGAGCATTCCCGGGACGTCTTCGATCTCGACCCGGATGGTGAGGCTGTATTGGGCTGAGGGAGTGGGGCTCACTTCGGCGGCAGTCTACGGAGGTTCGGGCTCCGCCCATGTGCCGGATCCTGCGGTAGCTTGCCCGCGGTGGCCGAGACGCTCTACCTGATCGACGGCAACAGCCTCGCCTACCGAGCATTCTTCGCCCTGCCGGACACGATCGCCACCTCCAAGGGCCAGCCGACCAACGCGATCTTCGGGTTCGCCTCGATGCTGGTGAAGATCATCACCGAGCACGGGAGCAACCCGACCGTCGTCTGCTGGGACGCCGGATCTTCGGGGCGAAAGGAGCTCGACGAGCGCTACAAGGCCAACCGGACCTCGCGGCCCGACCTGCTCAAGGAGCAGTGGCCGTACTTCGAGCCGATCGTCGATGCCTTCGGCTGGACCAACGTCTCGGTCGACGGGTACGAGGCCGACGACGTGATCGGGACGCTCGCCGAGCGGGCCCGCACCGCGGATCCCCCGATCGACGTGGTCGTGGTCACGGGCGACCGCGATTCCTTCCAGCTGATCGACCCTGAGGGGCGGGTGAGGGTGATGGCCACCGCCAGGGGCATCACCGACACGAAGGACTACGACTACGACGCCGTGGTCGAGCGTTACGGCATCGGGCCCGAGCTGATCCCGGATTTCTATGGCCTAAAGGGAGACTCCTCGGACAACATCCCGGGCGTACCCGGGATCGGCGACAAGACGGCAAGCGAGCTCCTCCAGCGGTTTGGCTCGCTCGAGACGATCCTCGACAGCGTCGACGAGATATCCGGCGCCAAGCGCAAGGAGAATCTCGTCAATCACGCCGACGACGCGAGGCTGAGCAAGCAGCTGGCCACGATCCAGCGCGACGTTCCCGTCGACCTCGACCCCGCTGCGGAGGTTGCCAGGGAGCCGGACAGGTCCCGGATCAGGGAGGTCTTCGGTGAGTTCGAGCTCAAGGATCCCCTCAGGCGGATGGAGACCATCCTCGGAGACGACGGTGGCTCCGAGCCCGCAGGGGAAGTGCTCGAATGGTCCGAGGGGACCCTCGAGAAGGCCGTCTCGCTGGGAGGGCGCAGGAAGCCGCTTGCCGTTGCCGTCCTGGCACCTGAGGCCGGCGAGGGTGAGCTCTTCGCGCGGGACGAGCAGTGGCGGTTCGGGGCCAGCGCCGCAGGCAAGGCGATCGCCGGAGGCCTCGGCTCGCCGGAGGAGATCGCGGCCGCGGTGAAAGACCGCGCGGTGATCGCCCACGACGCCAAGGCGCTCGGGGTCGTCCCCGAGAACGTCGACTGGGACACGATGCTCGCTGCCTACCTCCTCGACCCGGCCCGGCGCGGTTACGACCTGGAGGAGCTCTGCGAGGTGGCCGGCATCGCCATCGACTGCGAGGACGAGGCCGCCCGGCGGGCAGCCATGATCGGCGCCCTGGCCGAATGGCAGGCCCCGCGCCTGGCCGAGCGGGACCAGACCGAGCTGCTCAAGGAGATGGAGATTCCGCTGGAGCCGGTGCTGCGGGCCATGGAGGTCGCCGGGGTTCGCCTCAACACCGAAGCGCTCGGGAAGATCACCAGGAAGGTCCGCCGTGAGATCGGCGGGCTCGAGAAGAAGATCCACGCGCTGGCCGGCGAGGAGTTCACCATCGGGTCGCCCCAGCAGCTCGGCGCGGTGCTCTTCGACAAGCTCGGCCTCACCCGCAAGCGAAAGGGCAAGACCGGCTACTCCACCGACGCCCGGGTACTGCAGGCGATTCGGGAAGAGCACGAGATCGTCCCGCTCGTGGAGCGCTGGCGGGAGCTCAACCAGCTTCTCAAGACCTACCTCGACGCCCTGCCCTCGCTTGTCGATGACGAGAGCCGCATCCACACCACCTTCGTCCAGGCCTCCACGGCGACCGGCAGGCTCTCTTCCGTCAACCCCAACCTCCAGAACGTCCCGGTCCGCACCGAGCTGGGACAGGAGATCAGGGGGTGCTTCGAGGCGGCCCCCCGGAAGGTGCTCCTCTCGGCCGACTACTCCCAGGTCGAGCTCCGCGTGCTGGCCCACGTCGCCGACGAGGACGTCCTGAAGGAGATCTTCAGCCGGGGCGAGGACGTCCACACCGCGACCGCCCGCGAGGTCTTCGGGGTCTCCGAGGACGAGATCGACGCGGGCATGCGCTCGAAGGCGAAGATGATCAACTACGGAATCGTCTACGGGCTCGGGGAGTTCGGCCTCGCCGACCGGCTGAACATCCCGAGGGCCGAAGCCGGGGAGTTCATCGACGCCTACCTCGGCCGTTTCGCCCGTATCCACGCCTTCATGGAGGAGACGGTCGAGAAGGCCCGGGAGGACGGCTACGTCACCACCCTTTTCGGCCGCCGGCGCGACATCCCGGAGCTGCGGTCATCCAACCGCCAGACCGTGGCGCTCGGCGAGCGACTGGCGGTCAACACCGTCGTCCAGGGGACCAGCGCCGACGTGATGAAGCTCGCGATGATCGGCGTGGCGGGGTCACTGGCGGCGAGCGGCCTGAAGAGCCGGATGATCCTCACCATCCACGACGAGCTCCTGTTCGAGGGTCCGCGGGCGGAAACCGGGCAGCTGGGGGAGCTCGTTGCGGAAGGAATGGTTGCCCCCTGGGGCGACCGGGAGCCGGCGCTCGAGGTGGACGTCGGGGTCGGGCGCACCTGGCTGGAGGCCAAGTAGTCAGGCGATATCGCCCATCGGCCGGGCGTCTTTGGCGCTAACCTGCACGGTCCATGACGACCACCGCGACCGAAACCGACCTCCAGATCGAAGGATCTGTGGTCCCCGGCAGCGACGGGATGCTGCTCGAAGTCGACGGGCAGGTCATTCCCAACTACGCCGCGACCTTCTCGCCGTTCAGCGAGGGCGAGGTGGTCTCAGGCCGCGTCGTCCGCATCGACAACGACGAGGTGCTCGTCGACATCGGGTACAAGAGCGAGGGGGTAATCACCTCGGGCGAGCTCTCGATCCGCAAGAACGTCGATCCGCACGAGGAGGTTGAGCTCGGTGAAGAGGTCGACGTCCTCGTCCTCACCAAGGAGGACCAGGACGGCCGCCTGCTCGTCTCCAAGAAGCGGGCCCGGTTCGAGAAGGCCTGGCGAAGGATCGAGGCGGCCGCCGAGTCGGGAGAGCCGGTCGAGGGCAACGTGATCGAGGTCGTCAAGGGCGGCCTGATCGTCGACCTGGGGGTTCGCGGGTTCCTCCCGGCATCGCTTGTCGACATCCGCCGGGTCGCCGACCTCGACGCCTTCCTGCACACGACCATCGAGTGCAAGGTCATCGAGCTCAACCGCCAGCGCAACAACGTCGTTCTCTCCCGTCGCGCGGTCCTCGAGGAGGAGCGCAAGGGGGCCCGCCAGGAGATCCTCGACCGCCTGCAGCCCGGAGCGATCGTCGAGGGCCAGATCTCCAACATCGTCGACTTCGGAGCCTTCGTCGACCTCAACGGCATCGACGGGCTGATCCACATTTCGGAGATCTCCTGGTCTCACGTCAACCATCCCAGCGAGGCCCTCTCGATCGGAGACACCGTCCAGGTGAAGGTTCTCGAGATCGACCGCGAACGCCAGCGGATCTCGCTCGGCCTCAAGCAGACCCAGGACGATCCGTGGCAGCGTGTGGTCAACACCTACAACGTTGGCGACGACCTCGAGGGGACCGTCACCAAGGTCGTCACCTTCGGCGCCTTCGTCGAGATCCTCGACGGCGTCGAGGGGCTTGTACACATCTCAGAGCTTGCACCTCACCACGTCGAGAACCCGCGCGAGGTTGTTGCGCCGGGTGACGAGATCAAGGTCAAGGTTCTCGAGATCGACTCCGAGCGCCGCCGCCTCTCCCTGTCGGTAAAGCGGGTCGAGGGCCAGATCCTCTCCGCCCACACCGGCGGGCTCGACCTGGGCGACGACGAGACCGAGCTTCAGGCCGGCGAGGTGACCGACGAGATCGTCGCCACCGCCGAGGACGAGGCGGCAGCCGACGAGGCCGCAGCCGAGGAAGAGGTCGAGATCTCCGACGACGGCCCCGAGGAGCAGGAAGCCCAGGCGGAGGTCGAAGTGGCCGACGAGGCAGCTCCCGCTCCCGAGGCCGAAGCGCCCGGCGCCGAAGAGGCGCCCAGCGAAGACTGACCCGGAGTTCAGGGTGAGCGGCCCGGCGGCGATCCCGTTCGTGGGGCTGACCGGGGCGATGGGTGCCGGAAAGAGTTCGGCGCTCGATGCCCTCGCCCGCCTGGGGGCAGCCACGCTCTCCACCGACCAGGTAGTCCACGACCTCTACGAGCGCCCCGACGTAATCGGGGCGGTCGTGGAGCGCTGGGGCGAAGGGGTTGCGCCCGGCGGAGTGATCGACCGCGCCCAGGTGGCACGTCACGCCTTTGCAGAGCCGGGGGAGCGGGCCTGGCTCGAGGGGCTTCTCTGGCCGCTCGTGGGCGCGGAGGTCCAGTCATTTCGCGAGGAGGCCGCCGCGGCCAGCCCGCCGCCGGTGGCAATGGTCGTCGAGACGCCACTTCTCTTCGAGGCAGGGATGGAGTCGGCCTACGACGCGACCATCGTGGTGGTCACCGATGAACAGCTGCGCCTTGAACGCGCGGCCGCCCGCGGCCACGCGGCGGTCGACGAGCGCCACGACAGGCAGCTCAGCCAGGAGGAGAAGGCCGAGCGGGCGACCTACGTGGTGGCCAACGACGGAAGCCTCGACGACCTCGAGGCGGCGCTGGCCGGGGTGCTTGCCAAACTGACTGAATGACCTCGGCGCGAATCCGCCGCCGGCGCCTCGGGGTGGGGATCCTCCTGCTCGCGCTCCTCGTTGCCGGGCTGCTCGTCGCCAACGGCACCTTCCATCACGCGGCGCGCGAGATATCGCTGCCGCTGCGCTACGACGACATCATCCGCCAGCAGGCTCGGGAGAAGAACCTCGACCCGGCGCTGATCGCCGCCGTGATCTTCGTGGAGTCGCGCTTCATCGCCGGCCGGACCTCCCCGGCCGGGGCCGAGGGGCTGATGCAGATCACGCCGGAGACCGCCCGTGACATCGCCCGGCGCTCGGGTGGTACCCGGTTCACCGTCGCCGACCTCGACACCCCGCAGATCAACATCTCCTACGGCTCCTACCTGCTCCGCGAGCTGCTCGACCGCTACGACGGCGACCTCGCCGCCGCGCTGGCCGCCTATAACGCCGGACCGGGAAACGCCGACAAGTGGGGCGGGTCCTCGCTGAAGGCGCAGGAGATCCCCTTCCCCGAAACGCGGGCCTACGTAGAGAAGGTGCTCAGGGCACAGGAGGACTATCGCGCCCGCTACGACAAGGAGCTCGGCCCGGCGCCCTGAGCGGTCTAACCTCCATTCGTGCCCGAGTTCCGGCTCGACCCGCAGTTCACGCCGACCGCCGACCAGCCGGGGGCGATAGAGCGGATCGCGGCCGAGGTCTCCGGGGGAGCTCGCGGGACCACCCTCCTGGGAGCAACGGGTACCGGCAAGACGATGACGATGGCCGGGGTGATCCAGGAGCTCCAGCGGCCGAGCCTCGTCCTGGCCCACAACAAGACGCTCGCCGCCCAGCTCTGCAACGAGTTCCGCAGCTTCTTTCCCGACAACGCCGTCGAGTACTTCGTCAGCTACTACGACTACTACCAGCCCGAGGCGTACGTCCCGAGCAAGGACCTCTTCATCGAGAAGGACTCCGCGATCAACGAGGAGATCGACCGCCTGCGCCACGCCGCCACGGCCGCCCTCTTTGCGCGCCGCGACGTGATCATCGTGGCGAGCGTCTCGGCGATCTACGGCATGGGGTCGCCGGAGAGCTACGACCGCAACGTCCAGATCCTGCGGAAGGGGGAAGAGATCGACCGGGACGGGCTGCTGCGCAAGCTCGTGGCGATCCAGTACACGCGCAATGACACCTCCCTGGGCCGCGGCACCTTCCGGGTGCGCGGTGAGGCCCTGGAGGTCTTCCCGGCCTACGCCGAGAGCGCCTTCCGGGTAACGCTCTTCGGCGACGAGGTCGAGCGTCTCCAGGAGTTCGACCCGCTGACCGGTGAGCTCCTGGCCGACGATCTCGAGCACGTCGCCGTCTGGCCGGCGACCCACTACAACGTCGACGAGGGCTCGATCGACCGCGCGGTCGAGGAGATCGGCCGTGAGCTCGAGGCCCGTTGCTCCGAGCTCGAGGGAGAGGGCAAGGAGCTCGAGTCCCACCGGCTGCGCCAGCGGACCCAGTACGACATGGAGATGCTCAGGGAGATGGGGTTCTGCAACGGGATCGAGAACTACTCCCGCATCCTCGACGGCCGCAAGCCGGGTGAGCGCCCCTACTGCCTGGTCGACTACTTCCCCGAGGATTTCGTCTGCTTCATCGACGAGTCCCACCAGACGATTCCCCAGCTCGGTGCGATGTACGAGGGGGACCGCTCACGAAAGCTCACCCTCGTCGACTACGGGTTCCGGCTGCCCAGCGCGCTCGACAACCGCCCCCAGACATTTGACGAGTTCCTGTCGATCACGCCGCAGATGGTCTACGTCAGCGCCACCCCGGGCAGCTACGAGCGCGAGCACTCCGGTGCTGTCGTTGAGCAGATCGTCCGCCCGACGGGAATCGTCGACCCCGCGATCGACGTGCGGCCCACCCTCAACCAGATCGACGACCTCATCGGGGAGATCCGTGAGCGTGTGGACCGCTCCGAGCGCACGCTCGTGACGACGCTCACCAAGAAGATGAGCGAGGACCTCACCGACTACCTGCTCGAAATGGGTATCCGCGTTCGCTACCTGCACAGCGAGGTCGACACGCTGGAGCGGATCCAGATCATCCGCGACCTTCGCCTCGGCGAGTTCGACGTCCTGGTCGGCGTCAACCTGCTGCGCGAGGGGCTCGACCTGCCCGAGGTCTCCCTGGTGGCGATCCTCGATGCCGACAAGGAGGGGTTCCTCAGGGGCGAGACCTCGCTCGTGCAGACGATCGGCCGGGCCGCGCGCCATGTGGACGGGACGGTTCTCATGTACGCCGACCGGGAGACCGACGCGATGCGCAGTGCGCTGGCCGAGACCGAGCGGCGGCGGGCCATCCAGCTCGCCTACAACGAGGAGCACGGCATCACAGCTGAGTCGATTGTCAAGGCCGTCAGCGACATCGGGGAGTTTCTCCAGGCCGAGAGCAAGACACCGAAGAAGGGGCGTCGCGGCCCGAAGCGGACCGAGGTCAGCGGCGGCCCCGAGGAGATCCGCAAAGCCATCGTCCAGCTCGAGGAAGAGATGCTCGTGGCGGCCGACGAGCTTCGATTCGAACACGCGGCGCGGCTGCGTGACGAGCTTCGCGACCTCCAGCGCCAGCTCGACGGCATGGAGGCGGCCGGGCTGCGGCCCGCCGGCTGAGGCGCCGGGGAACGCAGGTGGCGTCCGGCGCGAGATCGCCCGCTAGGCTCGTCGCCGATGGCTAGCCGGGAACAGGTGGTTCGCGAACAGCTCGAGAGGCTCGACCGGGTCGAAGAGCAGCTCGGGCGCCTGCTCGACGAGGTTCGGGCTGCATCTGCGGAGATCGCCGCCGAGATCGGGCGCCTGAGGGTCGAACTGCCCGACCTGGCCGTCGACCCTGCCCCGCCGCCTTCGCCGACACCGCTCACTGAGCCCCCGGTCGGTGGCGACGCTCCGGAGGGCGACGTCGAGGGCGCGCGCCTGGTTGCCCTGGAGCTGGTGATGAGGGGCGAGGACGAGGAGCAGGCCCGGAAGCACCTCGAGGACGCCTTCCCGGGCGTCGATGCGGCGGCCGTTCTCGCGCAAACCCGCGCAACCCTGGCCTCGTAGCCGGGTTCAAGGACCGATGCGTCTCGCAGCAATTCTCGCCAGCGCGGCACTCGCGCTGCTGGCCGCGGCGCCCGCCGGGGCCAGCAAGGTTCCCCGGAGCTTCTTTGGCGTGATGGCCAACGGGCCGTTCTTCAGCGCCTCCGACCTGCCTGGCGAGACCAGGGTGATGCGGGAGTCCGGCGTCGGGACGATTCGGCTTCCGATCGAGTGGTCGGACCTGCAGCCCTACGAGCGGGTCGGGGACGTACCTGAAGCCGAGCGTCCGAGGTTCACCGTCGTCGACGGGGTGCCTACCGACTTCGGCCCGACCGACCAGCGCGTCCTTGCCGCCGCTGCCCAGGGAATCGACGTGCTGGCCCTGGTCAACAAGGCTCCCCCGTGGGCAGAGAGCGACCCGTTCGCCGACTTCTCTCCGCCACGGGACCCGGCCGCCTACGGCCGGTTCCTTCAGGTGCTGGTAGGCCGGTACGGGCCGCAGGGCACTCTCTGGGCGGAGAACCCCGGTGTCCGGCGCGTTCCGGTCAGGCGTTTCCAGGTCTGGAACGAGCCGAGCCTGCCCCGTTACTTCGCCGTCAAGTCGTTCGCCCGCCCGTACGTGCAGCTCCTGGGAGCCGCCTACCGGGCCGTCAAGCAGGCCGATCCCGGGGCGACCGTCGTCACCGCGGGGCTCCCCAACTACTCCTGGCGCGACCTGGAGACGCTCTACCGCGCCGGGCTGCGGGCGAGGGGCCACTTCGACGCGGTTGCCGTCCATCCGTTCACCGGTGACGCATCGGGAAGCGTCGAGATCCTGCGCCGGGTCCGTGCGGTCATGAACCGCAACGGCGACCGGCGCAGCCCGATCTGGGTGACCGAGGTCTCCTGGCCTTCCGGGCGCGGGAAGGCCGAGGCCAACCAGCGCTGGGTGACGACCGAGGCCGGACAGGCCCGCAAGGTGCGCGAGGTCTACCGGGCCTTCGCGCGGGCGCGTGGTTCGCTGCGCCTGCAGCGCGCCTACTGGTACTCGTGGGTTACGACCGACGCCGGTTCCCGCAACGCGTTCGACTACGCGGGGCTGCGCAAGGCGGACAGCGACGGGCGGTTTGTTAACAAGCCCGCTCTCTCCGCCTACCGGGCGGTATCCCGCGAGCTGACTGGACGCTGAGCGCCGCAGGCGGCGAATAGACTCGGACGCATGGCGTCCTCCAGCGCAATCGCGGTCTCCGGTGCCCGCGAGCACAACCTGAAGGACATATCGCTGGAGCTGCCGCGCGACTCGCTGGTGGTGATCACCGGCCTCTCCGGGTCAGGCAAGTCGTCGCTGGCCTTCGACACCATCTACGCCGAGGGCCAGCGCCGCTACGTGGAGTCGCTCAGCGCCTACGCGCGCCAGTTCCTGGGCCAGATGGACAAGCCGGACGTCGATTCCATCGAGGGGCTGTCGCCGGCGATCTCGATCGACCAGAAGACCACCTCGCGAAACCCCCGCTCGACCGTGGGCACGGTGACGGAGATCTACGACTACCTGCGCCTGCTGTGGGCCCGGGTGGGGCAGCCCCACTGCTACGTCTGCGGCGAGCCGATCGCCGGCCAGTCGGCCGAGCAGATCATCGACCAGGTGATGGAGCTGCCCGAAGGCGAGCGGATCATGGTCCTCGCGCCGCTGGTCCGGGACCGAAAAGGGGAGTACGGCAAGCTGCTCGAAGGCCTGCGCGCCGACGGCTACGCGCGGGTGAAGGTCGACGGGGAGCTGCGCACGCTCGACGAGGAGATCGAGCTCGACAAGCGCTACAAGCACAGCATCTCGGTGGTCGTGGACCGGCTCGTGGTGAGGCCCGGGGTCCGCAAGCGGCTGGCCGACTCGGTCGAGATAGCGGTCGGCCTCGGGGGCGGGATCGTCGAGGTGGAGACCGTTCCCAAGGAGGGGGACGGGGAGCTGATGACCTTTTCCGAGAGCTTCGCCTGCGTGAAGTGCGGTGTCTCGATGCCCGAGCTAGAGCCCAGGATCTTTTCCTTCAACTCGCCCCACGGCGCCTGTGAGCGGTGCACCGGGCTTGGCTCCCAGATGGAGATCGACCCCGAGCTGATCGTCCCGGACCCGTCGCTCTCGATCGACCAGGGTGCTTTGGCCCCGTGGGCGGCCAGCAGCTCGAACTACTACGAGCAGATCACGGCGGCCATTGCCGAGGCCTACGACATCGACACGTCGGTCCCCTGGGAGAAGCTCCCGGCGGGCCATCGTGAGCTCTACCTGTACGGGACCGGCGAGGACCAGATCGACGTCAGCTACCGCAACCGTTACGGGCGGACCCGCTCGTATTCGACCCGTTTCGAGGGCATCATCCCCAACCTCGAGCGCCGCTACCGGGAGACCGACTCCGAGGCGATGCAGGAGCGGATCGAGGGGTTCATGGCCGTCGTACCGTGCCCGGCCTGCGAGGGATCCCGGCTGCGCCCGGAGTCCCGGGCGGTGCTCGTCGGCGACCTTCCGATTCACGAGTTCACCGGCTTCTCGGTGCGCCGTGCGCTGGCTTGGATCGACGAGGTGGAGCTGACCGATACCGAGCGCCACATCGCGAGGCTCATCCTCCGCGAGATCTCCGAGAGGCTGAAGTTCCTCGAGGACGTCGGGATCGGCTACCTCTCGCTCGACAGGGCGGCGGCGACCCTCTCCGGAGGCGAGGCCCAGCGAATCCGGCTCGCAACCCAGATCGGCTCGGCCCTGGTCGGTGTCCTGTACGTCCTCGACGAGCCATCGATTGGGCTGCACCAGCGCGACAACTCGCGCCTGATCGCCACCCTTGAGAGACTCCGCGACCTCGGGAACACGGTCCTGGTCGTCGAGCACGACGAACAGACGATGCGGTGCGCCGACTGGCTCGTCGACCTCGGGCCGGGGGCCGGCGAGCACGGCGGCGAGATCGTCGCGCAGGGGACGGCGGCCAAGGTGCAGAAGAGCCGCAGGTCGCTGACCGGGCGTTACCTCTCGGGCGACCTTGCGATCGACGTCCCGCCGGAAAGGCGCGAGCCGAGCGGCTTCGTGACGATCCGCGGGGCCGGCCAGCACAACCTGCGTGACATCGACGTGGAGGTGCCTCTCGGCGTCTTCACCGTCGTCACCGGGGTCTCGGGCTCCGGAAAGTCCACGCTCGTGAACGACGTGCTCTTCAAGGCGGTCGCCAACCGGCTCCACAAGGCCCGGCAGCGGCCGGGTGCCCACAAGGCGATCGAGGGGATCGACGAGCTCGACAAGATCATTCAGGTCGACCAGTCGCCGATCGGGCGCACTCCCCGCTCGAACCCGGCCACCTACACCGGGCTCTTCGACGTCATCCGGGACCTATTCGCCAAGACGCCCGAGGCGCGCGCCCGCGGCTACAAGCCCGGCCGCTTCTCCTTCAACGTCAAGGGAGGCCGCTGCGAGGTATGCCGGGGCGACGGACAGATCAAGATCGAGATGCACTTCCTGCCCGACGTCTACGTGCCCTGCGAGCAGTGCCACGGGAAGCGCTACAACCGGGAGACGCTGGAGGTCCGTTTCAAGGGCAGGACGATCGCCGACGTGCTCGACATGCCGGTCGAGCAGGCGCTCGAGTTCTTCTCGAGTATTCCGAAGGTCCACCGCCGCCTCCAGACGCTCAGCGACGTCGGACTCGGCTACCTGCGCCTCGGCCAGCCTGCCACCACGCTTTCCGGCGGTGAGGCCCAGCGGGTCAAGCTCGCGACCGAGCTCTCGAAGGTCGCGACCGGCCGGACGCTCTACATCCTCGACGAGCCGACGACCGGGCTGCACTTCGCCGACGTCCAGCGGCTCCTCGAGGTCCTTCACCGGCTGGTCGAGGCGGGGAACTCGGTCGTGGTGATCGAGCACAACCTCGACGTCATCAAGACCGCCGACCGGATTATCGACATGGGTCCCGAAGGAGGCGACGAGGGGGGCACCGTCGTCGCCCAGGGCACCCCGGAGCAGGTCGCGGCCACTTCCGGCTCGCATACCGGCGAGTTCCTTGCCGAGCTGGTGAAGCCGCAGGCTCCACGTCGGCGCGCCCGGAGCCCCCAGAAGCTCAAGGCCGCCGCCTGAGCCGATGGGCCTGACGGCGCAGCGGGCGCGCGAGTGGCTCGTCAAGTGGCGATGGTACGAGCGCGACTCGCTTCCGTGGCGTCGCGCAAGGATCCACTACGAGATGGCCAGCCGGGGCGCCTTCGTCCGCTGGCCGATCCAGGGGGAGATCCTCGAGATGTTTCGCCAGGGAAGGCTTGAGGTGGGGGAGGGGACGCTCTTCGAGCCGGGCGTCTGGCTTACCGGTGGCGAGCGGGGCCGGATACGGATCGGCTCGGGGACCTTCCTCAACCAGACGGTGATGGTCGCCGCCTCCGAGCTGGTGGAGATCGGAGACCACTGCATGCTGGCCAACGGCGCCCTGGTCACCGATGCCGACCACCGCTTCGACGACCTCAGCCGCCCGATCACCCATCAGGGGTTCACGGCCAAGGGGCCCACGAGGATCGGTGACAACGTATGGCTGGGAGCGGCCTGCGTCGTTACCGGCGGGGTGACGATCGGGGAGAGGACCGTCGTAGGAGCTGGAAGCGTGGTTACCAGCGACCTTCCGGCCGGCGTCATCGCCGCCGGCGCGCCGGCGCGCATCCTGCGCGAGATCGACTTCGGGGGCTAGGCGCCGCGGGAGGCGCGGAACTCCTCCAGCTCCTGCTCCTCAATCGAGTAGCCGTGCTCCGGCGCCGGGAAGGCGCGGGAGCGCACGTCGCGGGCGTAGGCCGAAACGCCGGCGGCCATCTCGTCCAGCAGGTTTGCGTAGCGGCGCACGAAGCGGGCACCGAGCCCTTCCCGGATTCCCAGCAGGTCGTGGAAGACGAGAACCTGTCCGTCCACGGCGGGGCCGGCTCCGATCCCGATCACGGGAATCTCCATCTTCGGGTGGAGCTCTGCCGCAACGGCAGAGGGGATCGCCTCGAAGACGATGGCGAAGCAGCCGGCATCCTGCAGGGCCAGCGCCTCGGCCTCGATCCGGCGGGCGTTGGCCGCGGTACGCCCCTGGGCCTTGTAGCCACCGAGCGCGGTCGAGGTCTGGGGGGTCAGGCCGACGTGGCCCATCACCGGGATCCCCGCCTGGCTGATGGCCCGGGCCCGGGCGACCGACATCTCACCGCCGCCCTCCAGCTTCACCGCGTCGCAGCCGGCCTCCCGGACGAAGCGCAGGGCGGTTGTGACCGCCTGCTCGTCGCTTACCTCGTACGAACCGAACGGGAGGTCGCCGACCAGGAACGGAGAGCTCAGCCCCCGGCGCACCGCCTTGGTGAGCATCAGCATCTCGTCGAGATCGACGGGAACCGTGGAGTCGTGGCCCAGGACGGTCATCGCCGCCGAATCGCCGACGAGGACGATGTCCACCCCGGCCCGCTCTACGGCGAGCGCCCCCGGGTAGTCGTAGGCGGTGACCATCACGATCGGCTCCCCGAGCCTCTTCATCTCGCCGAGGCGCGGAAGCGTCATCGGGAGACGGGACGGGTCGGCGGGGACCCTCACTTCGGTGTGCGGGACGGTGGACATCAGGACTCCTCTCGTTCGCGGTCGAAGCCGAATTCGGTCTCCGCCGCCTCTGCTGCGGTCATGTTGTCTATAAGCCGGACGTCTCCGACCCGGGCTGCACACAGCAGCAGGGTCTCTCCGTTCGGATGCTGGTCTGTCTCGAAACTTTCGGCATCGACGGCGGCGAAGTACTCCGGTGTGACGCCGCCCTGCGTGAGGGCGGCCATGCCGGCCGCCTCGACCTCTTGTGCCGTGGCTGCAGTTCCGGCCACGATGCTCCGCCCCGCCTCGGCGAGAGCGCGGCTCAGGGCAAGCGCCGCCTGGCGGTCCTGCACGTCAAGCCTGGCGTTGCGGCTGGACATTGCCAGCCCGTCCGGTTCGCGGACGGTAGGCACGGCCTCCACGCGGATCCCGAGTCCCAGGTCCCTGACGAGGCGCCTCACGACCGCGAGCTGCTGGGCGTCCTTGGTACCGAAGTAGGTCGAGTCGGGGCCGACGATCGAAAAGAGGATCGTGAGCACGGTGCAGACACCGTCGAAGTGGCCGCTGCCGCGCTCGGCTCCCTCCAGCACCTCGGTCACGGTCCCGCCCATGGAGACCGTGGTGGCGTGTCCGGGCGGGTAGATCTCGCTCACGGAGGGCAGGAAGCAGATGTCGGCTCCGGCCCGGGAGGCGATCTCGAGGTCGGCCTCCTCGCTGCGCGGGTAGGAGTCGAGGTCGGAGGGGTCGTCGAACTGTGTCGGATTAACGAACACCGAGACGACCGTCAGGTCGTTCTCGGCTGCCGAGCACTCGACGAGGGCCTGGTGTCCGGCGTGAAGCGCTCCCATGGTCGGGACGAAGCCGACGGTCATCTCTCGCAGCCGCGCGGCGGCGACCAGCTCGCGCAGCTCCCCGGCCGATCGCACTGCCTGGGCGGTCGCCATCATGCGATTGCTCCCTTCGCGCGCGCCGCGAGTTCGCGGGTCCTGTCGGCCATGGCATCGAAGGCCGGCAGCAGCTCAGGGGCCGCAGCCTCAATTGCCTCCCGCTGACGCTCGACCGTTACCTCGTCGCCCCTGGCGATCGGCCCGGTGAGGGCCCCCTCGGGGCCCGTGCGGGACCAGTTGGAGACGGTGGCCTGGACGAGGGGCACGAGGGCTTCCGGAGGCACGCCGGCCGTAGCGGCGAGCTCCTGGGCGTCGGCCTCCAGGGCGACGAGGAAGTTCGAGGCCATGGAGGCGGCGGCGTGGTAGGCGGCCCGGTCCTCCTCCCGGAGGCTGAACGGGCGCATGCCGACGAGTCCGGCTATCCGGGTTGCCTCTCGCTCCTCGGCCGGGCCGGTACCCGACACCGCACACCAGACCCCGTCGAGGCGGACCTCTCCGCCCGGGAAGGTCATGAGGGGGTGCATTCCGAAAGCGGGCCGCTTTCCCAGTTCATCCAGCGGGCAGGCCCCTGAGCAGTGCCCTACGAGCACGTCCCGGGGAACAAGGCTGGCAGCCTCGGCGATCGCCGAATCGGGGACGCAGACGATGGCCACCGGAGAGCCGTCGCCGGAGAACCCCCGGCCGTGCGGGCCGGTGACGCTGGCGCCGGCGAGGCGCAGGGCACGGGCCAGGGCGCCGCCAAGGCGGCCGTCGCCAATGATCGCTATCGATTCGTTCACTGTTCGGTCCAGTTCCGCGGGGGATACCGGTCGCGACACCTGCTGAACTTCAGTTTCCTGCCATACCCCTTACTACCGGTCGGACGCCGAAGCTGCCCGCCGTGAGCCGAAAGGTAGCAGGCGCTGTGGTCGGCGGCCTGTGCCGGTTAGCATCCTCCCCGTGAGCCCGGAAACACAGGCTTCAGCGGGCGCGAAGGAGCTCACGAAGCTGGCCCGCCAGGCGGCCGGATGCGAGCTCTGCCCGCAGCTCGTCGAGTCACGGAGCCAGGTTGTTTTCGGCACTGGCCCGGCCGACGCGGCACTCATGCTCGTCGGAGAGGCTCCCGGCGCCAGCGAAGACCGGGAGGGGCTGCCATTCGTGGGGGCCTCGGGCCGCCTTCTCGACACTCTGCTTGGAGGGATCGGGCTGGGCCGGCAAGAGGTGTTCATCGCGAACGTCCTCAAGTGCCGCCCGCCCGAGAACCGGGACCCGAAGCCGGAAGAAGTTGCCAACTGCTCGCCGTGGCTCGAACGCCAGCTCGAGATCGTGAACCCCGCCGTCGTGGTGACCCTCGGCAACTTCGCCACCCGCCTTCTCCGTGGGGATCCGGCGCCGATCGGAAAGGTGAGGGGGCGTCCGGAGATCGTCAGCGTCGGCAGCAGGCAGGTGAGGCTGTTTCCCGTATTCCACCCTGCGGCGGCGCTCTACCGGAGACCCAACCTGAAGGTCCTTGAGACCGACTTCGCCGAGATTCCGGGACTTCTCGCGCTGGGTCCGCCGGAGCAGCTCCCGCCCGTTGCGGGGGAGGTCGCAGACGAGGGCGCGGCCGGCAGTGGAGACGGGGCAGGACACGGTGAGCCTGCCGGACGCGCCGACGGCCCGGACGGCGACTCTCAGCTTGGGCTCTTCTGAGCCGCGCGAAGGGCCCGGAGCTTCGCAACGTTTTCCCTGCGCCTGCGGCCGACCAGCGCCCGCAGGCCGAAGGTCGCGGCCTCGGCAAGGTCGTCCCGGCGCAGCGAATGAGGACCGAGCTGCGTGGCGATCACCTCGCGGCGCCGGCTCGCCTGCATTTCAAGGCGCTGCTGTTCGTGGAGCGCCGTCTCGGTCGAGTGGCCCCCCTCGTGCAGGAGCTCGACGTCCGGCCGGTAGATGACGGCGGCGCCGGCGGCTCGTGCCCTGAGGCAGAGGTCAAGGTCTTCTCCGTACAGGAAGACATCCGGGTCGAAGGGCCCCAGCTCTCGCAGGAGCGACGTCGAAGCGACGAGGCAGGCGCCGATCGCCCAGCCGATCGCCCTCGGCGACCTGGAACGGAAGGGCTCGAGCCGGGTTGCGAGCGCAGCCGGAAGGGCTCTGGGCGGGATGAAGGCAGCGAGCACCGGGCCGGCGCCACCGGGAGGGGGAAAGGCGCTCCGCTGAACCGTGGCATCGAGGTTAAGGAGCCTGGGAGCAAAGATGGCCCGCGTCCGGGTTGCCAGGCCGGCCAGCCTTATCAGTCCGTCGTCGATCAGCACCGTGTCGGGATTGAGCAGGACACATGCGTCACCGGCGGCGGCGGCGACGCCGGCGTTGCAGGCGGCTCCGTACCCGGGGTTTCCGTCGAGGGAGATGAGCTGCGCTCCGCGCTCGAGGGCGAGCGCCGGCCCGTCGTCGCCCGAGCCGCTGTCGACGCAGATCACCTCGGGCGCGGGGTCGCCCAGCAGCTCGAGCGACCCGAGCATGCGCTCCAGCTGGGGCCCGGAGTCGTGGATGACGGTGACGATGGAGAGGTTCACGGCGCTGGGCTCCCGGCTGCCTCACGCAGGATCGCGAATAGGCGGTCGGCACTCGCCTCCCAGGAGAGACCGGCGACCGCTTCCCGCGCGGCGCTGCCGAGGCGGTTGCGCAGGGCGCCGTCGGTGGAAACCTGAAAGAGCGCATCGCCCAGGCGCGCGGGATCTCCCGGCGGAACGGCAAGGAAGCTGTCGCCGAGGAACTCCCTCAGTACAGGAAGGTCGCTGGCCACGGTGGGCACCCCGCAGGCAGCGGCCTCGACCGGGGGCAGCCCGAAACCCTCCAGCAGCGACGGAAGCACGAGCGCGGTAGCTCCCGCGTAGAGCTCCGCGAGTTCGGACTCGGTCGCCTGGCCCTTCATCTCGACGCCGGGAATGCCCGACAGCAGTCCGGCGAGCCGGCCCTGTCCGACGACGACGAGGGGGAGGGTGAGGCCGTGACCCCGGGCGACGCCTATTGCCTCAGCGAGCGTTTCGATCCCCTTTCGCGGTTCGAGTGCCCCGACGTAGAGCAGGTAGCGCCCGTTCCCCGGAGGGGGAGCTCCGGACGAGACAACGGCCGGTGCCTCAGGGACTACCTCTGCCTTCTCCGGCCCCACCGGCCACTGCGCCGCGGTCAGCGCCTCGCGTGTGGCCTCGCTCACGCAGACGATCCGCCGGGCGCGCCGCGCAAGCCTCCGCGGCCGGGCCGCCGCGTGCCAGGCGCGCTCGTAGGCGGTGAAGTCGGAGGGGCGCTGCTCCCAGGAGATGTCGTGGATGGTGAGCACGGCAGGCACGCCGGATGACCAGGCGACCGGCGCCGGCGCCGGAATCCAGACGACGTCGGCACCGCCGGCGACGCGGTCGATCCGGGGGCGCCCCGTAACCGCTGCAGAGGCATTGGCCAGGTGGGCGGGAATGGAGCTCCGAGCGGCCTCGACGCCGGCTGGGAGAAGGGGCTCCTGTCCGGGAGAGACGACGGCAACCCAGTCGGCCTCGGGATGGCCTGCCGCCAGCGCGGCAAGCATCGACTCGAGATAGCGCGCGACGCCTCGGCCGCGTCCCAGGTGTCGAGCGTCGACCGCTACGCGCATCGGCGCTCACGCTAGATGATCGCGCGGCTGCGGCCGGCCGCCGGCGGCCACGGCGGCAGTAGCCTAGGCG
>JBBATA010000006.1:60255-76703 GCA_040399005.1 Solirubrobacteraceae bacterium
GCGCAGGTACTGAGGCGCTGGCGCCAGTGGGATTTCATCGCTGCGCAGCGCGTCGACGCCTACGTGGCCAACTCACAGACCACGAGACAGCGGATCGAGCGCTACTTCGCCCGGGAGGCGACCGTCCTCCACCCGCCGGTGGAGATCTCGAGGTTCGAGCCGGGGCCGGTTGGAGACCACTACCTGGTCCTCTCCGAGCTGATGGCTCACAAGCGGATCGAGGTTGCGGTCAGGGCGTTCAGCTCCCTCGGGCTGCCGCTGGTGGTGGCGGGCAACGGGCCCGACGCCAGGCGCCTCCAGAAGCTGGCCGGCCCCTCGGTGCGCTTCGTGGGCCGGGTGAGCGACCCGGAGGCCGAGCGGCTGCTTCAGAGCTCGCAGGCTCTCGTGGTCTGCGCCACCGAGGAATTCGGTATCGCTGCCGTTGAGTCCCAGGCGGCCGGGAGGCCGGTGGTGGCGCTAAGGGCCGGAGGCCTGCTGGAGACCGTCATCGAGGGGGAGACCGGTGTCTTCTTCGATCGACCGGAGCCCGATGTGCTCGCCGAGGCGGTCGAAGGGTTCGATCCGGCTTCGATCTCGCCGGAGAGGTGTGTCGAGCAGGCCCGTCACTTCGGCCCGGGCCGCTTTCGCGAGCGCTTTGCGGCGATCGTGGACGAGACGATCGCCGGGTCACCGGTCGACCCCGGGGAGCGCCATCCGCTGGCACGCCAACGCCCCAGGCGGCGGGGCCTGGCCCTTCAGGCCGGGCGCCTGCGGTCCTGATCAGAACGAGCCGTCGAGAACCCTGGCGCGCTCGGCAGCGGCGTTGGCCCCGGCCGGATCGGTCGGGCGCAGCCAAGCGCTCAGGAGCAGCCAGCCGGTCCGGTTGTCCGGCTCCTGGGCCAGCAGGTCCCGCAGCATCGTGACCGCCCTCTGCGGCTGTCCCTGCGCGTAGTAGGCCGAGGCTTCGAAGAGCTCGGGCTGCTGGGAGGCGCTCAGGCGCGAGGCCTGCCGGAATTTCTCCAGGGCGAGCGCAGGCTGCGGTGGCTGCGCGGCCATGAGCTTGATTCCGGAGACCTGGAGGCGCTCGTTGCGCAGAGAGAGCGCCAGCCAGCCTGCCACCACCAGGGCAGCCGAGACCAGGATGATGTGCAGGAACGCCCCCCGGTGAAGGTTGGTGGAGCTCACGAGGGGATCCTACGGGCCGCGGGGAACGCCCAGGTGATCCAATACGCTCGCCGCCGATGCGCCAGGCCCTGCGAACCGGATCCGCAATCGTCCTGCTGGCCGGTCCCGCGGTCCTCGCCTTCCGGTCGGGCGGTTATTTCTCCGAGCCGCGGCTCGCGGCCGGCATCGTGGCCTGGCTGCTCGCCGCCATCGGCCTTGGCACCGCGTCGGGACCGCTCCCGAGGAGCACCCCGGGACGCCTTGCCGTCGGGGGACTGGCCGCCCTTACGGCGCTCGTCGGGCTGTCGATCCTCTGGGCGCCGATCGCGGGCACCGCCCAGGCCGACCTCCAGCGACTGCTCCTGTACCTCGGCGCGATGATCGCCGGCATCTCGCTCCTGCGGGGGAGGCTCGGCCTCAGGACGGTCGAACCGGCTCTCGGGGCCGGGATCCTGGTCGTCATCCTCTACGCCCTCTCCGACCGCCTGCTCCCCGGCCTGGTCGACCAGGAGGCGAGCCGCTCGGCCGCCGGCCGGCTGGAGCAGCCGCTCACCTACTGGAACGCCATGGGGGCGCTCGCGGCCGTAGGGCTTGTTCTCACCCTGCGGGTCGCCGGCGACCGCACTCGTGAGAGGTGGCTCGCGCTTGCGGGCGCGGCGTCCGCCGTGCCACTGGCCGTAGGCGTCTACCTGAGCTTCTCGCGGGGTGCGCTCCTCGCGCTCCTGCTGGGAGTCCTGGTGCTCGTCACCGCATCGGCCGACCGCGCGCAGCTGCGGGTGATCGGCTCGAGCATCGCTGCCGGGGTTGTCGCCTGCCTGGGCGCCGGCATCCTCCCGGCGGTACGGGCCCTCGAGGGCAGTGATTCGAGCCGGGAGGCGCAGGGGCTGTTGATGCTCGGCCTCCTCATCGCCCTGGCAGCAGCGTCCGCACTCGCTGCCGACCGCCTGCGCCGGGCAGCGGAGCCGGGTGGGTTTCGCGTGCCGGCGCTGGTCGTCGCGGCCTCCGCGGTGGTTCTCGTCGGTGGCGTTCTCGTCGTGGCCTCAGGCAGCGGGAGCCAGGATGGGCAGCCGAGGGTCGGCGCCGACACGCGTCGCCTGGCCTCGTTCGAGAGCAACCGCTACGAGTACTGGAAGGTTGCCGGCGAGATGTTCGCCGCCAGGCCGCTCCTCGGCGAGGGCTCGGGTTCGTTCCGGGTCGTCTGGAGGAAGGACCGGACGATCGACGACCCGGCCCTGGACGCCCACTCGATCGTGGTCGAGACTGCAGCCGAGCTTGGCCTCGCGGGCCTGCTGGCGCTGCTGGCCTTTGCCGGCGGGGCCGGGTGGGCTGCCGTCCGCCTGGTCAGACAGAGGCGGGTGGAGGGCGTCGGCGCGGCTGCAGCGCTCAGCGCGCTTGCCCTGCACAGCGTCATCGACTGGGACTGGGAGATGCCGGCCCTTGCGCTCGTGGGCGTCCTGCTGGTAGCCGCCGTGCTTACCGCGCTCGACGAGGCTCAGGTGCCCTGAACCGCCCCGAGCGGCTGCTCCGGGTCGACGGCGACGACGACGGTGAAACCGTTCCCGACCTTGCGGTCGGGGTCTTCGGTGGCCACGACGTCGAGCCCGATCGCCCGGCAGAGTTCGACGAATCCCGCACAGTCCCAGACCGACCAGTGCCGGTCCTCGTCGGAGGCGAAGCCCTCCTCGTGGCGGCGCATCAGCTCGTCGACCGGGGTGAGGGGCCGGCCCGCGTCGAAGGTCCGCTCATGGTGGGGAACGACGATAAAGAGGTACCTCGTGGCCACCCGTTCCCACTCGAGCAGCGCGCCGACGGGGTCGGGGAAGTGCTCGATCACGTGTGAGGCCAGGACGAAGTCGGTCGACTTGTCGGGGAGGGGGAGCCGGTCGCCCTCGGCCACCAGGTCAACGGTCGCGACCCGCCCGGCCAGCCGCATCTGCTCTTCCTCGTAGCTGTGGTGCGGGGTCGCGGCCCGGTCGACGTTGATCGCCTCCACCGGGTAGCGGTTGTGGGCGGCCGCGCCGATCTCGATGCCGCTGAGGCCGTCGAGGTACCGGGTAGCAAGCTCGTAGCTGTCGGAGCCGGCCAAAGCATCACCGGCCTTCCCGGGAACTCTCTGGCCGAGCCTTGCGCGCAGTGTGGCCACGCGATCGTTCTAGCAGCGCCCGTAGGCTTCCGCGGGTGGCGGCTACGCGGAGGAATGCACTGGCGAGCATCGCGACGGCGGTGGCGGGCATCGCCGTCGCCCTCATCGGCACGCCACTGATCATCGACCATGTCGGCAAGTCGGGTTACGGGGTCTGGGCGATCTCCATGGCCGCGGTGATCTATCTCGGCATCGTCGAGGCCGGCTTCGCGCCTGTGGTCCAGAGGCGGGTGGCCTCGGCGGTGGGGGCAGGCGATCAGGAGGGCGTCGTGAGGGTCTTCTGGTCGACCGTCTTCTTCTACCTCGCGCTCGGGGGGCTGGCGGCGGTGCTCGTCTACCTGCTCGCCCCGGTTGTGGTCCCGGTATTCGGGTTCCCGCCCTCGCTCGAGGACCAGTCGGTCGCACTCTTCAGGCTGGTCGCCCTCGCCATTCCGCTGGGCCTGCTGATGGCCGCCCTGACCAATGCGCTTCAGGGCGCCGAACGCTTCCAGGCTGTCGCGGTAACCGCGGTCTTCGGGGCGGTCGCCTACCTCGGGACGCTCGTCGCGCTCACCCAGGGCGGCGCCAGCCTCAGCCAGCTCGGCTGGGCGGTTATCGCCCAGCTGCTGGTGCTCATCCTTCTCCGGGGGGCGCTGGTCCTCGAGGTCGCGCTCAGCCGGCCACGGCTGGTCTCCCGGGGAGAGGCGCGGGAGATGGCGTCGATGTCGGCCCGGCTTCAGGTGTCGGTCGCCTCGCTGATCGTCAACGGCCAGAGCGATCGCGTGGTTGCTGGACTGGTCTCCCCGGCGGCGACGGTTGCCCAGGTGAGCGTCGCCGCCCAGGTCGCCGAAGCCGGACGGCTGGTGGCCGCAGCCCCGCTGGTCCCGGCGGCGAACCGCTTCGCCGCATTGGAGGGCGCTGGGGACCACGAGGCCCTCGGCAGGCTGTTCACCAGGAGCGACCGGCTCTGGTCGTCGGCGGTTGCCGGAGCGGTGGCGATCGGGGCTCTCTGTGCGGTCCCGCTGGTTGAGGCGTGGCTGGGTGACAGCTTTCTCGAGGCGGGGGTCTTTGCGGCGGTGCTGGTTATCGCCTACGGGTCGAGCGTCGCCTTCGGGGTGCGCACCGCGCTCCTTCGCGCGATCGGCCGGCCCGGGCTGGAGTCGAGGACCGGTCTGCTGCTCATGGCCCTCAACCTTGCCTTCACCGTGCCGCTCGCCCTGGCCTTCGAAGCCCCTGGCGTCGTCGCCGGGACGCTGCTGGCCTACCTGGCCGGATCGGCCTGGTTCGCCTCCGGGTTTCGCCGCGTGGCGCCCGAGTTTGAACCGGCCGGGATCGCCCACGTGGCTGCCCCCCTGGCCTGGGGGGTCGGTTTCGGGGCGCTTGCCGGCGCCTGGTGCCTTGGCGCGGTGGCCCTGCTGCCGGCCGGGTGGGCGCTGTTACCCGTTGGGGCCGGGATGGCGGCCGCTGCGGCCGGTTTCCTGCGCTTCGGTCTCGGAACCGGGCCGAGGGAGCTGTTCAGGAGCCTCGGCGGGGAGTGAGGACTACCCAGTCCCCAAAGCGGTCGGCCTCGCGGTAGGCCGAGTCGACGTACCGGTCGAGTATCCGCACGCCGCTGGAGCGGCCGGCACGGTTCGGCTCCGGGGCGGCGGTCTGCGGCGAGTCCCAGCGCACGATCACCGGCGGGCGCGCCGAACGCAGGTCCTCGACGATCTCCTCCTGTACCGGCGCCGACGTAACCACTCCCGGGGCGGCGATGTCGTAGCGGGTCGGGTTGGGCCGTTCGGCCAGGACGTAGAAGAGGGGGGCGCCTGCGGTGGTGATGTCGGCGCGGCGACCCATCACGTAGATCGGCTCCCCCGGTGCCGCGAGGCCGCGCGCCTCGGCGACGGCCTCGGAGAGCGGACGTGCCAGCCTGGGCTCTGCGCTGACCCCGTCGGCCGGCGGCGCCACGACCTTCACGGCAGGGGCCCGCAGCAGCAGCCACTGGCGGTCGAGCCCCTCGACCACGGCGTAGGCCAGAGACGCCGCAGCGACCACCGCGCCGGCTCCGACCGCGACCTTCCGTGCCCCTGGTTCCAGGTCGCGCGATCGCCAGGTCGCGATTGCCCACGCGGCCAGAACCGAGCCGGTCACCACCAGCGGGGCGGTGTGGAAGATGTCGGCCCGGACCAGGAGGTAGTGGGCCATCCCGACGGTGAAGACGATCGTGGCAACGGCCGGCCAGTCGGTCGATCGACGAAAGGCCCCGAGAAGCGCGATCAGTGCACCGGCAAATCCCAGCATCGCGACAAGCGGCAGCCACCACGCGAGCAGGTTCTCCGCCGAGTCCGACAGGAATCCGCCAAGGGACGAGGTGTTGAGAGGACCGTCATAGGCCAGCGGGAACGGCAGGCTCTGGTAGTCCCCGAACTCCGTGAGCGGGTACCAGACCAGCAGGTCCCAGGAGGGGCCGATGCCGGCCTGTGCGACGACCGGAAGGTAGAGGACGGCGGCCGAGATGACAGCGGCGCCGACCACCAGGGGAAGCGCCCGCCGGCGCATCTCCTTCTCCGGGGAGATGGCCAGGGCGAGGAAAATCCCCAGGCCGAGGTACGCGGCGAACTCGATGCGCCACGCCGCGCAGGCTCCGACGAGGATGCCGGCCCAGGCCGGGTGGCGCTCGAAGAGGAGCAGGGCGCCCAGCGCGAAGGCAAGGGCGAGCGGGAACGGGTGCGGACCGGAGGGATAGGCCATCGCGAGCAGCGCTGCCGCCCAGGCCACGAGGGCCAGTGCCGGCGTCGACCTCCCCAGCGCGAGTCGCCACGCCAGCACGGCAACGACGGCATTGGCCAGGACCCGGACGATCCGCCAGTCCAGGAGAGAGGGTCCGCTGAGTTCCCACAGGCCGGCCAGCAGGTAAGGCTGCCCGGGCGGGTAAAACCACCAGAAGTCCCTGTACGGCACCTCGCCGCCGGCGATCCGCGCGGCGGCCTGGAGCATCAGCCCCTCGTCATTGGGCTGGATCCCCCGCAGGGCGGTGAGGGAGCAGATCGCCACCCCGGCCGCCAGCAGCAGGCCCGCGACCAGCCACTCGCGGCTCGCCGTACCCGGGGGGCTCGCCGGTGGCGCGTGGCTAGCGCTCGCGGCCGGGGCGGTGCTCACGGGCCGCCGACGGCGCTTGCCATCTCCGGCCGCTCTTTCAGCTCATAGAGGCGGGCGCAGCCAAAGCGCTGCGGCGGGCCGGCCAGCAGGGGGCGGATCTGGGCCTCAAGCCGGGCCAGCGCCAACGGCCGGCAGTCGGCGAAGAGCCAGCGGGCACGGCTTTCGATCACTACCCTGCGGGCCTCGGCGGTCGAGAGGCGTCCCTCAAAGAGGTCGTTGGAGAGCTCGGCGCGCCGCTCCCAGTCAGGCGTCCAGGAGAAGGGGCCGACCCAGGTCTCGCGCCCCGTGCGGGATGGAACGAGCAGGGCCGCATAGGTGGGCGCGAGCACGGCTCCTGCGCGCGGGTCGCGGTCGAGGGTCTTCAGCAGCTCGCGCTCGCCATCGAAGACGAAGTAGGGATCGCCGCCGGACTGGACGCTGTTGCGGAAGACGTCGGCCTTGTGGAGGGTCCCGGGCACGACCATCACGAACAGGGCCGAAACCGATGCCCATAGGGGAATCGAAGGCCAGAGCCGCCGGATTCCGATGACCGCCAGGATCCCGAGCGGGATCTGGAGGCCCTGAAAGCTGTGGTACGGGAAGGTGCCGACCGGCAGCAGGTAGACAAGGAGGATCGCGAACGGCCAGATTCTCACCGCCGTGTCCTGCCAGCTGCGGGCTGAGCCGCGGTAGGCGGCGATCGCGGGGAGGGCGAGCGGCGCCACGGTGAGCGCGATCGCCCACCACGGCCAGGACCAGAGGTCCTGCGCCCCGGCGGCGTTGGCCTCCTGCGCGAGCTTCCAGGCGCTGTCGACCCGCGAGAGCCAGAAGTAGTAGATGGCCGGGAGCGCCCCGGCGATGCTGACGGCGGCCAGCGCAACCCAGGAGGGAGCCTCGCGCCTGCGGACCCATCGCCAGAACTCGACCGCCCAGACCAGGAGCACCAGCTCCGCGCCCTGCCACGGCTGGAGCCAGGCGACCATGAGGGTTCCCAGGGCGCAGAGCGCAAGCAGTCCCCACCTGCCGCCCTGGCGGCAGCGCTCCAGCCCGAGGAGCACCAGGGGGATCAGGAAGACCGCGATCGCCGTCGGGAGATAGCCCCACAGGTACTGCCCGGTCCACATCTCGCCGGAGATGAAGTCGAAGGTGAACTGGCGGGGCTTGCCGCCCCAGCCGGTGAGTGCGACCAGAGCCGTTGCAGGCATGACCGCGAACAGGACGAGGATGAGCCCGGCGTGGCGCGGTCCGCCGACGGGAAGGAGTCGCCGCACGTAGGCCAGCGCCCCGGCAAAGACAACCCCGATAGCCACCGGCTCCCAGATCAGGTAGGTGAGTGGGATGGAGAGGCCGAAGAGGCGGTTCAGGGCGCCGCTGATGACGAACATCGGATGGAAGAAGCGCCGCTCGCCGGTCGCCAGGTCCCACGGGTTCCCGATGAGCAGGTGGTCGGCGCTCTCCCTGATCCAGGCCAGGTACTGCATCTGGTCGGTGGCGAGAAAGCCGTCGGCTCCCGACAGGTCGCGTCCCTTGGTGGCGACCGCCACGAGCGGGGCGACCGCGAGCATCACCAGCGTCAGCAGGCAGAGCAGCTCTACGCGGTCGAGTCCCAGGAAGGTGCGTCCGCTCCGATCAACCGGCTCCGGCCGACCCGTAGCTGTGGCCGCTGACTCCATTCTCCGGAACCTTACGGCTGCGGTACGTCAGCGCGAGCCGAGAACGCGCCGCAGGTTCCGGCCCACGCGGCCTGCCGCTCCGCGCAGGCCATCGGTCTGGGCCGTTTCGGCCACTATCCCCGGGTACTGGCCCAGAGTCAGCCGTCGCAGGAGCCGCCGGTCGGGGGCAAGGCCGCCGGCCGGTTCCTGGCACCACTCCAGGAGCGGCTCCGCGCAACGCTGCCACCTGAGCCGTTCGGCGAGCGCTGAGGCGTTCCGGCGGGCAGCCTCCATTGCCACGGGGTCGTCCACGAGCCGTTCGATCGCCTCGGCGAGGCTCGCGCTGTCGCCCGGGGTGGCCACCGTGCCGGTCGCCTCTCGCTCGATGCTGGCCGCAAGCTCGTCTCCCCGCGTGGCCACGGCAGGAAGCCCTGCCCAGATCGCGTCGAGCATCCGGGTCCGGTAGGCGAACCTGCTCTCCAGGTGGTCGTGGTGGGCGCTCAGGGCGGCGTCGGCAGCGGCCAGCCAGTCGCCGCGCTCACGGTAGGGGACCCAGCCATGGTTTACGTGGATCCGGCGCCCCTCCTGGCCGGTCGCGCGCAGGTGCCCGAGCATCTCCCCTGTGGCCTGCATGGCATCGATCTCCGAATCGCCGGGCCGGCCGAGTCCCATGAAGACAAGGTGGACCGGCGGGCGTCCATCCCTGCGACCATCGACCTGCAGGACGGCATCGATCGCGGTCTTCGCGTCGAGCCAGTTCCAGACGCCGCCTCCCCAGAGCAGGACGATCTCCCCGGCTCCGATCGAGGGAAACATCTCCCGGATGGGGTCTCCGGCCGGCGCGGGGGGAGGCTCGTCGGGGACGCCGAAGGGGACGACGTCGATGAACGAGCGCATGCTCGGGTCGCGGTCGTAAGCCTCGAGGGGTATCCGGTCGAGGGCGGCGAGCATCCCCAGCCAGAGGTCCCTCTGGCTCTCACTGGCGCACATCACCCGCGAGGCGGCGGCGAGCATGGCGCCGGCCGCCCTGGTGACCGACCGCTGCTGGCGACCCCGGGCCCTCGGGGCCTTATCGCGCCCGGCCTCCAGGACCTCGAAGACCGTCGGGTTGTAGAGGTCGGCGACGAGCCGGGCACCGCTCTGTGGGAGCCGTGCCAGGAGGCGGGTCGGCAGGGCCTGGGCCACGACGATCTCGGCGGAGCGGATCGCCTCGTCGAGCGGCTCGTAGTCCTCGAAGCCGGCGTCAACTGCCGTCACCCGGCCACCGACCTCCGCGGAGGTGAGTCCCGGGGCGCTGACGGATACCGCGTTGGCGGCACTGAGCGCGTTGGCGAGCTCGAGGGCCCGGATCGCCGGGCCGGCCATCAGGTCGCCGAGCGGTTCGGCCGAGACGACGAGGACCCGGGACAAGGGTCTCAGCCGACCCTGGCGGTTCCCGAGCGCGCGTTCTCGGAGCCCGATACCGGACGCCGGAGCAGGGGCCAGCGTCGGCGGCGTTCGTCGATTCGGTAGCGGGCGAGGACGCCGAGGGTTTCCAGGCCGTAGCGGACCGAGGCGCGGAAGCTGACGCTGGAGGCCTCGAGGAAGTAGCGGGTGGGGATCGGTATCTCGACTACGCGGGCGCCGCGGTCGACGAGCTGGGCGAAGATCTCCTGGTCGAAGACGAAGCCGTCGCTGTTGCGCAGGTAGGGGATGGTCTTCAGGAATTCGGTTGAGTAGGCGCGGTAGCCGGTGTGGTATTCGGAGAAGTCCTTGTTGAAGGCGAGGTTCTCGATCGAGGTCAGGAACCGGTTGCCGACCCACTTCCAGCGGGGCATTCCTCCGGCGATGGCGCGGTCTTCGAGCAGCCGGGATCCCATCACCGCGTCGGCGCGTCCCTCGATGATCGGGCGGACCATTTCGGTGACCAGCGCGGCGTCGTACTGGTGGTCGGCGTGGACCATCACCACCACGTCGGCGCCGTCAAGGATCGCCCGGGTGTAGCAGCTCTTCTGGTTGGCGCCGTAGCCGCGGTTGGCGGGGTGGACGAGAACCTCAAAGCCTTCCTTCAGGGCGACCTCGGCGGTCTCGTCGGTGCTGGCGTCGTCGACCAGCAGGGCCCGGTCAAAAGACTCGACCGGAAGGTCGGCGGCAACCCGGCCGATCGTCGAGGCGGCGTGGTAGGCGGGCAGGACAACATGAACCGAGCTCTCGCCTCCCCGGTCGCTGGCCAGAGCCTGCTCGGGCTCGCGGACCTGGGTGTTGACGGCGATCATCACCCGCTCGTCCCCGAGGGAGAGCGAGAGCGAGCGCTCCGGCGGGATCCGCCCCGCGGCCTCGCGGATCGCCTGAGAGGCCGGCCCGGCGATACCGGCAAAGCCATCTACCCAGTAACGCGCAGAGAAGGTCCGCACGAATGAGACATCGTCGGTGAGGGTCAGCCCCTCGCAGACCAGAAGCTCGCGCAGCGTCTGGCGCGGGATCAGGAAGGTATGGGCCGGCAGGTAGCCCCACCAGCGAGGACCGGCCACCCGGGCAGTCGCCGACGAGGGATCCGGAGTCACGACACAGAGCACCCCGTCGGGAGCCAGCAGCGACCGGCAGCGAGCCAGCGCGCCGGCCGGATCCTCCAGGTGCTCGAGCACGTCGATCATCAGGACCGCATCCCAGCTGCCCTGCTCGCGCGGATCCAGCGACTCCAGCGTCTGCTCGCGGACATCGAGCCCATAGCTCTCCCTCGCCCACTGCGCCGAGCGCTCGGAGAGCTCCAGCCCCGTCACCTCCCAGCCACGCCGGCGCGCCTCATCGAGCAGCAGGCCATGCCCGCAACCGATCTCCAGCATCCGACCCGGCGAACGGCGCCGCTCAACAAGGTCAAGGATCCAGTTCGACGTCGCCCGCCGCCCACGCTCCTCGGCCAGGTAATCCGAATCCCCCATCTCCCGATAAAGATCGGCCAGGCCCTCACCATCGGGCAGCGACGGCTGCTGGACCGTCCCGCACTCCCGGCACCGATACAGATCGCTCCACGCTCGCGGGCGATGACAGCTCGGCGCAAAATCACCAGGCTCGGGCGGACCGGCAGCGCCCGCATACCGCAACTCCAGGGCGCCACTGCAGATCCCGCAGGCAACGGGGGTAGACATCGGCCGCACAGCGTAACGGGCGTCCGCTTGCCCGCCGACAGCGGGGATTGCGCCGGTAGGCTCCGGGCCTGTGCCCGAGCTGAGCACGTCGGTGGTCGTGCCGGCCTACAACGAGGAGAAGGCGATAGCCGGGACGGTCTCGGCCCTCTCGCAGTGGCTGGGGGGTTCCGGCAGGCCCTGGGAGCTCATCGTCGTCGACAACGCAAGCACCGACGCCACGCGCGAGCGCGTCGAGCCATTCCTTTCAGATCCGCGCATCAGGCTGCTGGTCAACGACTCCAACCGGGGCAAGGGCTTCTCGGTGCGCAGGGGGATGCTTGAGGCCACGGGCAGCGCCCGCCTGCACTGCGACGCCGACTGTGCGCCTTCGCTCGCCTCGCTGCCGAAGATGTTCGGGCTGCTCGAGGGGAACGACCTCGTAGTCGGCTCACGCCTGGCGCCAGGGGCAACGCTCGGGATGCGCCAGCCGCTGAGCCGCCGGTTCGTGGGCCGCGGCTTCCAGCAGTGCTGCCGCGCGATCCTCTGGGAGCCGACGCGCGACCTCTTCTGCGGCTTCAAGCTCTGGCGCGGGGAGGCTGCGCAGGACGTCTTCTCCCGCATAACGCTCGACGGGTGGACCTACGACGCTGAGGCGATCGGTCTGGCCCGCGCCCTCGGCTACCGCGTCTGCGAGACCGGCATCACCTGGAGCGACAGGGAGGGCTCGCGGCTCGACATGGCCCGCGTCTTCGTCCCGGTCATGGCGGAGCTTGTCCACGCCCGGGGGCAGATAAGGCGGGAGGCCAGGCGGGGCAGGTCACCGGGGGGCTCGCAGTGATCGCCTCGGCGGCGCCCGAGGCTCCGCCGGGGCGCCCGCGGATGCGCGGATGGGACTGGGTCGTCCTCGCGGCCCTGTTCCTGCTCGCCGTTGCACCCCTTGCCGGGCTCGTCGTCCGGACGATCGTCCAGGGGGGCGTAATCACCGGCGCCGACGGCTACCTGGTCACCGATCCGATGCAGTACGTCAACTGGCTGCGCCAGAGCGGGGAGTACGGAGCGGCGGCCAACCTCTACGACCTGGCGCCCGGCCCGCGCAGCTTCGTGCACCCGGGGCTGCTGATCTCGGGGCTTGCTTACCGGGCCGGTGCGGGGGTCGTCGTCGCCTACCAGCTCTGGAAGCCGGTCGCCGTTGCCGCCCTGTTCTTCGGCTCCTTCTACTTCGCCGGACGCTTCCTGGTCCATGAGCGCGACCGTCGGACGGCAGTCATCCTGGCCCTGTTCTTCGCCACCCCGATCGCGGCAGCGGTGGGCTGGAGCGTCGATCCGGCCTCGAAGGTCAAGTTTGACCTCGACTTCGTCGGTGGCGAGCTGTGGACCGGCACCTATCTCTGGGGTTACCTGTTCACCGCAGTCGGGGTGGGGCTGATGCCCCTGGGACTCCTCGCCTTCGAGAGGGCCCGACGGGGCGCAGGACCGCGCTACCTGGTCGCGGCGGCAGTAGTGGGCCTGGTCGTCTCCTGGATGCAGCCCTGGCAGGGCGCCACCTACCTGATCATCCTCTGCGTTGCCGTTCCGCTCTTCGTCCTGATGCGCCCCGACCGGCGGGAGCAGGTCGTCGGTGCGGCGGCGCAGGTCACGGCCGTCGCCCTGGTCACCGCGCTCCCACTCATCTACTACTGGGCCCTCTCCAAGCTCGATCCGTCGTGGAGGCTGGCGGGAGAGGTCAACAGCTTCGGGCGCTGGCCGTTCTGGGTGACGCTTGCCGGATTGGCGCCGCTGGCGCTGCCTGCGCTCTTCGCATACCGGCAGAGGCCACGAAACCTTGGTGACTGGATGCTTCGCGTCTGGCCGCTTGCCGGGCTGGCGGTCTTCTACCTGCCGTTCGGCACGTTCCCGTTCCACGCCTTCCAGGGCCTCGCGCTGCCGCTTGCGGTCCTTTCCCTGCTCGCGGTGCGCAGCTGGCTGGGGGAGAGGCCGCTGCCCCTGTGGGGCGCGGCGGCGGCGGTCTTCGTGCTTGCGGTCCCTGGGACGCTCTACCGGGCCGACGAACTGCGAGGGGCAGTCAACGCAGGGCGGCAGGCCTTCTTCCTGGAACCCGGGGACCGCGATGCCCTGCGGTGGATGGAGGCGCAGCCGGGCCCCGGGGGGATCCTGGCGGCGAACGTTGACGGCGCCTACGTCTCCGCCTACACCGGCCGCGAGGTGTGGACCGGGGCCGGGTCGTGGACGCCCGACCAGGCACTTCGGGCGCTCGGCGCCGACGCCCTGGTTGCCGGCGAACTCGAGCCTGTGGAAGCCGGGCAGCTCGTGACGGCCTCGGGGGCCCGTTTCGTATTCGCCAGCTGCCGCTTCCCGGAGCCTTTGGACGCCGACCTCGCGGATGTCGTTGCCGGCCCCCCGAAGAGGTTCGGCTGCGCGCGGGTCTGGGAGGTACGCGAACCCGCCGGGGGGTGGGGGCCGTGAGCGCGGAGCCGCAGCCCGTGGTTGCGAGCCACGCGCGGTTCCCGCTGGTCGATGGCGTTCGGGCGATCGCCGCCCTGACGATCTTCTTCTTCCACGTCGCCTTCCACCTCGGGCTGCTGACGCAGGACACGCTCTCGCGTTACCTGGGAAACCTCAACGTCGGGGTCCCGATCTTCTTCGTCGTCTCCGGGTTCCTCCTGTACCGCCCGTTCGTTGCGGCACGGCTTGACCGGCTGAGCCGCCCGGCAACCGGCCCCTACGCGGCGCGCCGGGTCATGAGGATCGTCCCCGCCTACTGGGTGGCGCTACCGATCGTCACGGTGATGCTTGGGATCGAGGCCGAGGTCTTCACCCCGAGCGGAATCGTCACCTACTTCGGCTTCCTCCAGATCTACGACCTGAACACGGTCATCGGGGGCATCGGGCAGGCCTGGACGCTCTGCATCGAGGTGACCTTCTACGCCGCTCTCGTCTTCTGGGCGATCGGGGCGCGCCGGCTCCCCGCGCGCAGCCGCGGAGAGCTCGTGCGCTGGGAGCTGATCGTCCTTGGCGGGCTCTTCGCCTTTTCCCTCCTGTGGCAGCTGCTCGTGGCGCCGGCCTTCACGCCGGGCGACCGTGGGTACATCGCCGCCCAGATCTCGCTGCCGGCCTTCGCCGACCAGTTTGCGCTGGGGATGGGCCTGGCGGTTATCAGCGCCGCCGCTTCGGCCGGCATGAAGCTCCCGCAGCCCTTCGAGGCCTTCCGTTCCAGGCCATGGGCGTGGGTGCTGATCGGCCTGGGGCTGTACGCACTCCTGGGGCTGCGCATCGGGCCGGTCGGCCTCGGCGAGAGCTGGTCGGACGCCGGCACCTTCCGGCACGTCGTCAAGGGGCTGATCGGTGTCTGTGTGCTCGCGCCCGCAGTGTTCGGCGCCTCACTGGGCGGCTGGACCAGGAGGGCGATGGGATGGCGCCCGCTCCTCCTGCTCGGCCTCGTCTCCTATTCCTTCTACCTCTACCACCTTGCGTTCATCATCACGCTCGACCGCGTTGGCTGGCTCCATGACCTCGGATGGGTGGCCGTGGCGGCAGCGGCATTTGCCTGTTCGGTGGCAGCGGCGGCGGTCAGCTACCGCCTCATCGAAGCGCCCGGGATCGCACTGGGGCGCCGCTGGGCCGCGCGCCTCTCCGCACGCCGCGCGGCCAGGCCGGCCGGAAGCGCCTCCTAGGGGATCGCGGCTTCGGCGGTCGCGCTCGCCTCGGCCACCGCGAGCGCCTCGGCCTCGTCGGCCGTGATCGCGCGGTCGCGGTCGGCCCGGCCGAGAAGGGCGGCGGCGAAGAGGACGGCGGCAAGCGCCCCGTCCAGCACGAGGAGGCCAAGGGCCACCGATTCGAGGCTCGTATCCCTGAGCGCGACCACCACGGGGACGGCGACCGCAGCGAAGGCGAGGGCCGCAAGGAACCACTTCCGCCCGAGGGCGAGAAGAAACTGGATCGCGAGGTAGCCGGCGGCGAGGAAGGTCATGGCGGTGGCGAGCCAGGGAAGTGCGCTCTCGGCCAGCGTCGCCTTGTCCCCGAAGACCAGCTCGAGGATCGTCCCCGGGACGAGGAAGAAGGCGGCAAGCACGGGAACTGCGATCACGGCGAGAAGGCCGGATGTCTTGCCGAGAAGGGCCCGCGCATCTGTTCCCTGGGAGGCCTGTCGTGCGGCCTCCGGGAGCAGGTAGAGGCCGAGACCGACAGCTACCCAGATGATCCCCTTGGCCGCCACCGCGGCCTGGGCGTAGGCCCCGGAGAGGTTGGAGCCGAAGTAGTGGCCAACGGCAATCACGTCCGCGTTCTGGAGGACGGCGAAGAGCGTGAGGCCGGCCATAGGCACGGGGTTGCGCACCGCCAGCTCCCTGAGCCGGCTCCGCGCCGGTTCGTGGTCGGAGCGCCCGAGCTTGCGCCGGGCCAGGTACCCGGTCAGGAGAATCGCGGGCACGGTGGCCAGTGGAACCGAGCAGAAGAAGATCGTCCCGACGCCGGCCCCGGCCAGGGCCGCGATGAGCCCGAAGAGGAGCCGGAAGCTCTGTTCGGCCACCAGGCTCGCGCCGACGCTGCGGTAGCCCCCGGCCCCCAGGAGGACCCCGCGCTGCAGCGCAAGTGCGATCCAGAAGACCCCGGACGGGATGACCAGCGCCGCTCCCCACGGCTGCGAAACCTGGAGCAGGGTGGCCAGCTGCTCCCTCAGCAGTGCGCAGACCAGGAAGGTTGCGCCGGTGAGCACCAGGACACGGACGATCCAGTGGTTGAGCGATGCGGCGGCCTGGCCCCCTCGGCCGAGCCGGCCGAGGGTCGTGTCCCTTGCGGCGGCGACCTGGAGAGCGGTCGCCGGGACGATGAGAATCGTCACCACCGAGACCATGCGGGCGAGCTCGCCGTAGTCGGCCGTGCCGAGTGCCCTGGCAAGCGCGATGGTCGTGAAGAGCGCCAGGACGTTGGCGACCAGCTGGGCCGAGGCGACACCGGCAGCCCTGACCGTGTCGGATTCCTTCGCACGGTCAAGCCGCGAGGGTCCACCTGGGGTCTCGGGCCGGCTCGTCACCGGCGCGACGCTAGCGGAGCGCGGGGGCCAAACCTTCGCCCTGGCGGCTTTCGTTCACTACGCTTGAGGGGTGCGTCGCCTGCTCGCCACCCTCCCCGTAATTGTCCTCCTGGCCGTCGCCCCGGGCATCGCGGTCGCCCAGAGCGCCGGGGACGAACAGTACGTGGATCCCCTGAGTGGCCTCACGGGCGGGGGATCGGGCTCCGGGAGCGGAAGCGGCGAAGGTTCGGCCGGTACCGCGGTGGGGGCCGGTGAGGCCGGCGTCGCCGGATCGGCAG